>JANMLQ010000260.1:0-12193 GCA_031372635.1 Akkermansiaceae bacterium | reverse complement strand
GGTTTGCAACCGCCATGCCGTTCCATTGCCTGTTGATGGGCATGGCGGTTGCAAACCGCCGCCACTCTTCGATGATTCTGCTGAAAATGATTCTGCCATAAATCTTCTTTTGGTTTCACACACTCTCCAACGCCCTTGCAGGCACGGCTTCGCGGAATAAGGCGGGGACGAGTTCTTCTTCTGCGGGGATGCGGGCAAAGGCGGCTTGGTGGCGGCGGGCGGCGTTTTTCCAGAGTGAGAAATGATGGGCGTAGGATTCGAGATAACGTCGCAGCGTGACTGGCTCGATGCGGTGCGCGTGGCGTGTGCGGCGCTCGGGATCGATGAACTCGTAGTTTCCTGACCAGTCGGGGCGCGCTTCGGATTCGAGCCATGGTGAGAAGATGACGATGTTGCCGTGGCGCTGGCCGAGATGGCGGAGTAGTGGCTCGGGATCACCGGGAAAAAGCAGATCTGATAGGAAAACTCGGATCGCGTTGGCACGCAGCGGCACCATCGCAAGATTCGGAACTGCTGCGGCATCCGCAGAAGGAAGTGCGAGTGCAGTCTCATGCCAGCGGTGGGTGCGCAGCGAGGCGGGATCGAGCGGAGCCGCGTTATCACCACGCACGACGTGGACGGACAGTGATGCTCCAGCCGCCGCGCAGCTTTCGCTGATGAAGTAGAAAAGCTCGGCGCTTCTCATGGCTTTGCGTTCCTCGAAGAACATCGAGTCCGAGGCATCGAGGATCAGATCGACCACGGGGCGCACTTCTTCGCGGAAGATTTTCATCGTGTAGCTGCCGGTGCGGGCGAAAGCCTGCCAGTTGATGTGGCGGGGATCGTCACCGGGCGAATAGGCGCGGTGGTCCTGGAAATCCAATGATGAACCCGTGCCGCTACCCGCGAACTCGCCGGCCTGGCCTTGCCACGAGCGGGAGCGCAGTGGCAGTCGCAGCCGGGCGGCAGCCGCGAGCGCCGAGCCGTGGGCCTGTTGCAGTGCGGAAAGGTCCATCAGCCTGCGTTTTTCAGTGAGGCTTCCGTTTCACGGATAACGGTCGCGGATTTACGGATCTCGATGAAGACTCGGGCTAACAGAATGACCATGAGCAACACATCCACCAACGAAACCAGAGTGAGGATGAAATCCCTCTCAAGATGACGGCCCGCAGTCAGGGGAATGAATGCGAGTGGATTCCAGACGAAGAACCAGAGAAAGGTGCTGCTGTTCATGGATGCTGATAGAACTGCCAGAATGCCCAGCATCACGAACGATCCGACAAGCAGTAGCAAGTAGTGGGCGATACGCTGGCCGTCTCCACGGAAAAAAAACGTCTGCCACACTGCTGGGAAAAACAGCCCACCAGCGAATGAGAGGATCACTATGGCTACTTCCATATCCCAGTATCTCTGCATAGTGATTCCGAAGACAATCGCGATCGCCGTGATCGCTGTGAGCAGGGCAAACAACACGCCTGATTCCCAACACGGGTAGAGTAGCCAGCCGATGGCTTTGCCGATGGGGCCGCACTTCACGAAAGGCTTGCACACCGGCTGGACGAGCTGCGCGGATTCTGTGAGTGCGATGATGATGGCGGGTGCTGAAATCACAATTGCCAGCACGCCAAAGACGCCTACATCGACGGCATCGAACATCCAGATTACAGGCAACGTCATCAATAACCCGAGCGCCACCAGCCGCCGGATGATCGAATGGTTTTCCGCAGAAGGGGCGATCAATGAGGCTCCTAAGGTAAGCAATGAGCCGCCGATGTATGCGATGCACAGAACGTAAACAGCCACGCCAATGCGGTACTCCGTGGTGTCCAGCGAGAATACTTCCATGAAGTCATTGCCCCCCCCCATGCTGCGGAAGAGAAAGGACATCGACAACATCCACAACGCGATCGGCAGGCCCAATACCGGGATCAAAGAGCGGATGATGACTGAATTGCAGCCGGAAAGTCCGACGGTCACTGCGGTGAGCGCCATCGAGGTGAGAAAAATCAGCACTAGACAAAGAATCTCCGCGAAAAGATTCATGCCGCCGAAGAAGTAGCGTAGGATCAGATAGGGGATGATGGTGGTGAAGAGCAGCGCGGATTGGCCGACGATGGCCACCCATTTTCCATAAACGATGCGCCATGCGCTGAGGCGGGTGAGCACCATCATGTCGATGGTGTTGCCCTTCACTTCCGAGGATAACGCTCCGATGCCGCGCAGTGGCTGCACGATCAGCACGGCGGCGGCGAAGAAGGAGAAGATGATGCCTGAAATCACCGAGCCGACATGATCTGAAGTGGAGCTGGCTGCAGCCGATAGCAGCATCACCGCGAGGAAAATCTGCAAGGCGAGGAAGAGCACGATGAATGTCTTCGCACGCAAGCCTTGGCGCAGCTCCTTCACCAACATCGGTGACAAGCGGTCGGGGAAATCGGATAGGTGGGTGACGGGGGTGGGCATGGGGAAGAGGTTGATAGTTGAAAGTTGATGGTTGATAGTGAAGAGTTGAGGGTGGCTTGTCTGTGGCTTCTTTCCATCAACCATCAACCATCAACTCTCAACCATCGACTTTTCTAACGGCAGCGGCGGTGGCGCGATGGCTTCCTGGCCTTTGTCGATGCGGCCTAGGATGTCGATGAAGGCGTCTTCCAGATTGCGCTGCTCGCGGTGGAACTCGGTGATGCGCATGCCATCGCGGACCATGCGGGCGAGCACATCAGCGGCTTTGGCGGGATCTTGGGTGTCGATGCGGATGCGACCGCCGTGTTTACGGGCTTCGAGAAACTCGATGTTGGGCTGGAGCACGCACCAGTCGGAGAGCGACTGCGGGTCGCCGTCGATCTGCACATCGTAGAGCACGCCGCCGACGCTGTCGGAGCCGCGCTTGAGTGTTTCGGCATCGCCGTGGTGGACGATGCGGCCGTTGTTGATGAAGAGCAGGGAGTCGCACATCTCGCCAAGTTCGGAGAGGATGTGGGAGGAGATGAAAATGGTTTTTCCCTCCTGAGCGAGCACGCGGATGAGGTGCTTGAGTTCCACGCGGGCTTTCGGATCAAGACCGGCGGCGGGCTCGTCCATGATGAGCACCTGCGGATCATGCAGCAGCGCGCGGCCCAGTCCGAGGCGCTGGGTCATGCCTTTGGAGAGCTTGTTAGAAAAGCGATCTGCGAGTGGGACGAGATCGGTGAAGTCCATGACTTCCTGAATTCGTTGGCGGCGCTCCTTGCCTTTGTAACCGAGCGCACGCGCGTAGAAATCGAGATACTCGAGCACGGTCATGTGATCGTAGTTTCCGAAATGATCCGGCATCCAGCCGATCAGCCTGCGCACTTCGGCAGGCCGATGCACGACGTTGATGCCGCAAACTTCCGCGCTGCCGAGCGTGGGGTAGTCGAGCGTGGCGAGAATGCGCATCGTCGTGGTCTTGCCTGCGCCATTCGCGCCGACGAAGCCACAAACCGAGCCGTGCGGGATCTCGAAGGTCACGCCATTGACTGCCTGGAGCTGGCCGAAGTAGCGGAAGAGGTTATTGACTTTGAGGGCGGACATTGGAGAAGGGAGATTTGAAATTTGAGATTTGAAATCTCACGGCTTGGTGACGGGACCGGTGATGACGGTGCGGGTTTCCTTCCAACGCATGCCGGGGTGGGTGTTGATGCCGGGAGCCTGACTGGTGACGGCGATGTAGTGGCCGGGGCGGTTCTTGGCGCGTTCCAGCAATTCGCGATTGCGGACTGCGAAGGCGTTGGCCTCGGCGGCGAGCGCGGGTTCCGCCATGGTGGCGTCGATGGCAGTCAGCGTGAACGGTTTCCCAGTGGCGATGGATTCCGCGCGATGCCACTGCTTGGCTTCATCGAGGTAATACAGGGTATCTAACGGAAAATCAAAAGTTGAGACGAAGGTGTTCGGCGTGGTTCCTGCTTCGATGCGGCCTCGAGTGGGAGTCACTGCGGTGAGTGCATGGCCGTGCTCGGAACGGCTTTGCCACCAGTCGCCGGTGGCTTCCATTTTTCCTCCGCCGGGCTGGATGTTGAAGCTGCCGCGCGCGTTGTTGTCATCGGTGAAGCGCGACCAACGGCTTCTGGCAATGGGCACCGGCGAGAACATGCAGGCTGGGTCCACGTTGAAGCGCGAACCCGTTAGAATGCCAGTGCGGCTGAATTGTTCTTGATGGAGAAACGCGGCATTCTGTCCTGCGTCCGCACGGACTTCCATCAGCACACGGCGCATGCCGTTACCGCCGAAGCCATCTTGGAAGATGATGAGGGCGATGAGGATCAGACTCGCTCCCAGCGAGATGAGCGGCGTGGTGACGAAGAGCCGGTGGCGTTGGCCGGACTTCGCGAAAACGAACAAGTTCACCGGCCCGACGAGGATGCCGAAGACCACGAGCACTGCGATGAAGATCGCGTAATTGAATGCCTGACTGCCGAAGTGAGCTTGCAGTGGCCACGCACCATTGTAGTCACTGCGGGTGGAGACCGCGCGTGTGCGGACGGGGTTGTGTTTCATCACCAGATCCAGCGTCAAGTTTGGACCGAGTTTGAGGTCGGAGCTAATAGTGACTTGTTTGCAAGTGCCGTAGCCTGGATCTTTGGGCAGACCCGCTACCGATTCGGACGAGCCGGTGGCGAAAACGACAAGCTGCCCACCGAGGTTCACCCATGAGAGAATGGCATTGCGCGCACCGGCAGGGACGTTGGTCCAATCGGTGTCGGTCATCAGCACGCTGTCATAACCGGAGAAGGCCAGCCAGTTATCGGGCAGTTGTTTGGGATCGAATTTTCCTGCGAAGTTGTGGTTGCCATAACTGGTGCCGGATCGTTTTTTCGCCTCCGCGTCCAGCACCGAGGCGTTCGGCGTGAAGAGCGCCTCGCTCATCAGCACTGCGGGCAGTGACGCGCTGGTCTCCGCGCGGACGGTATTGGAGGCGCTGCCGAGCGAGCCGCCGAGTTCCACGTTGAGACTGATCGAATCGCCGTGTGTCGCGTTGCCGGTGGTGAGCGGAACCATCAAATCCTGCGTCACTGTTTTTTCAGCACCAGCGGTGATCGAGAACGACGAGCGGCATTGTAGGCGTTGGTCGTAGTTCACCGAGCTTTGGAAACTAAGCTGGATGGTGCGCGCGTTGAGAAGGTTGTTGGCGATCTTCACCCGCACGGGCATGAAGCCGCCGCGCGAGGGTTGGGTGAAAAGCGCGAGCACTTCCACGTGGGTGTCGGTCTTCACGTCATACACCTCGCGGATCATCGTTTCCTGTGCGGAAAGCGGAACGATCAGACCTAGCAGAAATAGAAACGGACGCATGGTGATTGGGTGCTCAGGATTTCGTGCTAAGGATTTTCGGCGTCGCAGTGCTTTGGAACGGCACTTCTTCTAGCAAGTCGCGCAGGATGTCCGCCGTCGTGCGGCCCTCCACTCTCGCGTTGTAGTCCAGCACGATGCGGTGGCGCAGCACTGCGGCGGCGATGGCTTTCACATCTTCGAAACTCGCGTGCGTACGCTCCTGCATCAGTGCGCGGGCCTTGGCACCGGAGGCGAGCGCGAGTGCGGCGCGCGGACTGGAGCCATAGCGAATGCCCTTTGATGCGGCGGACTGGCCCGGATGCGTGGCATCCACAAGGCGGGCGATGTAGTTTGCCACCACGTCCGGCAGATAAATGCGGCGGGTCAGTTCTAACAGCGAGTTGAAGGTCTCCGCAGTCATCACAGGATCGACTTGCGGCTCGGTGCCGAGTTCGCGATGGGAAACGATGCGTTGCAGGGTGGCCACGTCGTTTCGTGTGACTTCGAGTTTGAAGAGGAAACGGTCGAGCTGCGCCTCGGGCAGCGGGTAAGTGCCTTCGAGTTCGATCGGGTTTTGGGTGGCGAGCACGAAGAACGGCTTCGGCAGCTCGTGGGTCTTGCCAAGCACGGTGACGCGGCGTTCCTGCATCGCTTCTAACAAAGCGGACTGGGTCTTGGGGGATGCGCGGTTGATTTCATCGGCCAGCACGATGTTGGTGAAGAGCGGGCCGGGCTGGAATACGAACTCGCGGCGGCCATCGACTTCTTGCAGCACCGGATTTCCCGTGATGTCTCCCGGCAGCAGGTCCGGTGTGAACTGCACGCGCTTGGTTCCTAGATGCAGGAGTTTCGAGAGCCCCTTGACCAACTCGGTTTTCCCCAAGCCCGGCAGACCTTCCAACAGAATGTGCCCGCGCGCCAGCACGCCGGCGATGACGAGGTCGATGAGTTCCTGTTGGCCGAAGAGCACTTGGTTTAGTGCGCTGGAAAGCGAGCGGAGGTGCTTGGCGGCTTCGGTGACTTCCGTTTCGGTGGCGTGGTCCATGGTTTGAATTGAGTCGGAAGCTAGCAGGCGAAACGCGTTTGGGAATGAAGAAGACATGAATTTTGGGAGAAGGGTGGAGTGCTACTGGCCTGTGCATTTTCCTGCTGGAGTGTTCCGGTGTTTCTTGCAGCATCGGGACATCATGAGCGCCAATCCTTCGGACTACGAGAAACTCGGGCAGTTTTACCTTGGTCGGGGCTATGACCTTGATGCGAAGCAAGTCAGCGACGAATTACTGCTCTACGATTCCAAGGATCTCGTCACCCACGGCGTGGTGCTTGGCATGACGGGTTCGGGAAAAACTGGACTCTGTCTCGCGCTGTTAGAGGAAGCTGCAATGGACAACATCCCTGCCATCGTCATCGATCCGAAGGGGGACATCTCCAACCTGCTGCTGATGTTTCCTGATCTGGATGCGAAAAGTTTCCGCCCATGGATCAACGAGGACGACGCCACGAAGAAAGGCATCACACCGGATGAGCATGCGGAAAAAACTGCCGGCACATGGAAAGCCGGACTCGCCGACTGGGGACAATCGCCAGAGCGCATCACTCAACTGCGGGATAAGGTGGACATCAATGTCTTCACGCCCGGCAGCAAGGCAGGTATTCCGGTTTCCATCCTCAGCTCACTAGAGGTGCCGCCATTCGAGATCATGGATGATGGGGAGTTGTTAGGGGAGCGGATTGTCAGCACGGTGACTTCACTGTTGGTTCTAGTGGGTGTTGCTGATGAGCCATCCGAAAGTCCTGAAGCCGTGCTGGTTTCCACGATTTTCCAAAAGGCTTGGGCGAGTGGGCAGAACCTCACGCTGGAGACACTGGTGCGGCACATCCAGAGACCGGCCTTCGATAAGGTGGGCATCCTTGATCTCGAAACATTCATGCCGGAGAAAGCCCGCCAAGCGCTGGCTCTCAAGTTCAACAACCTGTTAGCCTCGCCGGGCTTTTCGATATGGCTGGAAGGCCCGGCGCTGGACATCGCGAAGATGCTGCATACACCCGCCGGGAAACCGCGCATTTCGATTTTCTCCATCGCCCATCTCAGCGACACGGACCGCATGTTCTTCGTCAGCCTATTGCTCAATCAGATGCTCGGCTGGATGCGCACGCAAAACGGCACCACCTCGTTGCGTGCGTTGCTCTACATGGATGAGATCTACGGCTACCTGCCGCCATCGCAGAACCCGCCATCGAAGAAGCCGATGATGACGATGTTGAAACAAGGACGCGCCTTCGGGCTCGGGTGTTTGTTAGCGACACAGAACCCGGTGGATCTCGATTACAAGGCGCTCTCTAACATCGGCACCTGGTTCCTCGGACGCCTGCAAACCGAGCGCGACAAGCTACGCGTACTAGACGGACTCGAAGGAGCCGCCGGTTCCCAGAATTCGAAGTTCGATCGCAGTTCGATGGAAAAACTCATCTCCGGTCTCGGCAACCGCATCTTCCTCATGAACAACGTCCACGAAGACGGCCCCGTGCTTTTCCATGTGCGCTGGGTAATGAGTTATCTCACCGGCCCGCTCACCCGCACGCAGATCAAGACGCTGATGGATCCAAAGCGCGCGGATTTCGGCGCATCCAAGTCAACGCTCGCCGCCGAAGCAAATCCGATGGCTATGCCCGGCATATCCGCACCGTCCGCATCCGCCCGACCTGCCGTGGGCGCGGGCGTGAAGGAAATTTTCATCACATCCGCAGGCGGCGGAGACGTCATCTATCAGCCTCATCTGCTGCGCTCCGGCACGGTGCATTTTTCCTCAAGCAAAGCAGGCGTGGATGACAGCCGCAGCATCCAACTGGTGAACCCGATTCTCGCCAAAGGTATCGACTGGGATACGCAGGTGCCGCCACCCGTTAGAATCAGCGAGGGCAGGGGAGAACCCGCCGCCGGAGCCGCCTTTGCGGAGCTTCCGGGATTCGCGATGAACGCTGCGAACTACAAGCAGGTGGAGAAGGATTTCGCGGAGTGGCTTCATCGCAACGAGCGCGCGGATCTATTCACCTGTCCGTCGCTCAAGGCATGGTCCAAACTCGGAGAAAGCGAGGGCGACTTCCGCGCCCGTCTCGCTCACGAGGCGCGCGAAGCGAGGGATGCCGCTACCGAAAAACTCCGCGCAGCCACCGCCAAGAAACTCGAAGCCCTCGATAACAAACTCCGCACCGCAGAAGGCCAGCTCGCCAAACAGAAAGCCGAAGCAAACGCCGCCAACATGCAGGCCGGTGTCTCCGTTCTCGGCGGAATCCTAGGAGGTCTCTTCGGTAGAAAAGTCGGCATGGGCACTCTCACCCGTGGATCATCCGCCATAGGCAAGGCCACCAGTGCCTACAAGCAGCACCAGGATGTCACCACCGCCAATACGAAGATCATCGACATCAGCGGCGAGATCCAACAACTCCAGTCCGAGCTCGAAGCCGAGATCACCAAAATCACCGCCTCCTACGAACTCTCAGCTCTCGCCCTCGAAACCGAATCCCTCAAGCCCGCGAAATCCGACGTGAAGGTCGATCAGGTGGCACTGCTGTGGCTGCCATGCGATACTCGCTAAGGAAGGTGGACACTCCTGCCCACCCATGCGCTGGAATTTTGAACTCCCAGCTTGGATCGTTGAATTGGGGAAATTGGTTGCGGGGGTGTTTGTGCATCAACCGATGAATGCCCGGATGGTAGGGAGTTGGAATTCTTTGCGGGTGGCTTGGCTTGTGGAATCAGTGTGGGTCCATTCGGAGTCGGCACCGAATTAGAGTCACATGCGGCCTGCGTTTGCTTGATCGACGAGCGTTTCACGGTTCATGAGTATGCCAGAGAGGCTTCACCGGTGGCAACGATCTGGCTGATCTGGCCTTGCAGTTCGCTCAAGTTGCTTTGCGTTGGTTGGCTCACAGTGTAAACTTGTTACAATGTGTGTAATGCGGAATCCAAAAGTGCGGGTCAGCTTGATTCACAGGATTCGAATCCGCCCCGATTGCTGGTGGCTGGCAGCGATCAAGTCTGTGGGCACACCTCTTTTGGAAGGCTCACAGATTCGGATCACGCCTCAGCAGCCTCAACGCTTGGTGAGTTTGGCGACCATGGCCGCGTTGAGCACGAAATTCTCCGTGCCAAACGGTTTCGGAGCGATGCCCTCGGCCACTTGGTATTCAAAGGCCTTGATCGGTTGCACGCCTTCCACCTCTGACATCAGGTAAACCCGGACGGTCATAGCTTCGGTGCCGGTTCCGCCTTCGAGCTTCTTTGTGGAAAACTGGACCTCGTTCGGGCCATCCACCGCTCCGCCGACGACGATTTCCGCCTCTTTGGTATTCGCGAACCGATGGCGGCTGATCTTGTTCACCTGAACCTGCACTTCGCGCCCTGGGCAAAACACGTAAAGCTTGGCGATGTATTTTGCAGGCCGGGCCTCGATCGGAGTCGGCGGGACCACGCCTGAGGGCTGCGCTTCCGGGGTTTCCTTCAGATACTTGAGATCCCCTGCCGCGAGTTCCTTGCGGACTGCCTGCAAGGCGGCCAAGTTCACGAAATCCGCACGATCATAGAGCCATCCACCAGCGCCACGGACGAAGGACAGCACCAGCAGGTTGTCGGTCGGCTTGCCACCGACGCCGAAGTCGATCTTTCCGAAATACGATGCCTTGGCAGTCGCTCCGTTCTGTTTGGCTTCGAGAAACTTGAGCCCGGTGATTGCAGGTGGCGGAGCTGGCAGATCAAACACGGTGGCCGGAAAGCGGCGTTTTTCCGATAGAATCCGGTTTTTCACCTCCATGCGGCGGTGCTCGGCGGTCACTTTCTGCCAGGCCGCCGCATCCTTGCGGACCATCGCGTCCCGCCAGGTGTTGTAAGTGCTTTCCAGTGCGGTGCGCGGATCGTCCTGAGCGTTAGCAAACAGCGTCAGAATCCACAAAAACGGGCAAATCATACGATTCATGCGCGAAACGATTGGACAAGACGGGCGGTTTCACAACAAACAAATTGCAGGCCGCTGACGATCAGTGTTGGCCAGTCCCCCGGTATGAGTAGTATCTTGCAGAGAGTGGCGCCGATCGGCGAGGCGCGCGACCGTGAAGTTCTCAAAGATGCGGCGACTTACGTCTATCAGGAACGGCCGCAGGGTCCAGTGCAGGCGCACGTTTTTTTTCCTGAAAACGGAGCCACGCAAGCCCGTCCGGTCGTGGTTTTCTTCCACGGAGGCTTTTGGGATTCGCCGACGCCCACGCAGTTCGTACCGCAGTGCCTGCACTTTGCCAGTCGTGGCGCAGTCGCCGTGGCGGCAGAAACACGGACCTCGGCCCGAAACGGCACCGGCCCACTGGAAGCCATCGAGGACGCGCGCGATCTGATCCGCTGGCTGCGTCACAATGCGGACACTTTCAACCTCGATCCGGACCGCGTCGTGATCGGCGGTGCCGGTGGCGGAGCCTTTCTGGCGCTGCTGTCCACCATGCCCAGGGCGAAACAAATGCCGACTGTGGATGGCTTGGACTGCCGCCCGCAGGCGCTGCTCCTCTTCAGCGCTCTGCTCAATACCGCAGTCAAAGGCAGTGCCGCAGACCGCTTTCCCGACATGAAGGCCGCCAAGCAGCTCAGTCCCAGTCATCTGGTGCGGCGCAAATTGCCGCCGGTGCTGATGTTTCATGGCAAATCCGACCGGATCACCCCTTTCGATGAAGCGGAGCGTTTCCGCCGCAAGATGCGTTTCTGGGGGAATTCCTGCGAACTCATCGACTTCGAGCGCGCCGATCACAGTTTTTTCAACTTCAACGTCAGCCACAAGAACTTCGAGCTGACCATCGCCTCAGCCGACCGCTTTCTCGTCGAGCTTGGCCTGCTGCCGCCGGATCAGGAAACTGAGTTTGCTTGAGCTGAACTGCGGCTTTTGCTTAAGCAGACCGCTTTCTGTTTCGTGTGTTCGAGGAATTGTAATTCCTTAAAAAGTTGCATAAGGCATTCAATATCTGTCGTTAATAATTTTACTCACATGCTCATTCCGTGTGGCTTTCAGAATAAATCGGTCGTTTGTGATCTGAATTCAAATGATCGTTTCAACAAGAGTTGCAAACACAAGGTTTGGGGCTAATTCGAGTGATGAACGCCGGGGTAATTCTTCTGCCGGAAAGCACGCTTGCGCCGGTGAAACTCAGCGTTCATCCTCCGCGCATGAATTCACAAGGCACGCCGCAGTCATCACAGGTCATCGTTTTCTGGGTTCTTTGGTTCTCAATCCTGAGTGGCCTGCTGGTAATCCAGTTTTTTGCTGGTGGCGGCATTCCGTCGGGCGTGGACAAGGGCGAGGGGCCGGTGCTGTTTCAAGGACTGGCGCTGGGAATGGGAATGATGGCGATGATCGTGCGGTTTGTCGTAATCCCGCGCATCGGCAGCTTGGAGAAGAAACTGCCCGCCATGATCATCGGGCTGGCCTTGTCAGAGGGCATCGGCATCCTCGGAACCTTTGTCGTCAGCCCGGAATTCGGCTCCACCAAGCTCTTCATGCTGGCCATTTCCGTCGGCTGCATCGTCCTGTCAGCCCCGGTTTATGCGAAGATCGGCGGCGGTGGGGATTCGTTCCGGAGCTGATTCACATGAAATGGGTGATCATCCTAACCCCGGCGTCCCCCGCGACGCCGGGGGGGCTTTTTCCTTCCAAATCCCTGTTTCTCCCGGTTAGCCTGCCGCCATTCCATGCCCGCCAAACGCAAAGCCTTCACCGCCGCCTCTTCCAGCACCGCCACCATCGGCTTTGAGGCCAAGCTCTGGCTCACCGCTGACAAGCTGCGCAACAACATGGACGCGGCGGAATACAAGCACGTCGTCCTCGGCCTCATCTTCCTCAAATACATCTCCGACACCTTCGAGGAACACCGCGCCAAGCTCCTCGCCGGT
>JANMLQ010000250.1:0-5677 GCA_031372635.1 Akkermansiaceae bacterium | reverse complement strand
GTGAGCGTGAGCACTCCTAACAAAAACGAATACTCCACCGCCGCGCGCACCGAGAGGCCAACGAGCAGACCGCCGACGATGGTCATCAAGCTGCGGCTGGTGCCGGGCCACATCGCCACGCATTGCATGAAGCCGATGACGTGCGCCATCTTCCAGGTGAGTTCCTAGAGTTCCATTCCCTCGCTGCGTTTCCCGTTACGCTTCGTCCACCAAGTGGCGGCGAGGATCATCACACCGCCGAAGACCCATGCGAAAACGACCGGCCACATGCCGAAAAGTTTCTCTTCGATCCAATCGTTCGCAGCCATGCCGATCACCGCAGCGGGCAGGAAGCCAATGACGATGGAAATCGCGAGCCTGAGTCCCTCCGCATCCTGTCCAAGCACGCCACGGATCATCTGCATCACACGTTTGTAATACAATCCGACGACCGCGAGAATGGCACCGCCTTGAATACAAATGGCAAAAGTGTCCGCCGCTGCTTTATCGAGCGCGGTCTTCACGCCGATGCCCATCAGATGCTGTGCGACGAGCAGGTGGCCGGTGGAACTGATCGGTAGGTATTCAGTGATGCCTTCGATCACGCCGAGGAGGAATGCTTGCCATGGAGCCATAATTTCGCGCGCACTCTGCGGAGCGATGGTCAATGCGGCAAGGCATTTGCGGGGCTGACGAATCCAAGCTCTTCTGGTGGTGATAAAATCGAAACGCAGAGACGCTGAGATCGCAAAGGATTTCGCGGAGGATGAGAGAGGGCGGTCATCATCTTGATCCAAAGCCAAACCTTTATCACTTAGCGCTTTTCTCTGCGTTCTTCGCGCCTCTGCGTTTCGTTGAAATCATTTTTTCTGCGTCAGCGCTGAAAGCATTTGCGGGTTGCTTGTCCGGCCTTGTGGGTGGATGTTCCGCGCGGGATTCACCCCCGCATGAAGAAACGCTACCTCAGACTGGTCCGCCAAGCCTTCAGAACACTCCGGCATCGGAAACTGCGCCACCGCAAATGGTGGCAGTCGTTTTCCCGGCCGCTGTTCCATCGCAGCCTGTGGATGCCGTGCCGGGATACCGTCGCCACCGGGCTGGCGATCGGGCTGTTCTTCTCGATGGTCCCCTTCATCCCGCAGTCGATCTTCGCGGCCATCTTCGCGATGCTGATGCGCGCCAACGTGCCGATGGCAATGGCGGCATGCTTCATCAGCAATCCTCTCACCAACGTGCCGTTCTGGCTCGCCCAGATCAGCCTCGGCCAATGGTTGATCGATACGTTTAAAATCCCCATCCCTCCTCTGCTCGCGAAGGCCAGCATGCACCTGCCCGGTGTGGGTGAAATTTCTGTTAGCAATTTCATGGTCGGCTTTCCCGCACTGGGACTGCTGATGGCTTTGTGCTCCTATCCGATCGTGCATCTACTCTCGATGTTCCTTCCGCACCACCTGCCAGTGCGCACGCTGCGGATGCGTACGCTTGCGAACAACCGCCGCAGACAGGGCGAAGTGAAACCCGGAGAATCCATCTGATCTCCGGAAATTGAAGCGGCGCATTCCAGATCGTGGCCCGCATTTCTCACTCACAAGGAGCCGCGATCTCCGAATCGCCGATGCCCATGAAATGCCAAAGAGGAGCGGTTATCCTCCGTTCTTTGGCTTTTCATGGGCTGGGGCGGATCGGAGTCCGCCCCTCCTTGGCCCTTAACTTGAAGTGCTTGCCCTCCGGGGCTGAATCATTTCGCGCGCGGTTCCGGTGGCTTGCGCCACCGGCTAATTTCCGCGATCCCTACCGGGATCAAGAAACAAGCCGACAAGATCGAAACCTAATGGCGTTCGGGCTAATGCCTCAAACAATAATCACCCCGGCGATCATGCCTGCGAGCACCAGCACGGCGAGCAGCCACCAGTACCACTTGATGCCGGTCTTCTGGTGCGATGCTTTACCGAACTCGCGTGCGATGAAGTCGTCGTAATCGAAGTCTTCATCGGGAAGATCGAGACCGTCGGCGCTGTGTTCTTGTTCCCAGGATTTGCGGGCGAGTTTTCTAACGGATTTTTTCGCGCAGCCGGGGCAGGGTTTGCCGACGCGCACTTCGCGGTCGCAGAAGGGGCAGCGGTAATTGAGCGCCTCAGGCATCGTTTTCCGGAAATCCGAAACCTTAGCGCGAGTGCTGGATCGCCTCGCACACGGCGGGGAAGATCTGGCGCTTGCGGCTGACTACGCCGGGCGCATGGAACAAGGTCTCATCCACCCGCTCGAAGGGAAGCTGCGATAGCATGGCCTCATTTCCGACAGCGAGGATCATGCTGTGATGCAGCGCGACATCGGTGATGGCGAGGATGGTGAGGTCATACTTCTTGCCGGCGTGGAGTTGTGTGAGCACCCCTTCGAGATCCTTGCGGCGCGCTGCGAAGCCGTGCAGGTCGCGCTCTTCCACTTGGGAAATGCTGACGGTGTGGCCCTGCTCGGTGAACTCCTTGCGGTCAGCGTTGAGGATTTCCTCCGGCGTGCCGTTGGCGATCAGCGAGCCGACTGCGAAGAATTCCTCGGTGAATGTCTTGGGGTCCACGCCCGCCACGCCGCTGAGCCAGGTTAGCATTTCGCGATCCAGCAAAGTCGTAGTCGGCGAGGTGAGGCAGAGCGTGTCTGAAACGATGCCGCCGCAGAGGCACATCGCCACGCCGGGTGGCGGCATCAGCCCGCGGTGGAAGAACTTGCGACCGACGAGTGTGCAAGTGGAGCCAACTGGCTCGTTGAGGTAGCGGATCGGCTCGCGCGAAACGAGGTCGCCGGCGAGGCGGTGGTGGTCGATGACTTCGGTGATCTCGGCTTCTTCCACTCCGTTGACGGCTTGGGCGTATTCGTTGTGATCGACGAGCGCGAGGCGGATGCGCTGCGGATCGACGAGGTCGGACTTGGATAGAACGCCGGTCATTTTCCCGGTGCCGGCTTCGACGACGGGGAATAGATCCTGATCCGCTGTGGAAAGCCGTTTGCGCAGTCGGGACACCGGCTCGGTGGGACAGATCGTTTCAAAATTCCGCTCCATCACATGGCGCACGGTGCGCGAGCAACGGATCAGCGTGGACGCGCTGGCGGTGTCCGTGCCGCAAGCTAACAGAATGACGCCCTTGCTCTTCGCAAGCTCGCGAATCTCGGGCGAGACCACGTTTCCGCCAGTGACGAGCAAGGCGCGTGCGCCATTGTCGATGGCGTAGCGTTGGACGATGGGGCGGTCACCGCAGATGACGAGGAAGCGCTGGATGTTGCCGTCCTTGGTGGCCTGCTTGAGGCGCTTGTCCACAGTGGCCTGGGATGAGGCACCGACCAGCAGGATGAGATCCTCCTCCTGTTCAGGCAGCGGCCCGTTTCCACCGAGGCTATCGGCCTGCAAGGTCTCCGCGAGGTGGGCGAGCGAGGCGTGAACGGTCCGCACACTGAGGCCCACTGTATCGGCGGGAAGCAGCAGCCGCAGGAGGTCGAAGTAACGCAGGATGCCGCAGAGATTTCCCTCCTCATCTTCGACGGGCACGCAGCGAATCTGTGCATCGAGCATGCGGCGGTAGGCGGTGAGGAAAGTGTCGGAAACGCTGACCTTGATGACCTTGTTGTGGCTGATCATGCCCGCATTGGTGCGGACGTCTGTGATCAGAATGGGCACATCCAGTCCTGCTCGCTCCAGCACCCACTTGGTGCGTTGGGAAATCTCACCGCAGCGGGCGGCGATGGCGTTTGGCTCCTCACCCACAGTGCGCAGCAGCGTGGCGTAACCGATCGCCGAGCAGATCGCATCCGTATCCGGATTCTTGTGGCCAATGACGTAGAAAGGAGGTTTGGACATGGCGGAAGAGTGAGGTAAGGCCGAAATTGGCAGGGCCGCAGAAATCTAGCAAGCCAAGACCCGCAGCCTGTGAAACGTGGGAAACCATGCTTTCGTTTCAGTGTGATAGCGGCGCAGGAAACTCGCAGAATTTCCCAGCCATCAACATCAGATTGAGGGGAAATTGCGCTTGTTTTGATGCAAAGTGAGTTCAGCGTCCGTGTATGAGAATCACCGTGGACATTGAAGACGAGGTTCTGACCGAGTTGATGAAGATCACCGGGGATAAGAACAAGAGTCCTGCCGTGGCGCGAGCGGTCACGGAGTTTGTGCGGCGCAAGCAGGCGCGGGAATTCGGCCGGATGATCCGGGAAGGAGTATTCGACTACCCATCTCCTGCCGAGGATGCGGGTAGCGTGGATCTCGCCAACCCGGTGCCACCCCTTTACCCGGACTGAGGCCATGGTGCTTGTAGATTCATCCGCTTGGATCGAGAGCCTCCGCCGCAACGGTGACATGAGGGTGAAACTCGCCGTCGAGGGTTTGCTGGAAGCCTACGAGGCGCAGTGGTGCTCACCGGTGCGACTGGAAGTTCTCGGCGGTGCGCGTTTGGAGGAACGTGCGTTGTTAGGAAAACGTTTCTCGGTCGTCCCTACCGCCCGAGCCGCGAGGAGGATTGGGACCGGGCCGTCGCGCTTGCATGGCGGCTGCGCGGCAATGGTCTCACCGTGCCGTGGCTGGATGTGCTGATCGCCTCTATCGCCATGCATGATGGCGTGCGGCTTTACGCCATCGACGCGCATTTCCAGGAAATCGCCAAACACTCATCACTGCGGCTTTACCGCCCTGGTTATGGTGGAAGCTACAATGCCGTGGATGATGGGTGAGGAAACGAAGGGGGGGCGTCAGGAGTTCACGCTTTAGCGTGTCTTCACGATGGGCAAGCTGAAGCTTGAACTCCGCAAGCTGAAGCTTGAACTCCTGACCGTCACTGGATGGGGAAACGCAAACCCATAACGGCATTTATTTCCGGCAAACGGTCTGACTTGACGCTCATAGGCCTCAGCTCTCGAAGTAGGTGTAGCCGGAAAGCCCCTCGCGGTAGAGATCGAGAATCTCGCGGCGCTCCTTGGGTGAGATGCGGCCGTCGGTTACGGCTTTCTCGGCGAAGGTGCGGAATTTTGAAACGAGTTCCTTCGGGTCATACTCCACATAACTGAGAACGTCCGCCACGGTATCGCCTTCGACTTCATGGGTATAGACTGGCTTGCCTTTTTCCAAGTGAACGCCGACGACGTTGGTGTCGCCTAACAAGTTGTGGAGATCGCCGAGGGTTTCCTGATAGGCACCGACGAGGAAGACGGCGACATAATACTCCTCGTTGGGTTTGAGCTCATGGAGGGGAAGGATTTTTGCGACGTCCTCTTTGTCGATGAAGCGATCGATCTTGCCATCGCAGTCGCAGGTGATGTCCGCGAGCACGGCGCGCTGGCGGGGTTTCTCATCAAGACGGTGGATGGGCATGACGGGAAACAATTGGTCGATGGCCCATGAGTCCGGCAGGGACTGGAAGAGCGAGAAGTTTCCGTAGTAGAAATCCACCAGCGTGGAGGATAACTCGCGGAGGTCTTCCGGGATGTCATCGAGCTCGGCGATGAGATTGGAGATGCGGGTGAGGATGTGCCAGAACCATGCTTCGGCGAGGCCGCGCTCGCGCAGGGTGGCGCTGCCGTAGAAGAACTGGGCACGCATCTGATCGCGGTAATAGGCGGCGTCGTTGAAGCTTTCTTGGAGGTTCTTCTTGCTGAGGGTCTTGTTGACGTCGATCAGGTTGCTGAGGTTTTGCGGCGCGTTTTTAGGCACTTGTGGCGC
>JANMLQ010000172.1:0-7097 GCA_031372635.1 Akkermansiaceae bacterium | reverse complement strand
TTGATGGCCGTATTGCATCCAGCGGTAGGCGGCCATGAAGGCCAGCCAGACCACCGGACCTGCGAAAATGAGGCCCACTCCGCAAGCGAGAAAGCCAGCGATGATGACGGGGATCGAGAGCAGCCAGAGCACGAACAGGTTCAGACGGTTGTTCGTGGTGAGCGAGGAGCTGTAGGAAAACGATTCCATGATCCCCATGTTGCGGTCCACGATGGCGGTCATGTATTGGCCGTAGCGAAGCATGATGTAAACGCCCGGAATGATGAGCAGCAGCATACCGATGCCTGCGGCGAAGAAGAAAATAATCGAGGCTCCGATCACCCGCAGCAGCTTGTCTCCTTGAGAGAAAAGCATGCCCACTTCCACAGGCTTGCCGCTAACGAAATTCAGCCCGATGCGAGTCAAACCGAGACCGAGAAACATCGAGAACACTTGGTTCACGATATTTCCGATCGCCACGGCGATCATTGCGGCTCCGCTGGGTGCTGAAGTTGCATCGTTAGCAGCAGGCTGGAATCCCCCACCCTGTCCCACCGCGCCGGCGAGTCCCTGAACGATTCCCACCACCAAGCTGAGGCCGATGAGCAGTGCGAAGTACACCACGCCCACCAGCAGGATGTCTCCGAATTTGCGCTTCGTGAGATCGAATCCGCGTTTCACGCAGGCCACTGCATCGAGCGGCTCGCTGCCTGGGATGATTTCCGCGATGGATGAAGAATGCACCGGCTCCACCCAGGCGCTTTGCGGTGCGGCGTAGGGATTCGATGGATCCGCCGGAGGCTGCTGAGAAACCGGAGCCGGCATCACTGCCGCCGCGCTGGAAAATATCCCGGCCACCTGCCCGGCAGGAGTCCAGTCCTTTATCGTCGCATTCCAAACCAGATCCTTCGCAGGGTCTAAGCCGCCGCCTTTCGCGAGATCACGCAGTTGCTCCAATGTTACTGGCCCGTTTTGCTGACCACCTCTTGCGTAAAACCATTCCGTCATGGGAAAAAGCATCTACCAGCCCCCGCACCTGCTGACAAGCCAGCACTTCCAGAGGCAACGAACTGCGCATGTGGCAATTATTAACCGCGAAGTCGCAAAGGCCGCAAAGGGAACGCAAAGTGGATTCTTGGTTGTGATTTCTCTGCGCCCCTTTGCGACCTTTGCGCCTTTGCGCTAAATCCATTCTTGTTTCAAGCCCGCACTTCCACCTCGCCAAATCCCGGCTTGAACCTCCCTGCCGCAGCGCCTTGATTCCGCCATGCCTCACGCGCTCCGCACTTCCCTTCATGATCTCGGTTTCTCCGAGATGGTGGAGGCGCTGGCAGCAGAAGGCGTGATCCTCCACCACACCAAATCACTCTGGCGCGCGCTCCATCGCGACAACGCGGCCGACCTCTCCACAGGAAAATTCCTCCCGCCCCTGCGCAAGTGGATCGACTCTAACATTGGCGCAGGAAAACCGTTTTTCCTCGATGTCCCGGAAGTCGTCGATGAGATCCGCAGCAGCGACGGACTCACCCGCAAGTTCCTGCTTCGGTTAGAAGACGGCCAAGTGATCGAAACCGTGCTCATGGGCTACGATGGCCGCCACACCGTTTGCGTCAGCACCCAGGCAGGTTGTGCGATGGGCTGCGTTTTCTGCGCCACCGGCCAGATGGGCTTCGTCCGCCATCTTCGCGTCGGGGAAATCGTCGCCCAAGTTCTTCATGCTCGCCGCGTCCTCAAGCAAATCGCACCCAAGCGCCACCTTCGCAATCTCGTCATGATGGGCATGGGCGAGCCGCTTCACAACATCGACGCCGTGATGGCCGCGCTCGACATCATTTCGGACACACGCGGCATCTGCATCGGTCCATCGAAAGTCGCCATCAGCACCGTCGGCGTGGTGCCCGGCATCCAGCGCATGGCGGATGAAAACAGCCCCTACCGTCTCGCCGTCAGCCTGCACGGCTCCACGGAAGAAGAACGCGCCGCACTCGTTCCCGCCAGCAAACGCTGGCCGCTTAAAATGCTCATCGACGCCTGCCGCGATTATGGCGCGCGCACCGGCAGACGCATCTTCTTCGAGTGGACACTCATCGCCGGAAAAAACGACTCGCCCGGGACCGCCGCGCGGCTCGTTAGTTTGTTAGATGGCATCGACGCCCACATCAACCTGATCCCGCTCAACCCGACCGGTGGCTTCACCGGCCAGGCCAGCAGCAGCGGCCATCAGTTCCAGAAAATCCTGCGTGCCGCTGGCTTCCCCTGCACCTTTCGCCAACGCCGCGGCATCGACGTGGCTGCTGGCTGCGGCATGCTCAAGGCCGAAAAGCGCGTAAAAATCGCGTGAGCCGCGAGCATGTGTAGCCACGCCCCATCACTCACTCTTCCGTCCCGAACATGCGATCCCCCGCATCACCGAGGCCGGGAAGAATGTAGCCGCGTTCGTTGAGGCAGCGGTCGAGCGCAGCGGCGAAGATTGCAAGGTCTGGAAACGAGGCGTGCAGATTCGCGACTCCTTCCGGCGCGGCGACGAGGCATGCGAAGCAAACCGAACGCGCACCCGCTTCCTTCATGCGGCGCACGGCTTCCACGGCGGAGCCGCCAGTGGCGAGCATCGGGTCGAGCACGATGATGTCCCGCTCGCCGAGCGATGGCGGATGTTTCATGTAGTAGGATTCCGGCAGCAGCGTGCGCTCGTTGCGGGCGAGGCCGATGTGGGCGACGGAGGCCTGCGGAATCATGTCGAGAAAGCCATCGAGAAACACCAGCCCGGCACGCAGCACGGGCACGAGAGTGATGCCGCGCGCCAACACCGCGCCCGAAGTAATTTCTAACGGAGTGGTGCAAGGCGTGGCGCGGGTTTCCAGATCGGCGGTCACTGCTGGGACCATCAGCGAGGCGATGCGGCGCAGACGTTGGCGGAATTCCGGCGAGGGGCACGCGGGTTCGCGTAGCCGGGTGAGTTCGTCGGCGATCAACGGGTGATCGAGGATACGTAGCATTTCAGGGACTGCGGGTGAGGATTTTGCGCAGCTCGGCAGGCGGCAGATTCAGCAGGAGCGAGGCTTGCTTGATGTCGCCATCAGCGCGGTCCAGCGTGCGGCCTGCGATCTCAGTCTTCGCCCAGTCCAGCAAGTCCACACCGGTGGGGGCGAGGTTGATCAATTGGTCGATGGCGGCGGAGACCACAGCCGGAGACTTGCCGGGTGCGGATGCGAGCGGGATGTCCGCAGGCAGGAGGATGTTAGACGTAGCGAGCGCACAAGCGCGGGCGATGGTGTTTTCTAACTCGCGGACGTTGCCCGGCCATGAGTGGGATTGCAGTGCGTTGATAGCTTCCGCAGAGAGTCGGATACGCGCCATGCCGTTCTTGCGGGTGATGCGTTGCAGGAAAAACTCGGCGAGCAGCGGCACGTCTTCCAGACGCTCACGCAGCGGAGGGATGCGGATTTCCACTACGTTGAGGCGGTAGTAGAGGTCTTCGCGGAAACGCCCCGCCGCCACTTCTTCGGTTAGATTCTTGTGAGTGGCGGCGATGATGCGCACATCGGTGGTGATCGTTTCATTCGCACCCACGCGGGAGAACGAGCCGTCTTGCAGCACGCGCAGCAGTTTCACCTGAATCGTCAGCGGCATGTCGCCGATCTCATCGAGAAACAAGGTGCCGCCATCCGCCTGCTCGAAGCGACCCGCACGACGGGCGATGGCTCCGGTGAACGAGCCTTTCTCGTGACCGAAGAGTTCACTCTCTAACAAATTTTCCGGAATCGCGCCGCAGTTGATGGTGATCATCTCCTTCTGGCGGCGCGGGCTGTATTCATGCACCGCCTTGGCGACGAGTTCCTTGCCGGTGCCGCTCTCACCGGCGATCAGGACGGGCGCGTCCGATCTCGCCACGCGACCCACCAGTTTAAAAACCTCCTGTAGTGCTCGTGAAACTCCGATCATTTTCACGCGGCCATCGTTTTTAGGAAGCTCGGAAGCTGGCTGGTCCGCACTGCGGCGATCATCCTGCGTCTGAAGCGCGGATTCCACCACTGGCCGAAGTTCAAAGGCGAGTGACTCCTTGCGCAACACGTCATGCGCGCCGCGCTGCGTGGCCTCAATGATCTGGCCAGTGGTCGGGAAACCCGCCGTGAGCACCACCAGTGTCTGCGGGCTGTGTTGGAGGATGCGGCCTAGCAGTTCCATGCCATCGAAAGGCTCCATGTCCATCGCCGCAACTACCACGCTGATCGTCGTTTTCTCCACCACCTTGATCGCGTTTGCAGCGTTGTCGCAACGCAGGATGCGAAGGTTGTTCGCGGTCAGATGCTTGGTCGCCCAATCTAGGAAATCCAGATCGGGATCCACCAGCAACAGGGTGTCTTCTACGGAGCTATCGGCCATTTCGCGTGCGGGGGCAGTCAAGCAGGCAGAACCCGGAACACACGACAAAAAATCCCGAGAAACGCAGGGCCATCAAGCAAGCAAGCGAGCTACAGCGGTGGTGGGATGTGTTTTTACCGCGAATGGACGCGAATGAAGAGGGTATTTGTTGGAAGCCCAGATTTTGAAAATCCAGTTCTGAAAATTCGCGTCCATTCGCGGTTAAAAAACAGGCGAAAACCTACTCGAAGAATCGTTTCAAAACCCGTTGCTCGTCGGGATCGAGCGAGTCGCGCCAGACGCGGTCGCCGCCCTTGCCGGTGGCATCTGTGTTACCGCCTGCCTTGAGCTGTGAGGGAGCCTTGTCCACCTCGTGTTCGCCGTCCTGAAGTTCCAACAGATCACCGGGCGCGGCGTGGGAAAGATCGGTAGCGGCGAGGCCTTCCATTTTTCCGGTTTCCACGCCGTCATTTTCCTTGCCCAGCACGCCAGGTGCATGGCCGGGGCCGCGATTCACACCGCCTTTGCCATTGCCTTCCTTGTCGCCTTCGCCCTCCCCTTCCCCGTCGCCTAACAATTCATCATCCCAATTTTCACCCTCGCCCTTGCCATTGCACTCGCCGAGTTTACCGGCGTTTTTTTCCATCTGCTCGCGGAGCTGTTGGAGTTGTTCGGGCGGCAGTTCAGAGAGGTTTTTCAAATCCAGATTTTTCATCTGCTCAAGCAACTGCGGATTCGGTTTCATCGAGCCGTTTTGAAGACCTTCGAGCGCTTGATCGAACTCCTCCATCATTCGTTGCTTCGCCGCCTCATTGGAAGCGCCCGCGTTTTTTTCGAGATTCCCGAGCGCCTTGTCCGCGCGTCCCAACTCGCGCTCCACCCGCTCTGCTTCAGTGCGGTGGTTTTTCTTCAAATGGTCCGTGGCCTCCAGCGATGAGTGGCTGAACCACTGCTCCTCTTTCTGCGAGCGCATTTCGTCCAGCTTACGGCGCGTTTCTTCCAGATACTTTTCATCCACCACGTCCTCCTTCGTCAGCATGTCTAGCTCTGTAGCGAGTTGTTTCCACGCTTGCGGCTGCTCCGGCGAATTCGCGGCTTTCGTTTGCCGCGCGGAAATCGGCAGCCACAGCCCCGCCCCTAACAACACCAGCGCCCCTAACAAAGGCACCAGCAAACGCGACCAATGCCATTGCAATCCCGCGTCGATCTTAAGCACCGGCGCAGGCCATGGCGCTACTCCCGCCTTCGCAGCCGTGAGCGCATTGCGCAAACACATCGCCGCCTCGATCCGCACCAGCGATTGCTCCGGCTTCTCAAACCTGCGCGCCGCCACAGCCAGGCAAACGAGTGCCATCAGCACGATCACCACCGCCACCGAAACATGCAGCATCCACGGAGCTGTTAGTGGCATTTCACGCCGGACCCACAGCAACCCCGCCGCGCCCGCCAGCGCCAACACCACCAACGGCATAGACATCGTTTCCAACCACCACGCCGCGTTCACCCGCAGGCGCACCTCGTTCGCCTTCCGCCACCACCAATCGCGATGCATCGTTGCGCTTTCCGTTGCCATGCGCACACCCTAGCCAATATCCGACCGGAGGCGATTGGAAAAAACTTGGACTGCGGCGAGCATCGCCGCTTTGAGTGGTAACAGTTGCGTTTCCCCTGATGCTGAAACATTCGGAGCAAGCATGGATGTTGGCCGTCTTCGTGATCGGGAACAAGCCACGATGAGAAAACGCACCTACCCCCCAAAGCGGCGATGCCCGCCGCAGTCCAAGGCTCCCGGAGGCACGGAAAATGCTGTTGCGCTCGGTAGGGCCGCTTCCTAGATTGCGCTTTTCTTTCCCGACACACCTCATGAAACCCGGAACCTTGATTTTATCCGCCGCCGCCTCACTTGCAGGTCTTCTCGCCTTTGCCCTCACAGGCTGCAAATCCGGTGGTGGAAACACCATCAAGGTCGGTGAATTCGCATCTCTCACCGGCAAGGAAAAAACTTTCGGCACCTCCTCCCATGAAGGAACCCAGCTAGCGATCGATGAAATCAACAAGGCCGGCGGAGTGCTTGGCAAACAGATCGAACTGCTGACCGAGGACAACCAGTCGAAGGCCGGCGAATCCGCGAACATTGTAAACAAGTTGATCTCCCGCGATGGCGTGGTGGCCATTCTCGGCGAAGTCGCTTCCAGCCGTTCACTCGAAGCTGCGCCCATCGCCCAAACCGCGAAAATCCCGATGATCTCCCCGGCCTCCACCAACCCAAAGGTCACCGAGGTGGGCGACTACATCTTCCGAGTCTGTTTCATCGATCCCTTCCAAGGAACCGTGATGGCGAATTTCGCCACCAAAACACTCAAAGCCCAAAAGGTCGCGGTTCTAACTGATGCGAAGGCCGACTACTCAAAGGGACTCGCCAAGTATTTCAAGGAACAGTTCGCTAAAAATGGCGGCACTCTCTCCTCGGAGCTCGACTACAACGGCGGCGATAAGGACTTCAAAGCCCAGCTCACCACCATCAAAGGTGCGGCTCCCGATGCGGTTTTCCTTCCCGGCTACTACGCAGATGTCGCTTTGATCGCAACCCAGGCCAAGGAGATCGGACTGAATATCCCGCTCTTCGGTGGCGACGGCTGGGAGTCGGAAAATCTGCTACAGGTCGGCAAGGATGCGGTGGAAGGAAACTATTTCTCCACCCACTGCTCGCCCGATGACACCTCACCGAAAAAGACTTACTTCGACGCAGCCTACAA
>JANMLQ010000143.1:0-54757 GCA_031372635.1 Akkermansiaceae bacterium | reverse complement strand
TTTCTTTTTCGCTTCGAGGCCTTCTTTGACCTTGGTGGAGAGATCGTTGTAGAGGGCTTCGTCGGCTTTGAGGATTTCCTTGGCGGCATCGCGGCCTTGGGCGAGTTGGGTGCCGTTGTAGGAAAACCAGGAACCGCGCTTCTGGACGATTTCCATTTCAAGCGCCAGATCGAGCAGCGAGCCGGTGGAGGAAATGCCTTCGTTGTACATGATATCGAACTCGGCTTCGGTGAAGGGCGCTGCGACTTTGTTTTTGACGATTTTGACCTTGGTGCGGTTGCCGGTGACGGTGCCGTCGGTGGCTTTGATCTGGCCGATGCGGCGGATATCGACGCGCATGGATGAGAAGAACTTGAGCGCGCGGCCGCCAGGGGTGGTTTCCGGGTTGCCGAACATGACGCCGATTTTCTCGCGGATCTGGTTGGTGAAGATGCAGACGGTCTGGGCTTTGGAGATCAGGGCGGTGAGTTTGCGCATGGCGGCGCTCATGAGCCGGGCCTGTGCGCCGACGGTGGAATCGCCGATCTCGCCATCAAGTTCCTGTTTGGTGACGAGGGCGGCGACGGAATCGAGCACGATGACGTCGATGGCATTGGAGCGGACGAGTGCTTCGCAGATTTGCAGGGCTTCTTCGCCGGAGGATGGCTGGGAAACGAGCAGGTCGTCCATGTTGACGCCGAGTTTGCGGGCGTATTGGGGATCGAGTGCGTGTTCGACGTCGATGAATGCGGCGAGGCCACCGCGTTTCTGGGCCTGGGCGATGACGGTGAGGGTGAGCGTCGTTTTACCGGAGGATTCGGGGCCGAAGACTTCGACGATGCGGCCTTTCGGGAAACCACCTACGCCGAGGGCGCGGTCGATGAGTAGATTTCCGGTGGGGATGACATCGACATCGACGCAGCGTTCATCGCCGAGGCGCATGATGGCGGCTTCTCCGAATTCCTTTTGGATATGGGAGATGGCGAGGTCGAGGTTGCGTTTGCGGGCTTCGAGGAGTTTTTCGTTTGCGGTTTCTTCTGCGGTTGCATTGGCGGCCATGGTGTGTGGGGTTGTGTGCCGCGAGGTATGGCGCAGGGATTTTTGCACCGCAAGCAAAAAGATGTTCACTCGAACAAAATTGTGCCTCGGTTTGAAAAATGGGGTGAGCAGGAGGTAGATGAGGGCGTTTTTCCTGGAGGCTTGGGCTTACACGCAGGCGACGCTGCGGGCGGCCTTGGTGATTGGGAACAAGCTGCGATGCAAAAACGGACTCTACCGCCAAAGCGGCGATGCTCGCCGCAGTCCAAAAGGTTTCTCAGAGGGGACGTTTGAACAGAACGATCAGCGACTGGGGGCGGACGTTGGGCTGGATGCCGTCCGCAGAGTCTTCATCGCCGAGGTTCGGGAATGCGGTTTCCATTTCGAGATAGGAGCCGGTCATTTCCCAGCCTTCGCGGCCCATGAGATCGAGCAGTGGTTCATCGACTTTGATGGTGGAATAGCGCAACGCGCCGCTGCCGATGCGGTCATTGTAGTCACTCGGGAAAATCACCTTCTTGTATTCCCAACGCGGGATCGGGCGCAGGTTTCCGAGATAGGGAAAGCCGAGTGCGAAAAGCAGCAGGATGATGATGATGGCAGCTTGTAGCCGCGTGGCCGGGTGCGCTGTGCAGCGGTCGTGTGCGGCATCGCCGGGTGACTGCGCGGGGGAGTTGGGATCCACGTTTGCGTCGCCGGACTTGGTGGAGCTTTTCGAGAAAAACCGGTTGTGCTTGGAGATGCGGGCGGAGGGAAAAATTGTCCACAACTCGACCCACTCTTCGGAGCCTTCGGCGCACACGAGACTGGTGTCGGTGAGGACGCCGGACTTGTGCAGTGCCATCAACCGCAGTGTGGTGCAGGGGCCTTGGGGCACGTTGGATTCATCGGTGTAGTAGAATTGATTGCCCATGGAATGATGTGTGGAGGATTGCACGCGGCAGGCGGATCATGCCATTGCCATTGCGATTGCGGGCAGCATAACAGTCGCTGCGTGGTGGTGAAGGATAAAAACTGGATAAAGCCAGGGCGCATCTCCGTTGGAGTTGGGATTCATGCGGGGCTTCTATCCCAGAGTAGCCCTGCATTGCGGGACAGCCTTGGGCTGGCATGTGCTAACCCGTTGGGATTGGATGACGTAGCCGAACAGTTCTGGGTGGGAGAATCATTCGGGCGGATTTTTCCAATTTGTGAATTTTCGCGCCTTCTTGCGGCTGGAAATCCTCGCCTAGATATGATGTGTAGCCCAGCGTTTTCAGCGCCCTTCCCAGCTCTCCACATCATGCTCGGCGGACTTCGGTTCGAGATGCGAAATCACGCGCCCGTCCGGCTTGAGCATGTCCGCCACGCAGGATTCGATTCTCGTCGCTGCGACGTGGGCCTCACCGACACTGAGTGCGTCATCGAACACAAGATGAAACTCGACCCAGTGCGTCCGTCCCGAGTGGCGGTGGCGGAGATTGTGATAGGACAAACCCAGCGCCGCCACCTCGCGGTCCAGCAGATCGCGGATGCTTTTTTCCGTGGCGGGATCACTTTCATCGAGCAGTCCGCCGAGACTTTCGCGGATGAGTTTGTAGCCCACGCGCAGGATGTTCAGCGCGGCTAGCATCGCGGCGATCGGATCCCACCAGACCCAGCCGGTCGATTTATAAAGTCCCAGTGCGGCGAGCACCGCGACGCTGGACCAGACATCGGTGAGCACATGATGGGCGTTCGCTTTGAGCAAGGGTGAGCCGCTGCGTTTCGCAACTGCCAGCAAGGACAAGCCAAGCAGCAGATTGATGGCGGCCGCCGCGCTGGTCATCAGGATGCCCAGCCCGAGATTTTTGATCTCCACTCCGAAAAGCATCTGCCGCACTGCTTCGTAAAAAATCAGCATCGCCGCCGCCGAGATCATCGCCCCTTCAAAACCCGCAGAAAGAAAAGCCACCTTGTCATGCCCGAAGTGGTGCGTTTCATCCGCCGGCTTGTGCGCCAACCGCAGCGCCCAGACCGCGAAACACACCGCCAGGCAATGCACCACGGACTCCGCCGCATCCGAGTAGATCGCCGATGACCCGGTCAGCACCGCAGCCGTCACCTTCGCACCCAGCAGTACCACCGCCGCCGCCAGCGAGAGATTCATCACTCGTTTCTGCTCATCGTAACTCCCCACGCGCCGAGTTTGCATAGGTGCCGACCCTTGGCAATCGCCCCGATTTTCAATCCGTGCTTGTTTTCCGCTGGAAATCAGCGATTGGCTGTCCGTCCCGCCGGGAAATCCCGGTCATAGTCTCTCGATTTTTCTCATGGAAACGCCTCCTTTCTCAGAACTCGGCCTGCCCGATACCTTACTCGCCGCCATCGCAACCCTCGGCTACGAGCGCCCTTCGCCGATCCAGGCCATGAGCATTCCGCCCGCGCTCGAAGGCCGGGATCTTGTCGGCCTCTCCGCCACCGGCTCGGGGAAAACCGCAGCGTTCACTCTGCCCGCACTCGCGAAACTGGACGTGAAGCTCCATCACCCGCAGGTGCTCATCCTCTGCCCCACCCGCGAACTCGCGGTGCAGGTCTGTGAGGAAGTCCACCGCCTCGGTGCGAAAATGCGCGGCCTGCATGCCACGCCGGTTTATGGCGGTGCGCCGATGGACCGCCAGCTTCGCGCCCTGCGCGATGGCGCGCAACTCGTCGTCGGCACGCCGGGTCGTCTGCTCGATCACTTGCGGCGCGGCAGTTTCGATCCCTCGCACATCAAGATGGCCATCCTCGATGAGGCGGACCGCATGCTCGACATGGGCTTCAAGGACGAGATGGACGAGCTGTTAGGCGCACTGCCGCCGGAGCGGCAAACGCTGTTCTTTTCCGCTACCATGAGTCCGGGTGTCTCGCGGCTGATTAAGAGTTTCGGCAAGGAGCCGAAAGTCATCGAGATCCAGCAGAAGTCGCGCACCGTTTCCACCGTCGAACAATCCTACTTTGAAGTGCGCCAGCGTTCCAAGGTCGAGGTGCTTTCCCGCATCCTCGACATGAACCCGCCGCGCCTCGGCATCATCTTCTGCAATACGAAGCGCTCCGTCGATGAATGCACCGAAGACCTCGTCAACCGCGGATACGCCGCAGACCGCTTGCACGGCGACATGACCCAGATGATGCGCGAGCGGGTGTTGAAACGTTTCCGCGAGGGCAGCGTCGAGTTGCTCGTCGCCACCGACGTCGCCGCGCGCGGACTGGACATCGATGAGATCGACATCGTTTTCAACTACGACCTACCGACCGATCCCGAGGATTATGTTCACCGCATCGGCCGCACTGGGCGTGCCGGTCGCTCTGGCCGCGCCGTGAGTTTCTGTTATGGCCGCGACATCTATCGGATGCAGTCGATCGAGCGCTTCACCCGTTCCGTCGTCCGCCGCGAGAGGATTCCATCCGTCGAGGCCGTCGAAGGCCGCCGTGCAGACCTCATCTTCGATCAACTCAAGGAACGCCTCGAAGCCGGGAAATTCGATGCCTATCAGGACAACATCGACCGCCTGCTGGAACAAGGCCACACCCCCACCGACATCGCCGGTGCGCTGGCCACCATGCTGCGTGAGTCTAGCGGCCGCGAAGGCTCGCTCATCGAGGAAGACCGCGAGCCGGAAAAAGCCGCGCGCGGTCCCAAAGTCCGCGATGCCCGCCCGCAGCGTGAGGATCGCGACGATCGCGGACCCCGTGCCGAACGCGGGCCGGAAACGAAGTTCGAACGCGGCCCGATCCCGCACGAGCCGGGCATGACGCGCATGTTCCTCTCACTCGGCAAGACGCACGGCGTGATGGCGAAGGAAATCGTCGGCATGCTCTATCGCGAAGCCGGTCTTCCAGACGGCTGCCTCGGCAGGATCACGCTGTTTCCAAAGCACTCGCTCGTAGATGTCCCGGAAAATCTCATCCCCCAAGTGATGGAGCGCACCCGCAACGCCAGGCTGCGCGGTCGCCCCTTCCGCATCGATGTGGACCGCGGCCCGGCGTGAGTGTGACGGCGATCACCGGTCGCTGCTCTTCATTCAAAATTGGGAGCTTGAGATTGGCTTTAAGGCATGGGTGCCTTTTTAGGTTTTCATGCCATCTTTTTAATTCGCCAACGCCCCGGCACCTGTGGCCGGGAAAATCCGCCGCAGATTAGGAGCCGATTCTTGGCAGGCTACGGTGATTCCTCCGCTTGCCAGTGCGGGGGATTTCACATTAGGTAGCGCCATCGTGAAAGTCGGAATCATCGCCAATCCCCACAAGCCAGGTTCGATTCCCACTCTAACGGCGCTGAGACAGGCACTGGCCTCTAGGAACATCTCCACCGTGCTGAATGACACGACCGCCGCGCTGGTGGGGGAGTCCGGCATACCGGCGTCCGCTTTCGCGGATCATGTGGAGATCGCAGCGGTGATCGGTGGCGATGGCACGATGCTCCACGCGCTCTCACGGCTAGGCGATTTCGAGAAACCCGTGGCCGGTATCAACGTCGGCACCCTCGGTTTTCTAACAAGCTGTAAGGACGACGAGCTGGATGTTTTCGCAGCTGCGCTCGCCGCAGGCGGATACTCCACCAGCGTGCGCACGCTGCTGGAAGCGGTGGTGCATCGCAGCGGCAAGCCCGCCGTGCTATTCACCGCACTCAACGAAATCACACTCGCGCGCGGCGTCACCGGACGCTTGGTTTCTCTAACAGCCAAGGTGAACGGCGAGCTTCTAAATGACTACCGCGCGGACGGACTGATCGTGGCCACGCCCACCGGCTCCACTGCCTACTCGCTCTCCGCCGGAGGACCGTTGATTTCTCCTGCGGCTGGCGTTTTCCTCATCACTCCGATCTGCCCGCACAGCCTTAGCCAGCGCGCGCTGGTTCTAGCAGACTCGTGCGTCGTCGAGCTCTCGTCCGAAGACCGCGAGAGTGATCCGATGATTTTCACAGTCGATGGCAGGGACAGCATGCGCATCGAACCGGGTGATCGCATCGAGGTGAGAAAATCCGCACGATCCTTCCACCTGCTGCGGCTGGAGGGCCGTTCGTTTTACGAGGCGCTGCGTCAGAAACTCGGCTGGCAGGGAGTGTGAGAGCGGTTTGCAAGTGCGAGCGTCCTGGTGATCGCGGCGATCAGCCTGCTGCGAAGAGGAATCGCCCTCGCGGCGAGCTGGCGTTGTTCGTTTTCGTAAACCCTGCGTCCTTCGGCGGTTTCGATGCACACCGGTTGGCGGCCCGATTCGGTTAGATCGTAGGGACTGGCCCGCATGTCCAGATCGCGCAGGTCCACTGCGAGCTCGAAGCAGTCGAGCAATAGATCGGAGCCGGTCCATGGCATCGCCTTGGCTGCCCACTTGTAGAGGTCCATGTTCGCGTGTACGCATCCCGGCTGCTCTAGCAGGATTCGTGTTTCCAAATCCGGCTGTAGATGGTTGAGCGGACGCGCCTCTTTGGCGAAGAAGCGGAACGCGTCGTGATGCGAGCAACAGATCGCCCGGGCTTCCACCACGGTGTCGATCTCCGTCTGGGACAGCCGCAGTTTCAGCGTCTTCTCATGGCGCACGTCCAAGCCGCGATAGACCATCGCCCATTCGTGCAGCCCGTGGCATGCGAAGTTCGGTGCACGGTCGCGGGTGGCTTCTAACAGCGCACTTATCCATGCCAGCCGTTGACGCTCCTTTTCCGATAGAAGCTGCGGCTCCGCGAAAATCGCACCATGCTCCAGCACGTAAGATCTCCCGGTGAAGTGATGGTTGTCCGTCGGTAACGGGCCATCATTCCATTCCAGAGCGATGCTCGTGCCCGGCTGCCAGTTTTCAAGAAGCGAGAACGAGAACGGATAGTATCCAAAGAGAAAATCCGCGATGGGGTGGGGGAGTCCACGGTCACTCCGCTCCCGCGCGGGGCTGGTGTGCCGCGCTGCCCTCGCATGGTGCGCCTCCGCCCGCGCGCGCCATTCGGCGGCTGGCAAAAACGTGAGGGTAGGACTGGTGTTCATCGCGCCGCGAAAAAAGCATGCCCGCACGAGAAAGGCAAAATTTCCCTTGCCTCCCGCAGTGCCCGCCCCTAATCATCCCGCCCCGCGCCAAACGGCGCATGGTTAAATCGCGGGATGGAGCAGCCAGGTAGCTCGTCAGGCTCATAACCTGAAGGTCGTAGGTTCAAATCCTACTCCCGCAACCACTTTCAAAGCCTTAAACCGCATCGGTTTAGGGCTTTTTAGTTTTCCGGAGATCGGTAGCCGAAGACACGATCTGATTCCGGGCAATGTGGCGTATTGCGCCAGGCGAGCTAGGTGGAACGCTCGTGTCCCTGCTCGGTGCCGATGATGCGGCGGTCCGGTTTGTCGCGGTAGTTGGTGCCGATCACGTCGAGCATGTCGGCGAGGCCTTTCCGATCACGATACCGCCGGTGGTGACATCCGTGTTGGTAAACGTGCCACCGGTGACTTGGAATAGGGCCTGCACTGTGTTGGAGCCGCTGTCCTCGGATTCTGTTCGGCTGAGACAGTTTGCTTTTAGGGAGGGCTTCCGGGGCAGGGGAGTGGCACGAGTTTGTTAGAATTTGCGGAGCAGTTCGCGCGGGGGTGTGGATTTATTTCGGTGATGCTGCACGCACGGGAGTGTGCGGCAGAGTTTTACCTGAAGGCGGGCTATCGCTCTGTGGGTGATCGTTTGATGGAGGTGACGATCCCCCATGTCGCGCGATGATTAAGGATCTAACGGTTCATTGAGGTGTGGTCAGGGAACCACGACGTTGAGACGACCGAAGAGTTTGGTGTTCACGCCGCGTGGCACATAGACGCGCACGCGGTCGGTGTTGGCTGGAGCTGCTGGTGTGAAACTGAAGTTGAGATCCTCCTGAATCACGACGCCGGAGACGGCATTGACCGCCGGGGTCCATGGTGCGAGGAGATCGGTGTCCGTTTCACATGCGGATGCGACGAGGGCTACTTCCGAGATGGTGGTGCGGCGATAGGTGAAGAGCAGGTAGTTTCCGGCGGGGATGGCTGGCGAACTTACGGGATCGGTCACCAGCTCGAGGGTCGGCATGAGTGCGCTGTCCATGCCGGCTGCGGGATTGCCGCCGAGGACCATTTCCACGCCGTTGTCGATGCCGTCGAAGTCAGGATCGTCAGCGAAGCCGTTGAGGAGTCCGACGGAGAAGCCTGCGATCCATGAGGCGTAGGTGCCGGATGAGAGGGTGAGGATGCCGGTGGTTTCATCAAAGGTGTAGGTCTTCGCGCCATTGGGCTTGGTCCACTTGTTGCTGCCGGCATCGGTGAAACCGACGACGCTGAAGGTGGAGCCATAGGGACCGGTGAGGGATGTGACGTTTTCCAAGGTCCAGCTGCCGGAGGCGAGGGAGTCGGCGGCGGAGGTGTCGATGACGAAGTCGCCATTGAGCGTGGCGGTGCCTGCGCCGGTGAGGGTGTTGTTAGAGCCGGAGGTATTACCGAGGACGAATTTGATTTGCGCGTTGTCGGCGAGTTCAAGGGTGCCAGCGTTGATGGTGGTGTTGCCGGTGTAGGTGTTGGCACCGGCGAGAGTGAAGGTGCCGGCACCGCTCTTGGTCAGTCCGAGGTTGTCGCCATTGGCTCCCGCGGGACCAAGCTGGCCGCCGATCTTGCCAGAGTAGCTGAAGGGGGCGGTGTTGTTGATGGTCAGAGTGGAGGCCGTGGCATTGGTATTGTAAACCTCCTGGCTGCGCGAGGGTCTGGAGAGATTGGTCAAGCCAGCGAGGGTTTGGTTTTTACCGTTGAGATTGAGTTCACAAAACCGACCGCTGGTGCCACCGCCGTCGCCGCCATCCAGGGTTACCACCGTGGTTGTCGGTAGGGCATTTTCCACTCCAAGACGGACGAAGATGTTGGCATTGGCGGGTGCGCCACCGGCGAATCCACTTGCGGTGGTGATGAGCGTGGAACCGGTGTAGTTGCTGGCGGCATTCAGGATGATTAATCCATAGGAGTTCGTGGCCTCGATGCCGCTCAAGGTCAGATTTCCGGCACCGGAAATGGCCCCACCGAGGGTGAAGGGAACGAGGGTGCTGCCTGAGCCATCAAAGTTTGAGGCATTGATGGTGTTAGTGGTCCCTACCGCGCCCAAGGTGATGGGCGAGTTGATGATTGCGCCATCAACGTTTGTGCGAAGCGTGGTCGCGTCGGCCATGGTGATGCTGGTGACATTATTTAGGGGAGCGATGTTGTTCGCAACAAACGTGCCGCCGCTGATTGTGATCGCTCCGCTCAAGGTGTTTGCATTGCTGAGGGTGAGATCGCCCGTGCCGATCTTGGTGAGGTTGAGTGTGCCGGTAGTGTCTTGGATGACGCCGCTGAAATTACTGGTTTGATCGTTACCGCCTACGGTGAGGGTAGTGGTGGAAACAACCGTGTTGTCGATGATGCCGGTGCCTGAGAGGCCATTGATGGTTTCGGAATTTCCGTTGAGGTCGAGTGTGCCGGTCAGTGAGAGATTACCACTGCCGACGCCGTCGGGGATAATGTTGCTGGCACCGAGTTGCAGCGTGCCGGTACCCAGCTTGGTGATGTTGAATGCTCCGGAAACCGGGCCGCCGATCTTCAAAGTGCGCGTGGCTGCGACATACCAACGATTGATACCGTTCATTGCGAGGGGGCAGTTCAAGGTGAGGTCTGCGGTGTGGGCGGAGCTTAGGTCGATGTCGTTGAAAGCAGCCCCCAGAGTCAGGGTATGACCTGCATTGATGGTAACTGGGCCGCCGGGATTCTCGATGGTGATTCCCGACCAAGTAACATTTGCGCCTAGAGCTGTGGTGTTAGGAGAGGTCACAGTGTTGTTCCACATGGCTACTTGCGACGAGCTGGGGGCTAGGCCGCCGACCCAACTCGTGCCGTCACTTAGAGCGAAGGTGTTGTTGTCGTCCTTGATGACAACGGATGAGATCACCAGATTGAGCGTGTTGCCGGTGATGCTGAGGCTGGCAAAAGTCCCTGGGATGACATTTGAGACGGTGACTTTCGTCGGGGCCGTGCCGGAGGTGGAACCCCATGTCATGAGCGGGTAGGTGCCAATAGCCAGGCCGCTGTCCACAACCACATTCACTGAGGGGGCAACGGTGAATGAGGAGAGACCAGTGACGATCAGCGGGCTGACAGTCGTGCTGGGTGCGACGGCACCGAAGTTGAACTCCAAAACCCCGGCCGCTGAGGCGGTGAGGGCCGAGCAGGTCCAGTTGAGTGTATTGTCTATGACCGCAACTCCGAGGGTTGCCGCCACGTTGTTCAAGTTGACTGTGGTGGAAGAACAGTTACCGCCCACCACACCCACGAGTTTGCCAGCGTTGAGGGTGGTCGCGCCGCTGTAGGAGTTTCCGCCACTCAAGCGCAATACTCCCGTGCCCGCCTTGGTAATGCCGAATGCAGCTCCGGAGATGTTGCCGCTGAATTCGACAAATTCGGTCGCCACGGTGCTGCCGGTTTCGACGGTGAGGGTGCGGGTGGATCCCAGTGCGGCGTTGCCAGAGAAGATCAAGGATTTCTCACTGGCGATCGTCGAGAAGGTCGGGTTACCGGTAAACGTGATCGTATTGCCGACTGTGATGTCGGCAGTGGTGCCAGCGCGAATCTTGGTGGCGGCGATGCTCAATGTGCCGGTGCCGAAGGGGCCGTCGGTCGGAGCACTGGCCGGTCCGTTGGAACTGGTGCCCACAATCACCGCGCCTGTGCTGGACATGGTGCTCAATGTCGTGCCGCCTGAGTAGGTCTTGGCACCGTTAGCGGTAATGTTTCCGGAGTTGCTACCTGCATAAGCGATCGCGCCACTGCCGCTGAAGATCGCGCTGTTGGTCATGCTGCCGGAAGATGAGGCGGTGTAGGTGACAGTCTTGGTGGCGGCGATGGTGCTTCCCGTGCCGCTGGTGTTTATCTGATTCGACCCTGAATTATTCACGGCCAGATTTTCATTGGCTGTGATTGTCCCGGAGAAGGTGCCACTGGGGCTGCCGCTATTGGAGATACTTCTGGTTCCAGTCCCGGCAACCACGGTGATATTGTTAGCGACTGTTCCTGAATTGCCGAGTGCCAGAGTGCCGCCTGAACCAGCGGCACCGACGTTGATATTGAAGCCCGTGCTACCACCAAGCGCGCCGTGACCACCTCCGCTGAACCTAAGGATCGTGCCGCCGCTGACCGTAGCGTTTGCGCCAGTTCCAAAGCCGGCCGCACTAGCTGCGCTAGAGAAAATCAACGTGCCACCGCCTGTGAATGCCAGGCTCGTGCCTGCGCCGGAGAGGGAGGAACTAATGGTGTTGGTGTTGCCGCCGTTGTTGATGGTGGCGGCGGCTGCCAGATTGATCGTGCCGCCGGAAAGGATCATGTTTCCTGAATTGTCATCGAAGGTCAGGCTGGCAGCATCGACAGTTCCGGTGACAGTGATGGTGCCTCCGAGGAGGCCCAAGGTTCCTGTGCCGAACTGGATGTCGTCCGTCGTGGTGGTGGTAAGGTTGACGGGCAATGTTAGACCTGCCGCGTCCTGGCTCCAGCCTTGGATGGCGCTGCCGGTAGTTGGCACGGCCCAAGTGCCTGCGGCAGTTCCGAAACCGGAGGTGACACCGTTGTTGTCCCAGTAGTAGGTCAAAGCCAGCGCCGAGGGAGCGGCGAAGTGGCTGAGGAGCAATGCGGCGGCAGATGAGATGGAATGGCTCAGGCGGAATGAAGTGGATTTGCGGGCTTTCATGGGATTTTAAGATGCGGGGAAAAGCGGGGAATGCACATCCATGTAACTCATGAACATTGATTTCACATCAACCGCATTGAATACAATCGCCCTGTCGCGGCGGAGTTGTCCATCCCCCAATCGGGTGTAAATGGATGCTTTCCGATGATGTGAACATGCACCGGGCGCGAATGCGGAAGCCGGGCAGTAGTCACTCGGTTTTCGGAATGAAAGGGTGGTGTTGCTGGTTCCGCGCGTGCCGCCCGTAAGTGTGACACGTCTCAGGGGTTGCGTTTCCGAGGCGAGTGGCTATGAAGCGCGGCGATGAAACGATTTTTCCTGCTCGTTGTGGCTGTTGCGGTTGCTGGTGTGTCCTGCGAACGCCATGAATTCGAAGGCCCGAATGGCACCAAACAGCTTCATGAGCACCACGGGTCTGCCCATGGCGCGGAGCACGGCGATCACAGCGAGAAGAAGGACGCGCATTGAAATCCACAGTAGGCCTGTGCCTGCTTGGGGCTTTCCAAAGCGCCCACCATTCCCATGATGCCGCCATGCCGGAATTCACTTCGTCCACGGTCTTGATCCTGCTCATCAGCGCGGTGAGTTTGTTGGTGCTGTTGTTGGCGATGGTGATCGGGATTTCCCGCAGGTTGAAACGGGTGGAGCACTGGCTTTCTGCGCAGCCGGGTCCGGTGGAGGCCGCGCCCTCGCATGCGGAAACATCGGCGGGTGGAGCTTTCGAGACTTTCCTCAAGGAGGACCCGGCGCGACGCACACTGACGAAAGCCGAGCAATTCGCGGAGTACCGCAAGTGGAGGCAGGAAAACGGTTTAAATTGGACGAATTCGTGACAGCGCCGCACATCCGCAGAGTGGTCTTGCAAAATTCCGCGAAAATTCTTTTTTCCGTTGCAAGGACTGCTCTGCTTTGCATCCTCCCGGCGCACCGGAAGAGCTGCATGGCCTTTCGGATCTGCAAGTGATTGATCCCACCCAAAGCACCCTCTCCGCACTGCGTCGCCCTTGCCATGGCAAACATTTTTCCCCGCTGGTCCAATCTACTGCCTCTAAAAATCGCCGTCTGCGCCGGGTCCGCAGCGGCAGGCGTGGCCCTCGCCTTCACTTACTACGCGACTCCCAAATCGTCGGTGGTGGGCTACCAGCCGGCGCAGCCGATTCCCTTCTCCCACAAGATCCACGTCGATCAGGTGGGGCTGGATTGCCGCTACTGCCACTCGTTCGTGGATGTGGCCGGTCACTCGAATGTGCCGACGGGTAACACCTGCTGGAACTGCCACCAGCACATCCAGCGTGAGAGTCCGAAGCTCGCTCCGCTCCATCGCTCGATGGACCCCGCTTTTCCGGGCTATGACGGCAAACCGATCGAGTGGGTGCGCGTTCACAAGGCCCCAGACTACGTGTATTTCAACCACTCCGCGCACGTGAACCGTGGCGTTTCCTGCAAGAGCTGCCACGGCGACGTGAACAAGATGGAGGTCGTCTATCAACACCAGAGCCACTCAATGGGCTGGTGCCTTGATTGTCACCGCGCGCCCGAGCAGCACCTGCGCCCACTGGAGGAAGTGTACAACCTCAACTACAGCGATGCCGACGTGATGAAATACACCTCGGACACTTCGGTCAAAACGACCCAAGATCTCGGCCTCAAGCTCAAGGAGCAGTTCAAGGTGAATCCCAAGACGACTTGCGCCACCTGCCACCATTGATTTTCCCGTTTCCCACTTTCCCTAAAATTTTCCGCAGTCAGACATGAGCAAACGCATTTGGCATCACCCCGAAGTTCCGGCCGGCGAAACCACCGTCTCTTGGCGCAGTGCGGGACAACTGGAGGACACGCCCGCCTTCCGCGAGTGGCTGGACCGGGAGTTCCCGCGTGGTGCCGCCGAGCTTGCGGATGAGAGCGAGATGGAAACCTCGCGCCGTTCGTTTCTCAAGCTGATGGGCGCATCCACCGCGCTCGCAGGCTTCGGCATGGCTGCTTGCCGCCGCCCTGAAAGTTATATCGTCCCTTACACCAAAGCCCCCGAGTGGGTGATCCCCGGCAAGGCCACTTACTACGCATCCGCCATGCCGCGCGCCCACGGTGCCACGCCGCTGGTGGTGACGACCTTTGAAGGCCGCCCGACCAAGCTCGCGCCGAACAACCTTCACCCCGATGCTGCTGGCACCGACGCTTTTTCCCAAGCCTCCGTACTCGATCTCTACTCGCCTTCGCGGTCACGCAGGATTTTGAAATCCGGGCAACCCGCGAGTCGTGCGGACCTAGATACCGCGCTCGCAGCGCTCGCCGCCGACAACGCCTCGCGCATCGGTTTCGTCTTCGGTGCCGATGATAGCCCGACGCGTGCCCGCCTCACCAAGGAACTCAAGCTCCGCTACCCCAACTCCCGCGCCTATCAATATGAAGCGCTCACTGGTGAAGCCTCCAAGGCACTCGGTGATGGTGTGAGACTCGCCGTGGATTTCTCTAAGGCTGATCGCATCCTCTCGCTCGACTGCGACTTCGCAGGAAACGATCCGCAAGGCCCGGTGACAGCGTTTTTCGACCGCCGCAAGCCGGAGGGTAAGACCTACACCGCGAAGCCTGACGCAGCGAAAATGAACCGCCTCTACGCCGTGGAGTCCGCCTATTCGCTCACCGGCGGCATGGCCGATCACCGCCTGCGCGTTTCCCCCAGTCATGTGCTGATGGTGGCTGGTCAGATCGGTCGCGAACTCGGATTGGAAATTGCCAAAGGCGTCAGTCCCATCACCGATGCCAAGCAGCTTTCATGGATCAAACCACTCGTCGCGGATCTCAAGGCCGCCGGTTCCAAAGCCATCGTCCTGGCAGGATCACGCCAGCCCGCCGCAGTGCATCACCTCGCACTAGCGATCAACCAAGCTCTTGGAAACATCGTCGAAGGCAAGGCACTCGTCGCAGTGCAGACCGAAACCAAGGGCCTCGGCGACATCGCCGCGCTCATCGATGACATTCAGAAGGGCATCGTGGAAACAGCGGTGCTGCTCACGCCTTCCAATCCATTCTTCGATGCACCCGCCGATCTCAAACTCGCGGAAACTTTCGCCAAGCTCAAGAGCTGCATCCATCTGGGCGAGCGCACGGACGCCACCGCTCACGCAGCCACTTGGCACATCCCCGCAGCGCATTACTTGGAATCATGGTCGGATGCGCGCACCGCTCGCGGCATCTACACCGTGGTGCAGCCGATGATCCTGCCGCTCTATCAGGATTGCGTTTCTGAACTCGAACTCCTGCAAGCCCTGCTTTCCGAAAAGGGCAAGCTTCTCAGCGGTGAAGGCGAAAAAGGCGCACCATCGCCTGCTTACGATGCCGTTAGAAAAACCTTCGCTGCTATCGGTGGGGAAGGGGATGCCGCATGGAAGAAGCTGCTGCGTGATGGTTTCCTTGCGGGTTCTTCCTATCAAGTCGTCACGCCGGCCGCCGCCGCTTCCGCAAATGCAGACATCGCCGCCGCCAACATCGAAGCTGGCAAAGCAAGTTTGGCGAACTCGCTGCAAGTGATCTTCGCCACCGACGCCTCGGTTTATGATGGCCGCTGGATCGACAATGCCTGGCTTCAGGAAGCTCCCGATCCGATCTCCAAACTCACTTGGGACAACGCCGCTCTCATCGCTCCGAAGACCGCCAAGGAACTCGGCATCTATGATGAAGTCATCGCCACCGAGCCATACTCGGATGCGGTCCCGCTGCTCGTTCCGATCCAAGGCAAGTTCGCAAAAGTCGGTCCCGATGGTGAAGGCGAAAACCGCAAGCAGCGCATGATCAAAGTGACTGTCAACGGCCAGTCGCTTGAAATCCCCGTGCTCATTTCCTTCGGCCAAGCGGAAAACACGCTCATCATCCCGCTCGGCTACGGCCAGGGATTCGACAAAGAAGACGAACTGAAGCGCGGTCCGAAAAACGAGAGCCACGTCGGACTCGTCGGTGTGAACCGCGGCTTCAACGCCTATCCTCTCCGCACTTCGGCGAGCAGCTACTTCGCCACTGCTGCCACGGTGGAACTCAGCGACACGCGCTACTCGTTGGCGCTCACGCAAGAGCACAGCGCGATGTATGGCCGCGCTATCGCACGCGAGGTTTCCACCATCGACTCTCACGATGAAAAAGGCGGCTTCGCGGAGCAACTCGCCAACGTCGCCAAACAAGGCAACGATTCCCACGCGCCGCCGAATGTTTATCTCTACAAACCGGAGTCATCCAAGACATGGCACCCCGGACCCGATGGTAAGGCCCAGCCGCTCATCAACGATCCGCTCCATCAGTGGGGCATGTCCATTGACCTCTCCGCCTGCATGGGTTGCAACTCATGCCTCGTCGCCTGCCAAGCCGAGAACAACATCCCCATCGTCGGAAAGCAGCAAGTCGCACGCGGTCGCGAAATGCACTGGATCCGTATGGACCGCTACTTCGCCGCGCAGAAGGACAACACCTTTGATGCTGACAATCCCGCGCTCATCCCGCAGCCGGTTGCTTGCGTGCAATGCGAGTCCGCGCCTTGCGAAACCGTCTGCCCGGTCAACGCCACCATCCACACCGAAGACGGCCTCAACGCGATGGCCTACAACCGCTGCATCGGTACCCGCTACTGCGCGAACAACTGCCCCTACAAAGCGCGGCGTTTCAACTACTTCGACTACAACAAGCGCAACCCGCTCATCGCCCACAACCTCTACAAAGGACCGTTCGGCGAGAAGGCCGTCGGTGATGCGGAACATTTGCAGAAGAACCCGAACGTCACCGTCCGCATGCGCGGCGTGATGGAGAAATGCACCTACTGCGTGCAGCGCCTCAAGGACTCCGTCATCCGTCAGAAGCGCGGCCAGAAACAGGAAGCCCTCGTTGCCGGCAAGCCATCCACGGAGATGCAAGTTTCAGAAAACACCCTGCGCATCCCGGTCGATTCGGTGAAGGTCGCTTGCCAAGAAGCCTGCCCTGCCGATGCCATCACCTTCGGCAACTTGCTCGACAAAGAGAAGTCCGCACTCGGCCGCAGCAAGTCCATCGAGCGCAACTACGACCTGCTCAACTACATCGGCACCCGCCCGCGCACCAGCTACTTGGCACGCGTCAAGAACCCGAACGAGCACATGCCGGACGCGCCATTCATCGGCAAGGCCACCATCCACATGGTTTGATCTCCGCCTTTCTAACGACTTTTCATTTTCAACTCCATGGCTTCCACCACACAGACCGCACCTGAGACCCACACCGGAGTCAAACTCCCGGTGCTGGAGCGCGAAAAGCTCATCCTCAGCGGGCGCGACTACCACTGGATCACCGAGCGCATCTGCGGTGTTCTTGAAAACAAGCAGCCGCTCCTGTGGTGGTTGCTGTTCATCCCGTCCGCGCTCATTGCAATGATCGGCGTCGGCGGCGGATTGACCTATCTCGTTTCCACCGGCGTCGGTGTCTGGGGCATGTCCAACCGCGTGTTCTGGGGCTTCGACATCACCAACTTCGTGTTCTGGATCGGTATCGGCCACGCCGGAACGCTAATCTCTGCGGTGCTCTTCCTCACACGACAAAACTGGCGAACATCGATCAACCGCGCCGCCGAGGCGATGACGATCTTCGCCGTGATCTGCGCGGGCATTTTCCCCGCCTTCCACGTCGGACGTGTGTGGTTCGCATGGTTTCTCGCGCCAGTTCCGAATGCCAACGCGATCTGGCAAAACTTCAAGTCGCCGCTGCTGTGGGACGTGTTCGCCGTTTCCACTTACTTCACCATCTCGCTGATCTTCTGGTACCTCGGCATGGTGCCGGACCTCGCCACCATCCGCGACCGTTGCAAGCCCGGCTTGCGCAAGATTCTCTACGGCATCTTCTCGCTCGGCTGGCGCGGTGGCAACCGTCAGTGGAGCCACTATGAAATGGCTTACCTGCTGCTGGCCGCACTCTCCACGCCACTCGTGCTTTCCGTTCACTCGGTCGTGTCGTTCGACTTCGCCACCTCTGTCGTTCCCGGTTGGCACACTACGATCTTCCCGCCCTACTTCGTCGCAGGTGCCATCTTCGGTGGCTTCGCGATGGTGCTCACGATCATGGTTCCCGCGCGCTTCGTTTATGGGCTTCAGGATCTGATCACCATGAAGCACATCGACAACATGGCGAAGATCATCCTGCTCACCGGCACGATCGTCGGCTACGCCTACTTGATGGAACTCTTCGTCGCATTCTACTCCGGTGCGATCTATGAAATGGACGCATTCAAGTATCGCATCGCCGGACCTTACTGGTGGGCTTACGCAGCGATGATGTCGTGCAATGTGCTTTCGCCGCAGGTGTTCTGGTTCAAAGCCTGCCGCGAAAACCTGTGGGTCATCATGATCGTCGCGATGTGTGTGAACGTCGGCATGTGGTTTGAGCGCTTCGTCATCATCGTCACCACGCTGGCCCGCATGTGGCTGCCGGGTGATTGGAAAACCTACTCGCCGAGCGGAGTCGAGCTGATGACCTTCGTCGGCACGATCGGGTTGTTCCTCGCGCTGTTCATGCTCTTCCTCAAGTTCCTGCCCTGCATCAACATCGCCGAAGTGAAGTGGACGCTGCTGGAGTCTGATCCGCACTTCGACGACAAGGAGAACCACCCCGATCACGGCGTGAAAACCGAAGCCGCTTACCAGAAGGAGCTGGTCTGAGCCGCCATTTCAAATTTCAAATCTCAAATTTCAAATCGATACAGTGAGCACCACCCGCAAACGCGTTTACGGCTATCTTGCCGAGTTCAAGAGCGCCTCCGCACTTTACAAGGCGGCGGAGAAGATTCGCGACGCCGGTTTCAAGAAATGGGACTGCTACTCGCCCTATCCGATCCACGGCCTCGACGGCGCGATGGGCATGAAGCGTTCCATCCTTCCTTGGTTCGTATTCTTCGGCGGCATGACCGGCACCGCCACCGCCTTCACGCTGGCTTACGTCACACAAGTCGTGATCTACCCGACGATCGTCCAGGCGAAGCCGGCTAACATCTTCACTGTTCCGGCCTTCTTCCCGATCATGTTCGAGCTGACGATTTTGTTCTCCGGCTTCACCGTGTTGTTCGGACTGCTCGCGCTGATCCAGCTTCCACGCCTCAATCACCCGTTGTTCGCGAGCAAGCAATTCCACCGCGCCACGGATGACGGTTTCTTCATCGCCATCGAAGCCCGCGACGCGAAGTTCAGCCCCAACCAAACCAAGGAACTCCTCGCCGAGATCGGCGGTGCAAATATCGAACTCGTCGAAGAAGAGGACTGACGGGCAATTTCAAATCTCAAATTTCAAATTTCAAATTTTCGATGCGTTACTTTTTCCTCATCTACGCTCTGATCGCCTTGCTGGTCGTCGGCATCTTCGGCATCCGCGGCCAGAAGTTTTCCAAGCCACCGGTGCGGATCTTCCCGGACATGGACGAGCAGGACAAACTCAAGGCCCAGAAGCCGGATGCGTTCTTTGCAGATGGTCATGGCGGGCGACTTCCGGTTTCACAAACGCAGCCGCGCGGTTTCAATCCCGAAGGCGCACAGGTCATCGGCGGCATTCCTGAGTATGAATTTGGCGGCCAGACCGGCTACTACTACAGCGGCCATATCGGCGACTACTTCGGCCACGGAATGCCAGAAGAACTCAAGCTCGATGATGCCAGCGCCGCCGAGTTGATCCGCAGGGGCAAGGAACGCTTTGGCATTTACTGCGCGGTGTGCCACGGCACTTCCGGTAATGGCCTTGGCATGACCAGCAATTACGGCGTTCCCGGAATTGCGAACCTGCAACTCCCGACTTTCCAAGGCGAGGCCTATCCAGATGGACGGCTTTACCACACGATCACTAATGGCAAGGGCTTGATGAGCGGATACGGCTACAACATTCCTGTGAGGGATCGTTGGGCCATCGTTTCCTACGTCCGCACGCTGCAAGCCGCCAAAGCACCTTCCAAATAATTCCAATGGGACACCACCACGTCACTTCCTCAGACATCGCCATCAACGGCGATCACTTGGACAACTCGAAAGTTGCCAAGGTGAAGACCGCCGCATTGGCGATCGCCTCATTCGGCACTGCTGCCAGTCTCTACATGCTGTTCTTCGCGTCCAACGCGACCAAGGGATCGTTCGCTTATTCCTGGCTGTTCGCGTTTTACTTCTTCCTCACGCTGTCCATCGGCGGCTGTTTCTGGACGCTGCTCCACAACGTCTCCAACTCGGGCTGGGGCACATCGGTGCGCCGGACATTTGAAAACCTCGGCTCCACCTATCCGTGGATGTTTCTCTTCGGCATTCCGCTGCTCTGCCCACCGGTCCAGCAATACCTCTACGAGTGGATGAACATCCACCGCTCCGCCACCGGTGATGTGAAAGACTATCTCCATCACCACGACCACTTGCTCTACAACAAGCATTGGTTCATGAACATCCCGTTCTGGTATGGCCGCGTGATCTTCTGGGGCCTCGGCCTGAGCGTGGTCATCATCGGTTTGAGAAAACTCTCCATCGCCCAGGACACCGATCCGAATCCCGGCACCGCCCGCCTGTTCAAGGCGCGTTTCCACTCCACTTACACACTGATCCTGTTCGCGCTGACGATCACCTTCACCGGTTTTGATTTCATGATGGGCCTCGACTACAAGTGGTTCTCCACGATGTGGGGCGTCTATCTGTTTGCAGGCACGGCACTCAACTCGATGGCGGTGATCATCCTCGTTTGCGCGTGGTTGAAGAGCCAAGGCCACTTGAAACACGTCACTGGTCCCGAGCACTTCCACATCATGGGCAAGCTGCTGTTCGCGTTCACTACGTTCTGGGCCTACATCGCCTTCTCGCAGTATTTCCTGATCTGGTATGCTGGCATCACTGAGGAAACTTCGTATTTCCTAGTCCGCAACACTGGTAACTGGAACATCGCGAATATCGCACTGGTCTTTGGTCACTTCGTGATTCCCTTCGTCATCCTGCTCCAGGCATGGCTGAAGAGAAACCCGAAGGCGCTCTCCATCGTCGCCGCCTACACACTGTGCATGCACGTTTTGGATCACTACTTGATCTCCATCCCGGAGCGCGGCATTTCGCTCGGCGGTCATCACATGAGCAAGGGCGATGCCTTCGCTGGACTCGGCCCGATCCAAGTCTCCATCCCCGGCGCATTCTGGGGGGACATCCTCGCCTTCGTCACCATCGGCGCGGCCTTCATCTTCTTCCTGCTGCGCGCCATCGGCCAACACTCGCTCTATCCCTGCCGCGACCCGCGCATCCTCGAGTCCGCCAACCTCTCTAACTGATCTTCTTTTTCTCCTGACATGGACCCCAACCGCGACAATGCGATCCTGCGATTCACCACATTCTGGTGGGCTCTCGGCACCTTCCTGATCTTCGCGCTGCTGCTCGCGGCCATCGCGCTCTTCAACCGCAAGACGCCGCAAACCGTCGAGGACGTGATCGCCAAGAGCCGTTATGAAACGAAGGCGAAGGTCGATCAGGCGCAGACTGCCGAGCTTCCCATGGAAAAAATCGCAGCCGCGATCCCTGTCGTTGCTGCGAAGCTCGCCGCATCCAAGCCTGTCGCCGTGGAAAAGCCTGAGCAGGTGGTTCCCGGTTCGCCGACCGCTGCGAAACTCGCCGCCGCTCCCGCAGTGGACACCGCTGCCGTCGATACCGCACCTGCGGAAAACGCTCCGTTAGATCCTGCGGTGATGGCATTGGGCCAGGCCCAGTATCTCGTGTGTACCGCGTGCCACGGTCAGAACGGCGAAGGAGGTCTCATCGGTCCGCCGCTTGCAGGTTCCGACTGGGTGACAGGTCCGGTTTCAAACCTGATCCGCATCCAGCTTCGCGGTCTCCAAGGGCCGATCACAGTGAGTGGCAAGGAATACAATTTCCCCGTGCCGATGGCTCCGCTAGGTGCCAACAACTCCGATGAAAACACCGCTGCGGTTCTCACCTACGTTCGTAACAGCTTCGGCAACAAGGCATCCGCCGTGAAGCCGGAGCAGGTCAAAGCCCTCCGCAGCGAAGTAGGCAAGCCCATGCTCACCGTCCAGGATCTGATCAAGCCCTGATCCCTCATTTTCATTCTCAAGCCGATGTCATCCGTCACTCCCACCACCTCTGAACAGGACGCCCTGCTACGCGCGGGCATCGACCGCTCGCTGCGCCATCCGGTGATGTTCTTCCTGACCAGCGGCGCGGCCTGGCTGGCGGTTTCGATTCTACTTGGAGTGATCGCTTCGTGGAAAGTGCATAGCCCTGAGATCATGGTGATCCATATCTGGTTCACCGACATTAAAATCGACTTCGGTTATGGCTGGCTCACCTATGGCCGGGTGTTTCCAGCCCACATCAATGCGCTCGTTTACGGTTGGGGAATGCAGGCCGCGTTCGCAATCATCATTTGGCTGATGGCGCGCCTCTCACGCAAGGAATGCACCGCAGCAGGCACTATCTTGGCTGCAGGCCACGTCTGGAATTTAGGCGTTGGCCTTGGTGTGCTCGGTATCCTTTCCGGCAATGGCAGCGGCATGCCGTGGATGGAGTTTCCCGCCTTCGCATGGCCGGTGCTGCTGGTGAGCTACTTCGCGATCCTGATCTGGTCCTTCATCCAGTTCCGCGTGCGCCCGGAAGGCCACGTTTACATTTCCCAATGGTACATCCTCGCGGCGATGATTTGGTTTCCATGGATCTTCATCACGGCAAACACGCTGCTCTACTGCATGCCGGGACATCCCGTGATGGCGGCGGGCATCAACGCATGGTTTAAATCCGCGCTGCTATTCCTGTTCTTCACTCCGGTGGCGCTCGGTGCCGCCTATTACCTCGCACCCAAAGTGACAGGACGTGCGATCTACAGCTACTCGCTTGCCAAACTCGGCTTCTGGTCACTGGCGGTCATCGCACCGTGGGCGGGCATGCAAAAACTAACTGGCGCACCGATTCCCTACTTTCTTCCCTACGTCGGCGCCACTGCCACGGCGCTATTGTTCATCCCCGCCGCTGCGGCTGCGATCAACACGCTTAAGACGATGCAGTCCTGCCCGGAAAGCATGGCATCCAGCCCATCGCTGAGATTCACCGCAGCGGGCATGGTCGGTCTGGTGGTTCTCGCCATCTCGGCGGTGCTGCTCAACCTGCCGGGTTCCACGCTTCCCCTCACGCAGTTCTCGCTCTCGGGATATGGTTTCGACATCCTGGCACTGTATGGCTTCTTCACGCTGGTAATGTTCGGTGCCACCTACTTCATCGTGCCGCGCGTGACGCGCCGTGAATGGCTCTCGCGCCGCCTCATCAAGATGCACTTCTTGTTCTCGGTCTATGGCGTTATTTTCGTGGCGCTGATCGCGCTCTTCGGCGGTGTCCAGCAGGGCATCGGCCAAGAGGAATGGCAAGTGCCATGGTACAGCGCCGAGGACCGCGCCTATCCGTATGCGGTGGCCACGACCATTTCCTGGGCGCTGATTTTGTTCTCTAACGTATTCTTCTTCGTCCACCTCCTGTTAATGTGGATGCGCCTCGGTCGCCGCAGTTCGCACCCGACGTTGCTGGTTTCCTCGCACTCTTCCCATGGTCACGGCCCGCACGGCGAAGAAGGGGACATCGACAACGCCGGCCCAGGCCACGCCGCCGCACACTGACATGGAATTCCAGACTTTCTCCCAATGAGCCTACGCACTTTCATATCCGCTTTGTCAGCCAGCTTCGGCGTCGCATGGCTTGCGATCATCGTGATCCCATATTTCAAGATGCGTGATGCCGCGCCCGTCGCGTTCCCGGATGCGACTACCAGCGGCGGAGTATTCTATCCGAAACGCACCGGCCGCGTCGCCGATGGCGCGAAGGTCTATGCCGAGAACGGCTGCTACCTGTGCCACACCCAGGTGGTGCGCCCGACTTATGCAGGAAACGATCTCTATCGCCCGGACTGGGGCGGATTGAAGGCGGACCCCGATCGTGGTGACACGCGCCGTGAAACGAATGCCGATGACTTCTTCGGCGAGAGTTTCGCACAGATCGGCGTGATGCGGATGGGGCCGGATCTTTCCAATCTCGGTCGCCGCGTGGAAACCATCCATGCTGTCGGCAGTGATCCCGCCGCGTGGTTGTATGCCCACCTTTTCAATCCGCGCGATAATCCCCAACTCTGGCTGTCGGCATGCCCACCGCATCCTTTCCTGTTTGAAAAAATCAGCATCAAGGGCGCACGTCCCGCCGATGCACTCAAGAGAGATGCCGGCGAGAACCAAGCATGGGTTCCGGGTTCCGATGCGAAGGCGCTCGTTTCCTACCTGCTCTCGCTCAAGAAGGATCACAAGGTTCCCGCCGCACTGGATTTCTCTCCAAAGAAAAAGGCCGGCGATAGTTGAATTCCCGCTCATCCCACCCACTCTCCATCATGTCTTCTCCCAATCAGAAACCCGACCTTGAGGACTCGATCAACGTGACCGAGGCTCATGGCCGCGTGGTGCGCGAGGCTGCGGCCTGCGCCCGCGAAAAGCGCATCGCCGCCAACGGCTCCGAGCCGATCTCGATCTGGGTGCTCGCCGCCTGCGGCATCGTCGCCGTGATCGCCGGTGGCATCCTCGGCCAGGGTGGCAGCCTCTTCGCATACGGCACTACCTTCCGCGAAGGCTACCTCCGCACTCCTCCTCCCGGTGTCGCCGATTCCGGGCCGCAACCGAAGGAAGCACTCGCCGCCTACATGGCTCGTGGTTCCAAGATTTACTCCGTGAAATGCAACGGCTGTCACATGTCCGATGCCAAGGGCGATGGTGCGAACTTCCCCTCGCTGGTCGGATCGAAGTGGGCCACCGGCGAGACCGAGCGTTTCGCAATGATCATCCTCAACGGACTCACTGGTCCCACCTCTACTGGCAAGTCCTACGGCGCGGGCATGGCTCCACAAGGTGCCGGTCTCAGCCCGGAAGACCTCGCCGGCGTGATGACCTACGTCCGCAACAACTTCGGTAACTCCGTCGGAGATATCGTCACCACGGACATGGCAAAAGCAGCTATGGAAATCTCCACCGCCCGGAAAAAGGCGGGCCAGCAAGTGACCGCCGATGAACTCACCGCAGACCACGTCAAGCCCCTACCGGGCGAAACACTCGATCCCAAGACCATGGTCGATCCCTTAACATTCCTCCCGGCAGCCGCCGCCAAACCTTGACCCCGCACGCCGGAAACATGAGCTCTCACGCCACCACCCACGCCGGGCACGATGCCCACCACGACGAACATCACTACGATCCCGGATTCTGGAGAAAATATGTGTTTTCCACCGATCACAAGATGATCGGCATCCAGTATGGCATCACTGCGATGTGCTTCCTGGCCTTCGGTTTCTATCTGATGATGGTGATGCGCTGGAGCATCGCCTTCCCTCACCAACCGCTTCCAGAATGGATGAGCTGGATTTTCACGGATAGCTGGAAGGCTCGCTGGCTCCAGGACGGCAAGGTCACCGGCGAGACCTACAACATGTTCGGTGCCATGCACGGCACAATCATGGTTTTCCTCGGCATCGTGCCACTCGGTTTCGGTGCTTTCGGAAACTACGTCACTCCTCTGCAAATCGGCGCACCAGACATGGCTTTCCCACGCCTCAACATGGCGAGCTACTGGGTCTATCTAGTCGGCGGCCTGATCATGTGCGGCTCGTTCTTCATGGAATCTGGTGCCGCCAAGTCCGGCTGGACGAACTACTCGCCACTCGCGGGTTTCGCCGATGGACAGATCGTCAACCAATGGCTCGCAGGGCAAACGCAGTGGCTCATCGGCCTCGTCTGCTTGATTACCTCCTCGCTGTTAGGCTCAGTGAACTTCATCACCACCATCATCAACCTGCGTGCCCGCGGCATGACGTGGATGCGCATGCCCTTCTTCGTGTGGTCGATGCTCGTCACCGGTTTCCTGCTGCTACTCGCCTTCCCACCACTTGAGGCTGCGGGCATCATGCAGTTGATGGATCGCGTGGCGCACTCCTCGTTCTTCATGCCATCCGGCCTCTTCACCAAGAGCGAGGGCTTGGCCGAACTCTCCGGCGGCGGCTCGCCACTGCTGTTCCAGCACTTGTTCTGGTTCCTCGGCCACCCGGAGGTGTATGTGCTGCTGCTTCCCGCCTTCGCATGCGTCGCGGAAATCATTCCCGTCAACACCCGCAAGCCGCTGTGGGGCTACAAGTCGATGGTCTATTCCGTGCTCATCCTCGGATTCCTCTCCTTCATCGTCTGGGCTCACCACATGTACATGACCGGCATGGCGGCCTCCGTTTCCACCTTCTTCCAAACGACGACCGTGCTCATCTCGGTGCCGTCCGTGGTCATCATCACCGCCATGCTCATCTCACTGTGGGGCGGCTCCATCCGTTTCACGCCGCCGATGCTCTGGGCCTGCGCGTTCATTCCGATGTTTGGCATCGGCGGCCTCACCGGCCTGCCACTCGCCTTCAACCTCGCCGACCTCCATTTGCACGACACGTATTACGTCATCGGCCACTTCCACTACGTCGTCGCGCCGGGCATCCTCTTCGGTTTCTTCGCAGGTGTGCTTCATTGGTATCCGAAAATCACTGGCCGCTACATGAGTCCCGCACTCAACCATCTGCACTTCTGGCCCAGCTTGGTCTGCATGAACATCATCTTCTTCCCGATGCTGCTCCAAGGTATGGCCGGTTTCCACCGTCGCTGGTACAACGGTGGTGACGCCTACCTCGCCAAAGCTGCTGATAGCACCAACGTCTTCGCTCTCACCGTGCGCGAGAACATCGACATGAACATCTGGATGTCGATGGGAGCATGGACACTCGCCCTCGCGCAAATCCCCTTCATCATCAACCTCTTCATGTCATGGAAATTCGGACGCAAGGTCGAGAGCGACAATCCATGGAATGCCACCACGCTCGAGTGGGCCACGCCAACACCTCCGGGCCATGGAAACTTCACCTTCGATCCTGCGATCTACCGTGGCCCGTATGAATACAGCCGCCCCGGCTGCGATGAGGATTTCCTCCCCCAATGGATCGAACCGAAACGCACGGACCCATCCGAAACCAAACCCTCCGGCCACTGAGTGCGGTTTTCTGAATCTGAAAACTGAAAACTGAAATCTAGCAAACTTTCTTAAATGGAAATCCCCTACGTCGTCACTCCCCGGAAGGACACTGGCCTCTTCAACTCGAAGATCGCCATCTGGCTCTTCCTCGCTTCCGAAGTCATGCTCTTTGGCGGCTTCTTCTCCGCCTACGTCTTCCTGCGCTTAGGTGCAGATTATCCATGGCCTGAGCGCACGCTGCCGGTGCTGCCCGGCCTGATCAATACCTTCGTGCTGATCGGCTCCTCAGTGACGGTCGTTTTCGCATGGGCCGCTTTGAAAATGCGGCAATGGCGCAAGTTCCAGTTCTTCATGGGAATCACCGTCGCCTGTGCCGTGGTCTTCATGATTTTGAAGGGCATCGAATACAACGTGAAGTTCGGTCACCAAGCGGTGCGCCTGCATGACTACACGATCATCGAAGGTCACCTCGGTTACGAACTCAAGGAAGGCACTGACAAACACCATCCCAAGGACACCGATTACGAGAAGGATCACCACGGCAAGAAGATCGAGGAAGACCGCATCCGCATCGAAACATCCAGCCTCACCTTCAACACCGTTCGTTACCACAAGCCATGGGTGGAGGAAATGCTCACCCAGGCGGAACATCGCAAGGCCAAGATCGTTCTCGCAGCCGATCTGAAACCCGTCGTCGAAGAAGGACAGAAAGATCCGCCCGTCCTCGCGAAAGCTGGTGAACCACTCAGCCTCGAACTGCTTGCCCGTATCCAGGATGTTCATCTCGATGCCCGCGCGCACAACGGAGCACTCCGCACCGCAGCACTTCGCCAAGAGTGGAAAGAAGCCAAGGCTGCCAACCCCGGCAAACGCGGTTGGGAAATCGCATCCGGCGTCAACATCGATGCCGATGCCCTCGCTCCGAAATTGTTAGGTGAAATCGGCACGGTCGCATTCAAGGTCGATCCTCCCGCGCGTTTCGATTTCATCCCGCGTGAGATCAAGGAAGGCGCGACTCAATCACGCCTTCAGGATGACACGCTGCTGGACGGCAAGTTGCTGGACAGCCCGATGGTGTTTCACGCCGTGGATGCCATCGACTTCCGCTACCTCGCAATGAAGGCCGTGGAAAAAGGCCAAGACCCCATGGTCGCCATCGATAACTGCTGGCTAGTGAAAAACCACGAGTTCGCACGCGAGGCGTGGGAATGGAACAAGGCGCAAGTCGCCAAGCTGGAGAAGGAACTCGGACCAAAGGGCAAGGAACCGACCGCCAAGGAGCGCTACCGCATCGGTTGGAAGGAATTCGCGTCCAAGGCCGACGGCACGGACCGCAGCGAGGACATCAAGACCATCAAGGAGGAATTCACTGGCCCGGACTATGACGCCCGCCATGCGAAACACACCTTCCCTGAGTTCTCGCTTCCCCGCGAGCAGGTGCGTTTCGCATCCAAGTTCAAACCCGCTTGGAACACCTACTACGCCATCTATTTCACCATCACCGGCCTGCACGGTCTGCACGTCATCGGTGGTGCGCTCGTGCTCGCTTACTACCTGTTCTTCGGTCGCAAGATGTATGAGACCAATCCCGAGTGGCTCGCCAACCGCGTCGAAATCGGCGGCCTCTTCTGGCACTTCGTGGACTTGATCTGGATCTTCGCCTTCCCGATTTTCTACCTGATGTGAAACCGATGATTTCAAATCTCTAATTTCAAATTTCAAATCCCTCTTCAATCCATGGCCGACACCCCTGAAGCAATCCGCAAGTCACTCCGCACCTATCTCATGATCGGGGCCATTCTTTTCGCCGGCACGGTATTCACCGTGATGGTTGCCACCGTGCCGATGCTCGATGTCGGTCGTCATGGCTTTGATTGGAAAGATGCCGTGCTCGGTCTGCTGATCGCCGGGACCAAGGCCTCGCTGGTGGCTGCCATCTTCATGCACCTCAATCACGAGAAGAAAGCCATCTACTGGATCTTCTTCGGCAGCTTCATCTTCGTGACCGCTCTTTACGGCCTCACCGCCCTCGCCAAGAACAATCCCATCCACGATCCGCTTTTCTACGGTGAACCCACCAGCACACCCGCGCCGATGGCCTCGCCTACTCTCCGCTGAAATCCAACGTAAACCATCATGTCACTCAAAAGCTTCCATGTCGTCTTCGTCACCGTGTGTACGCTCTTGTTCGCGTTCCTGACGATCTGGTCGTTTCTGATTTGTGAGGAACAATCGTCGTTGATTCGTTCTTTGGGTTACGTCGGCATCGGCGGACTCTTGATGATGCCCTTCTACGGCGTCTATTTCCTCCGCAAGGCCAAGGCAATTCACCTTTGAAAAACACTCTCCTGTCATGACCCCATTCCAAACCATCGCCTGTTCCACCTGCCGCGTCACCATGATCGACGGCGCTGGTGATGCCGCCGGTTGGTCGATCTTCTTCCTGCTCGTCGTGATCCTCGGCATGCTAGGTGGCATCGCATATTTCATGTTCCGCATCGCCCGCCGCGAGAAGGAGTATCTGGATCCAACTCTCTCCGACGATTACGTGCCCACCGAATCGCGCGACTGATTTTTAAACACCGCTTCAATTTCTGCATTCCATTTCCATGAGTTCTTCCAACTTCCTCGGTATTCCGGAAAACTACTCCGCCCACGGCGGCCAGGTCGATCACATGATCATGGTCGTTCACTGGTTCATGATCGTCCTAGGCATCGGCTGGACCATTTTCTTCTTCTACTGCCTCTTCCGCTTCTGGCACAAAAACAATCCGAAGGCTTCCTATGATGGCGTGAAAAGTCATCTCTCCAGCCACCTTGAAGTCGGTGTCATCATCGTCGAGGCGGTGTTACTTCTGGGCTTCGCGTTTCCGCTCTGGGCGCAGCGCGTCGATAGCTGGAAGGCCGTGCAAAACCTCAACCCGGTGCGCGTGCGCGTCGTCGGCTGGCAGTTCGGCTGGACCTATCACTACTCCGGCGCGGATGGCAAGTTCGGCCGTGTGGACCCTGCGCTCATCAACGGCTCCAATGATCTTGGCATCGACTATCAAGATCCCAACTCGCTCGACGACTTCACCAGCCCGATCCTCAAGCTGCCGCTCAACCGCCCCGCCGTGTTAAACATCGGCACCAAAGACGTGATCCACAACTATCACATCATCCCGATGCGCATCCAACAGGACGCCATCCCCGGTCGTGAAATCGCGATGTGGTTCACGCCAGTGAAAACTCTCGAAACCTTCGTCGTCTGCGGCCAGCTCTGTGGTGAAGGCCATAGCAACATGGTGGGCAGCATGGAAGTCGTCGCCGCAGAGGAATATGACGGCTGGTTCAAGGGCCAGTCCGAAAGCGCGCTCAAGGCGAACAAGAAATGAGGCGGCCTAGAGTCCAAGCTTCAGCTTGTCTTCCTCATCAACACGCTGAAGCGCGAACTCCTTGGTATTCACCCGCACTCACCGCCTGAAACACAGAAGCGGCGGATTCCATCCAGCTCCGGCGTTTTCTCCAACCAGTCGAGATGAGTCGTCGTGATCCACTTCTGCGCCTTCGTTGGTAGATGGCGCATCAATGCGTTTCTACGTCCCGGATCGAGTTCGCCGAAAATATCGTCCATCAGATAGATCGGCGCTTTTCCACCGCGTGACTCTAGGAGTTTTCCCTGAGCGAGCTTGAGAGCGAGCGCGATCGTGCGCTGCTGTCCCTCGCTTGCGAAATCCGCCGCTGCCATGCCGTGAAGACGCAGCGCGAGTTCATCCCGATGCGGGCCGACAACGGCCTGGCGCAAACGCATTTCACGTTCGCGCGCTTGGAGGATCGACTCACGCAAATCCGGCCCACTTGCTGGCAGGTAGTGCAGCGTGAGCGGCTCGTCTTTTCCACTAACCGCATTCTGCGCTTCGGCTGCGAGCGGCGCGAGTTCCTCCACGATGCGAGCGCGCGCCTGCATCAGCACTGTGCCGTGTTCTACTAAAATTTCCTCATACGAAAGAATCTCCGCATCACGCGGACGGCCTTCCTTGAGAAGCACGTTCTTCGCTCGCAGCGCACGCTGATAGCGCGACCATGAGCGGCGATAATTCGCATCAATCTGCGCGCCGATGAAATCCAGATAACGCCGCCGTCCTTCGCCAGGTCCGCGGATGAGTTCGAGATCCTCGTTTCCCATCCAGACGATGAGGCCGCCGTCTTCAAGGTAAGCGCTCTTGCTGGCGCGGGATTCATCGTCGGCTTTGAGAAACAATCCCTCGCGCGAATGGCGGACCTGTCTCTCAACTCCCCACGGATCTCCAGCGATTCCGAAACCGCCGCTGCCAAAGCGCGCCATCGCCGCCATCCGGTGCGTGCGCGGCGAATGCAGCCGGACCAACACACAGATCGCCTCCAGCACCGAGGTTTTGCCCTGCGCGTTGTCGCCTGTTAGAATTGCCCCTGCCTCCGGCACCTCGATGTCGAGGACCGGGAAACAACGGAAGTCCATCAATCGCAGCGAACGCAGCACGCCGCAGAGGTAGAGGGAAAACCGCAGCCTGTGAAGCGTCGGGAGTGGCGATCTTTCAAGTCGCCATTGACTTGTGCGTGCGATTTCAATCGACCGTCTTCATGACGATTACAATTTCCATGCGTGCCGCGACTAAGCGACAGAAGAAAAGATGTTCCCACGTCTGATGCATAAAAACCGACAGCAGCGCAAAATAGGTCGCTTATTTTTTCACTTGGCCCCTTAGGAATTGCCAAAGAACAAGTGCCAAAGTCAGTAGGAAGAATGCAGCTAAAATCCAACCGCGCGAAAATAATCGGTCAGTTTGTGAGCTCCATTCCTCAGTGGTTCTGTTGCTTGTGCCTGGATTATGAACTTTTCGGTTTTCTCGCTCTTCTTTAGACGGCCCATAGTAGCGTCTCTCAAATTCCTTCGCGTCGGATAAAACCTTACCCGACAAAACATTGTCAAAGAATGCAGTCAGTATCGGATCATCGGCAAAAATCACTTTGCACCGCTCAATCAACCGTATTTGCATTTCATCAGGAGCTTTTTCGGTCCAGTATCCTCTCAAGTGTCTGGTGAAAGGCCGCAATGCCCAATTCAAGTTCTGTTTATTGAGTTTTCCTTCTTGATTCAATTCTGCCAATGCCAGAAGAAATTCAGTGTATTCCTTGCGTGACAAAGTTTGCGCTGCCTTGCAATAAATAGTCTTTCTTGTGTAGTTCGGAGCGATAGTTTCAAAAACCTTCAAATCACCACGCCAGTGGTTCACTATATGGCTTTGCAGCAAGTCAAAACTCTCGATTTTTTTGAATGAATCATCTTTTCTCTCGATAATTGAAACCGGATTCCTTGCATTTTTTGATAATGCCATTTCAGTTTTTTCTAATAAAAGAAAAACTGTAGATCCCTCACAAGAGACTACTTGTAATATTAATTGAATAAATATTAATGCGAGCCTTAAATTCATGGTGCGTATTTTCTGTATCGGGAGCTTCCATCCCAGAATTCATCGTATTGCTTATTAACTGTGCCGGACTCTCCCGCCCCGATGCCTTCGCCATCGTAATCAATTATGGCGCAGTGACCAGCATCGTTTGGAGCAGGGTGCGCTATGATCCAACCAGGTTGGGGATCCTGAATTATTGGTAAAATCGGCCATCTCTGTATGTAGGTTGAATCCCCCGGAATAATGCTAGTGTCTTCAATTCCTGCCCATTCATTTGCCAATGGTGGATATTCATTCCACCATCCATTGATCTTTGGGACTACAGCGCCGACAGCCGCGCCGCGATGCGCAACAAAGAAATTACATCTGATTGAACTTGGAGACCCAAGAATTTCAGGAAAACCATATTGAGCAGGAACTGTAACAGTAGATTCGTATGCAGTGCTTCCATAAAACTTTTGAGATTCACGGCAAAGATTGATTTGTATTTGTGAATCACAAATACCAATAACATCGCGTTCTCCCTTCAAGCCAGGGCCATATTGAAAACCGTTGAGAACTTCATTCTTCCGTCTCGTGTAAAAGAATTCCTCGCCAGTCAAAAGATAGGTCGCTTTGACTTGGTAAATTCCAGCGTCATCAAAGGTGTATTCACACTTAGTGCCATCACCCAAATAACGCCACATACCATATGTCTTATCATTTTTTAGTTTTCTGAATTCCCAATAAATTGCGCTATTAAGTGTTTTATTCATCTGTAACGCATGTTTTGATATTCCCAGCTCAAGCACATCGCTGGTTTTAGCGAGCAAGCCGTTGGGTGGCGGATCTTCGTTCTTTTTTCTGATTTCAATATCAACAGGAATAATGCTTTGATCAAAAGTTTCATATCCGACATTACCTTGATTGCCATTTGTAAGAAATGTGGCATCAAGGTCAACTGCATTGGATTGAGTGCTACCCGCGGGAATGGTTACTGATAAGATGCTAGAAATTGGCTCAACGGTTCGTTCGGGAATTGGTCTGGTAATAAGTTTCAAGCACTTGAGCGTGATCGGTTCTGTGGCTGCAGGTCTAACCTGCAACCAAACGCGTTTTTGATGTAACACTACATAAGTTAGGCCTTCTGGAGCGGGATGTCCGTAAACATCAAGCGGCCCTGTAGAAGCGTAGCCACCACTTTGAAGCAATGATTCTGTAATTTCTGGAATCTCTTCTGGATAAGGAATTTCATTTTCCAGCGTAGTCGCAAGATTTTGGATTAGTATTGGTGAAGTTATTCTTTCTTGAGTAATTGCAAAGTCACCCCAAAATTTACTGTACCAAATATTTCCGTATGATGCAATACCTTCCGAATTAATTATTGAATAAAAAACATAGTTTATATCGCGCGCAACACTTTTCCAGAGAGGTGCCTGTGAATCGGGTGAGCTGGGATCTGTGCCGCTTCTGATTTCAAGGCTGTCGTCCGCTCCATCCGAATCACTATCACCTGTCAACGGTGAAGATCCATACAGGTTAATTTCATCCTGATCGTTGACGCCGTCATGATCCGCATCAAACAAAGATGGAATGCTGCCGAGTTGGGCCTCTTCCGCGTCTGTGACACCGTCACCGTCTGTATCAACATCGTTCACCTTCACGCGCCAGAAGCATCTAGACGATTCGGCGATGGGGAATCCATAGATGGGGTTGTAAACACCTGCGATAAATGGATTGCCTACGGGCAACCAACTTCCTGCTGTTAAGTCTAGCGAAAACTGGAGGGTGTATTGCTTGCCGGGCATGACGGGCCAGATGATGGTCATTGATTCAGGAGTAATGACGACAGGGTGTCCGTTTTCCTCGCCGTAAAGTGCAGGAATTTTGGAGATTTCTGGCCTGATAAAGCCTCCAGCCGGATCCTGGTTGAAGGGATTGGTGCCTGCAGCGGCTTCAGTTTCATTTGACCAGCCGTCGAAATCAGGATCGGCGTTGAGATCAAATATTCCGGTGAAAAAGTTTCCGTTGTTGTACTGCTTCTCCCAAAGGTCGCTGACGCCGTTTGTGTTGGTATCGATGATGGCGGGTGATGGTGTGGCTAGGAGACAGAGGAAGGTTATGACGAGGGCGGTGATTCGCTTCGCTGGTTTGGGACAGGTTGTCCCAAAGACGGTCTGGAACAGGTTGTTCCAGCCACCCGTTTTTAAGAGGAACATCGAACATCCAACTTTGAACATCGAACGTCGAAGTTGAAGAAGGGATGTGTTGCGGCGATTTGGTGCGGACATGGCGGGAAAGTGAGTTGGGGATTTCTAAACTCTTATTTCGACGTTCAATGTTTCACGTTCGATGTTGGACGTTCGCTTGGTTCTCTTTCCGTGCGCCAGTAGTTGAGGGTGATGTCTTTGGGTTGGGGTGGGTTGGCTTTTAGATAGGCATCGCGTTGGTGGCGGGCTTGCTCGCGGCTTTGGTAAGCGGTTTGGAGGCGGGGGAGTTCGCTGTTGTAGATGTCGTGGAGAGATTGGATGGCGATGAGTTCTTCGGCGGCGGGTGCTGCACCGATGATTTGGAAGGTGGCTTTTCCTTCGGGGAAGGCGGGGATTTCGGGTTTCTGATAGACGCGGCCTTTGGCGGCATAGACTTTGGAGACGAGATCGGCGTCCATGTGGCTCCAGCTCATGAAAATGGAATGGGCAGCTCCGGTGGTGTCGGTGAAGGAGCTGATGCCGCCTGCGATGAGTGAGAAGTCGGCGGAGGACCAGAAGGTGATTTGGGATTTGTGGTCTATGGACCAGTAGCGGACGAGGGTGCGCGGCGGATGTTTTTCAGAGAGGAAGACTGTGGCTCCGAGGCATAATAGTTCGGGGCGTGGATGAGCGGCGTTGTAGGCCCGCATTTGCTCGATGAATGCGGTGTCTAATGCGTTGGGTGCGACTTCAACCGGCGCGGGCGGTTGGGGTAGGTCGATGGGTTTGATTTCCCTGACGGTGATGGTGCGGCCTCCCTGCTGGTGCGTTTTGGTGGAGAGGATGTCGCGGCTGGCGATGTGGTATTCCGGCTTGGGCGGCTGTGGTGGCGGTGGCGTGCCGTCCCGGATGGGGCCGATGATACGGGCGGTGGTGGTAGATGGGCTTGCGGGCGAGACGCCCGTGCCACTTTCGGTTTGGGAGTGAACGAACGCGGTGCTTGCGATGAGGGTGGAAATGAAGATGAAGAAGGGAATGTTTTTCATGGGATCAGTCGGATGGCTGGGAAACCAACTTGTGTTACTGAAACAAAGAGCGCGACTTGATCGCGCCCTGCACCAGGCACCGCGAAGCGCCTCCGAGAAAGACACGCCAAGCCGCGCCGATTGGCGCGACAGCTCTGTCTTTCTCGGGCGGCTTTTTAAAATTCGCGGTTTTGGTGCAGCCCAGTAGCTTTTGTTGGTCGCAAAAGCAGTTTGTGTTTTTGTTTATGAAATGGTGTGGGTCGTCATTACGAATGACACTTGAAATCTGGAAATCCTGTTTGCTTTGGCAAGAAGCAATTTGGAGAAAATTTGGGAGCGAAATGGATGCGGTGTTTCTGGATGCACTGTCACAAAAAAATAGCGGGCCGCCTTGTGGGCGACCCGCCGGGTTTGTAGGTGTTGGTGGATTGATAGTTTATGGGGTTGGAGGTGTGGGCGGAGTGATGTTTCCCGTGTCATCACTCTTGCGGGGTGAGCGTTCGATGTGGGAAGCGGTCTGCCACTTGGCGAGGATTTCGGGATCGCGGCGGAAGCGGTTGGTGACGGATGTGTTGAGGGATTTTAGTAGCGCGCGGCCTTCCTGAATGAGGGCGCGGGTGCGGGCGGTTTCGCCGGTGGAGTCTTGTTTGTCCTCCAGTTGTTCGTCTTTTTTGCCGTCGATGGCGGCGAGGTCATCTATGAGATCTTGGACGAAATCCGGGGCCATGGCGTAGGCGATGAATTTCGCGACGACTGCATTGTCTTCGAGGTTTTTTAGGATGGTTTTGGCGTCGGCGAGGGTGTCGCGCTGGGTGTTCGCGCCGAGTTGGAATGAGGCGTCGAAGCCGGGTTCCTTGCGGGCGATAGTTTCCGCAGTTCCAGAGATGGCGACGAGATCCTCACGGACTTCGTCGATGAGGGCAGCTTTGCCACCCGTGGCGGGGCTAGCGGGAACGCCGGGGGTGAGCTGGGGCTTTCCTATTTCCTGCAACAGGGGCTTGAGGCGGGAGAAATCCGTGGCTCCTTGGCTGCCAGTGGGAAATGTGGCGGCATGGGAGTCTCCGAAGGTGGCTGCGCCTTCCAGCGCCCGATAGACTGCATGGTCTTTGTTGTTCATGGGGTGTGTGTTTTGGTAGGTCCGCAGGTTTATCCGACAGATTAGGTTTCATCTATCAAGGGCACGGAATATGAGCAATGTCTTTCGATATGGCCGTTTTTGATCCCTCCGTGAAACCGGTCGGGGGGATTTTTCGTGAACGTGGAGAGTTTGGCCGGCGCTTGCTGCACTGTGCCACCGAAGTTACGAAATGCTGGCATTTGATTGGAAATCAATGAGATGCAAAGGATTGAAGCCAATGTGGACAGGCCTGGGCGTAATGTGGACCGCAGTAAAGCCAATGTGGATAAGAGCGGGGATGATGTGGACGGTGCCGGGCGCGTAGTGAACGCTCACGGGGATAATGTTTGCAGGCTGGAGGGCTATCTGGGCGGGTTCGAGGACAATGTGTCCACGCTTGGGTGTATTGTGAACGCATCCACGGGCATTGTTGACGGACACCGGTCAGACGTGAGCATGGTCAGGTTCAATGTTGAGCTGCTCAGGGATATTGTTTGCGGCTCAAACTTATCGCCGCTCCGCCACTTATCTGCGCGATTGTTTCCAGACGCGGATGGCTTCGAGGAATGGCGCGGCGTAGCGTTGGATCTTTGCATCGCCGATGCCGGGGAGGTGTAGCGCTTCCTCGGGGTTGATCGGCTGATAGCGGGCGAGGGCTTCGAGGGTTTTGTTAGAAAAGACGACGTAGGGAGGAACGTCATCGCGCTTCGCGATCTTCGCGCGGATGTCGCGCAGCATGGAGTAGAGTTGCCCGTCGTGGCCGTGGTCCTTGAGAGCGACTTGTTTTTTTCCTGCTTCGGGATCGGGCCAGATGAGTTGGAACGCTGACTCGCCGCGCATGACTTTGTCGCCGAGCGGCGTGAGTGTCATCAGCGGGTATTCGCCGGTGGTGATGGTCTGGACGAGACCGGCATCGGCGAGCGAGCGCATTAGGCCGTTGAGGTAGCCCGCACCTTTGTTGGCGAGGATGCCGTAGGTGGTGAGTTCGTCGAGTTTCGCGGAAATGATTTCCTGCGACTTGCTGCCGGCGAGCATCTGGACGATGCGGCCTCGTCCGAAGCGCGGCTCCCAACCGTTTTGGGTCCGGCGGGACATGCGCGCGACTCCGCTGAGTGCCTTTTTCACGATGAGTTCCTCCTCCGCGTTTGGCGCACGCTTGTCACCTGCACCGCCCTCGCGGCAGACATCGCAGGAGCCGCATACTCCGGCATCGTGCTCGCCGAAGTAGTTGAGTATCCACTGCTGGCGGCAGACTCGCGAGTAACACATCTCCACCATCGCCTTGAGCTTCTCGCGGTCGCGGCGGTCTTTTTCCTCGATGGCGGCTTCGTCGAGTTGGATCTTCGCAGCGAAGACATCCGGCTTGAGCAGGCGGGTGCCTTTCATGCGTTTCTTCGGGATGTCGAAGCGCTCGACATAGCCGCCGCGCGCAAGCACTGACATGGCGCTGCCCACGCTCATCGCGTTTTTTATGTCCGCGCCTTCGGCGATCTCGTCGAGTGTGCGGTGGATTTCAAAGTCCTTGTCCGCTTCATCGAGAAGATACTGATAGATCGAGCGGATGGAGGCGGCGGTGGGGTTCGCACCTTCGATGAAAAACTCCTGGGTGCGGGTGTCGGCGTAGTTGAAGAGCAACTCGCAGAAGGCAGCCTCGCCATCGCGACCTGCGCGGCCGGCTTCCTGATAGTAGGCTTCCACGCTGCCCGGCACTTCGTAGTGGATGACGAATCTAACATCCGAGCGGTCGATGCCCATGCCGAAGGCGTTGGTGGCGACGGCGACATCGGCTTTGCGCTGGATGAAGACTTCTTGCGCGCGGACGCGGTCCTGATCGCCCATGCCGCCGTGATAGGCGACGCACTTGATGCCCCAGCTAGCGATGGTTTCGGAAACGGCCTCCACCTTCTTGCGGGTGGCGCAGTAGATGATGCCGGTTTTGTGCGCGGCGATCACGGACTTCATACGCTCGTCCTTCTGCGCGGCTTTTTCCACAGAAGTGATGGCGAGTGATAGGTTGGGACGCGAGAAACCACTGACTTGCTCGAAGGGCGCACGCAGTTTCAGCACCGTGGAGATGTCCTCACGTACGATGGGCGTGGCGGTGGCTGTTAGGGCGACACACTGCGGGTGTCCGATCTTTTCGAGTGCGCGTCCGAGCCGCAAGTAGTCCGGGCGGAAATCATGTCCCCATTGGCTGAGGCAGTGCGCCTCGTCCACGGCGAAGAGCGAGATTTCGATGCCTTGCAGCGCGTTGAGGAAACTCTCCGCTCGGAAGCGCTCGGGTGCGACATAGACGAGTTTGTATTTCCCGGTGCGCATGCCATCGAGGCGCTCCTTCTGCTCCGGCCATGAGAGCGTGGAGTTGATCACTACCGCCTCGATGCCGCGGGCGACGAGTGCGTCCACCTGATCCTTCATCAGCGCGATGAGTGGTGAGATCACCAGCGTCACGCCGCTGAAACACAGCGCAGGGATTTGAAAACAGAGCGACTTGCCGCCGCCGGTCGGCATTACCACGAGACCATCCCTGCCGGAAACGATTTGCGAGATCACCTCCTCCTGCCCGTCGAGAAATCCGGTGAATCCGAAGTATTGCTTGAGCGCCGCGTGGGGCGTCATGAGCAGGGGTTTCGTGCTGGCGGAAGCATGCGACATGGCGTGCGCGAATGAACAATGGATCGTCATCGCGCGTCAATCCGGGACCGGACGAAAACCCGCAGGCTCGCTCAATCGTCGTCGCTTCTGACAGCGCGGTGGATCATTGCGCCGATGACGGCGCCGACGATGGGGGCCACCCAGAACAACCAGAGTTGGGAAATTGCCCAGCCGCCTGCGAAAACGGCGACAGCGGTGCTGCGTGCGGGATTCACCGAGGTATTCGTGACAGGGATACTGATGAGGTGGATCAGCGTGAGTCCGAGGCCGATGGCGATCGGTGCGAAACCCTGGGGCGCGCGCTTCGAGGTGCAGCCGAGGATGATGAAAAGGAACATCATGGTCATCACTACTTCAGTCACCAGCGCGGCGACCATAGTATAGCCGCCCGGCGAGTGCTCGCCGTAGCCGTTAGATGCGAATCCTCCCGATAGGCTGAAGCCTGGCTGGCCGCTGGCGATCAGATAGAGAACGCCGCCCGCCGCGATGCCGCCCACGACTTGTGAGATGATGTAGGGTGCGAGTTCCTTGGAATCGAAACGCCCGCCGACGCAGAGGCCGATTGAAACTGCGGGATTCAGATGGCATCCGGAAATGTGGCCGATGGAGTAGGCCATGGTCAGTACCGTGAGGCCGAAGGCGAGCGAGACGCCGACGAAGGCGATACCCATGTTGAGCGGCGTGGCATCCTCCATGGCGAGGAATTTTGCGGCGAGAACGGCGCTGCCGCAGCCGCCGAGAACGAGCCAGAAGGTACCGATGAATTCAGCGATGTATTTTTTCATGTGATGTGCAGTTGTGTTTAAGGTTGTGTCAGGAGAATCACTTTCTTGCGAAAACTAGGCCGGGATCGCCGGGAGGGCCACCGGCGAGAACGAACTTCAGGGTGCCTTCCTGCGGCAATTCGACGGAGGCTACCATCTGGCTTTCCTCGGCGTCGAGTATGAGTAGGCCGTTGTCGTTCATGCTGAAGTCACCGCCGAATTCGTTGGATTTGCCGGTGTTGTTGAAGGTCCAGATGAACTTGCCGTCATCCTTGAAGGCGAGTGTTACGGTGCCTTGCGCGCCCTTTTCGGAAACCCAGGTGCCGGTGAGTTTTTCCAATGGGACAGGTTCGGGTGCTGGAGTTGTTTCCTCAGGAGCATCCGTGTTTTCAGCCGGTGCTTCCGCGTCGCCTTTGTTGGATGAGGCTTTGGTTAGATCTCGGAGTTGTGCGGAGACGCTGTCCGCAGGTTGGAGTTTTGATGCCGTTTCAAATTCGGTGGCGGCGCGGTCGAGGTGGCCGCAGACCATGTAGTGATAGCCTAATAGGAAATGGGCGTCGGCGGCGTCGGGTTTTGCAGCGCTGTATTTTTCCAACGATTCCAACTGGGACATGTAGGTCTCACTGGAACTGTAGAGCTTGATCATGGTCGTCCAGTCCCAGCCGGGACCGCCGGCGAGCACGGGGTTGAGCACGCCTGCGGCCTCGGAATACTTGCCGAGTGCGAAGAGCACCAGCGCGCGGTATTCGTGGAGTGCGCCATCGCCAGGAGCTTCGCCGACTGCTTTGTTAGCGGCTTCCAAAGCGCGGAGATAGTCCGCTTGTTTGAAGGCTTCTTGAGATGCTGCGATGTGGGATTCCGAGCGCTCGGTCATCTTTGTGGCATCCTGATCCACAGGGGCGGTCTGGGCGGCGACGACGGTGATAGGCTGGGAGTAGGTGATCTGGCTGCCTGTGGCGCTGGGCACAGGCTGTGCTGGGTAGGGGTTGGAGTAGGTCTGATAGCCACTGTCGAAAATCAGCTTGCCGAGACTCCATCCGACGAGGCCCCATCCGATGGCTTTGGCGACGTCGTTGTCGTCATCATGATAAACGACATATCCCGGCCACGGGCGGTATCCACCGTAGTAGGCTCCGTGGTAGTAGTGTCTGTAGTTGTTGTTCCACCCGCAGTTCCAAGAGCCACCGTACCAAGGGCGGGTGGCGGGGCGGTTCCACCACGGATTGTAACCCCAGTTCTTGTGGTGGGTGGACCAGTTGACGTTATTCTTGAAGTTGTTGTTTATCTGAATGTTGTTGTTCTGATTGATGGTGACGTTGTTGACCTTTTTGTTGGACTGCCACCAGTTGTTGGTCTTGTTGCCGGAGTTGATGTTGACCTTGTTGTTCTCGAAGTTCGGGCGCTTGACGGGTTTAGTGTTCTGGCCGGGACGGACGACGGGTTTCTTATTGGGGCGATTGTTGCCCGGGCGGTTGTTGTCAGGGCGGTTCGGCTTCGGATACTTGATGTTGCCCGGCAGCGTCTCGGGCCGTTGGTTGGGTTTGTTAGGGCGATCACCGGGTTTTTCTTCGGGACGATTCGGCAGGTTGGGGCGTTCTGCGGGTTTGGTTTGCGGGCGGTTTTCCGGACGTGCACCGGGTTTTTCTCCGGGACGATTCGGCAGGTTAGGGCGTTCTGCGGGTTTGGTTTGTGGACGGTTTTCCGGGCGATCACCGGGCTTGTCTCCCGGACGGTTGGGTTGGTTGGGGCGCTCTGCGGGTTTGGTTTGCGGACGACTGGGTTGAGGATTGGGGCGTGGTTGCGGCCTGCTCTCTGGTTTTTGCTGGGAAACAGAAGGCCGCGGAGTCGGGCGGGCGGCTGGTTTGGTCGCGGGTTTTGCAAGTTTGGAGCTGGTGATCGGATTGCGCGCACCGGAACTCGACGGGCGTACGTTGGGGCGCGATGTTTGCGACTTGGTGCGCCCCCCGCCGCCTCCGCCACCGGCGGAGCGTTTCCCTCCATCACGGGCCATGGCGTCCGTGATGAATAGCGGCATGCAAACCAATTGAATGAGGATGATCTTGAGGAATGTTTTCATCGGGAATGGGTCTGGTTGAGGTTATTGGGCATCGGCTTTATTGTCGGAGGCCGCATCCTTTTCGGCATCCGCCGCGGCTGCTGGCTCTGGCGGGCGGCGGACGACTCGCACGGTGAGATCGGGCTGGACTTCGTCGCCGATGGTTTGATCACGGCTGATCCATGTGAAGCCCTGTAGGTTTTCATCGGGAACAATCAACTGTGTGGATTGATTGACCTCGCCATCGGAGGTCACGCCATTGGCTCGCAGGAGCCAACCGTCGTCGGTGGAATTCCAATCGGACTTCTTGAAACCGCCCTGCGCATCGAAGGCCCATGAAACGAAATTCTTACGAGCGCTGTTCCAGCCGATCCGGTAGGTGGATGATGTGCTTTCAATTCCGGCCACCTCGGTGACGGCACGGCCGTCGAGATATGGGCCGTCCTCACTCCAGTCAAACGAGACGAAGGTGCGGGTGCCATCTTTCTCGATCAGCCAATCGCCGGCCAGCCATTGGAGTGAGGCGAGTTTCTCACTGGCGGGTGCATGGTCCTCGATCTCGTCACGAATGCTGGCGGTCAACCAGCCGCCGGATTCCTGTTTCACCTGCACTGCGGTGTAGAAGTGGGAGGTGACTTCGCCGGATGGCTTGGTCACGTGAAGCGTGCCATCCTCGATGGCGATGCCGGGAGTGACGAAGCGCACGGAGCCAGCCTCGAGTGCGCATTGAGGTTTTGCTTCTTCGGAAAAAACCTCTGCATAGTATTTGCCGATCTCCTCGCGGCCGGAGACAACCTCGCCGTCCGCTAGAACGATCTCGCCCTCTGGCAGGAAGAGTTTGGAAAGGGTCTCGGAATTCGCTTTGTTGTAGGCTTCGACAAACGACGAGGCGTTCGTGGCAAGCGCTTCGAGATTCGCTTTGTTGGGATCTTGTTCTTCGGCGCATACTTTTGCTACGGAAAACAAGGCAAGGGTGAGGTGGAGAATGGACTTTTTCATGATGGCCTGAGTCTGTGGTTGTGGAATGCACTACAAGTTCCAGAACTCTATCCGATCACCAAGAAAAATCAGGGGGAAAAACCTTCGTGAAATCAAAGCACCGGATGGTGCCGCCGCGTCAGGAATCAGCGCCTGATTTTCGGGTGACGAGACGTTTGATCCCTCGCATCGTCCATCCGATGAGCGGGAACTCACCATAGACCGGGAACGATGCGTCCCAGTGATCGTGCTGCACCGCCACCCGTCCGTCCGGTGCGAATTTCAGATGGCTGGTGCCGGTGATGGTGCGTTCCCTACCGCGAATCTGATAGGTCATGGTCCATAGGAGAAACGCGGTGCGCTCGTCGCCGTGTGCGTCCGTGACGTTTACGGAGAGATCCTTGAGCTGTTTGAATGTGTGCTCGAAGACCTCGCGCAACGCAGCAAGGCCGCGGGTCTGATGGAGCGGATCCATGAATTCAACGGCGGGTGAATAGATGTCTCCCAGGCTATCAAGTTTCTCCGCTGAGAGGCCGTTGAAGAAACGGGCGAGCGGAGTCAGCGGTTCGGGACAGTGCAGTGCCATGGCTGAATGAAAGCACGCATCGGGCGGGCTGGCATGCGCGATTTTTTCACCAGCCAAAAACCAGCGGCGGCACCACGATGCGCACGTTTCCTCCCTGGTGGTCCTCGCTTTCCTCCACGGCGGTGACCACGTCGTCCGCGAACTCCACTGCGGTGCGGCTTTTCTCGACTTGGGTGATGCTCGCGAGCTGGCGATAGGCGGCACCAGTGGTCGGGTCGATGCGCGTGACGTAGTTTTTTACTTGCTCGTAGTCGATGTATTCCCAACGGCCCGACTGTCCCTTCTCGGTCTTGCGCAGGCTGGTTTTGGTGGGTTTTCCGCGCGATTCGGAGACTTCATCGAGCGTCATGCCCACGGCGAGTTGCTTGTCGCGGATAAGGGCCTGCACTTGGATCTGTCGCTCATAGAGTTGTTTGAGATGAGCGACGAATTGCGGGTCTTTCGAGGAGAAAGCCCACGGTGCCACCCAACCTGCGATGCCGTCCCGCGTGCCCTGGCCGCGGACTCGATAGATTTTTTCCGTAATGGCTTCGATCTTCACGGTCTGGTCCGCCTTGAGTGTTCCGAGTTTGATTTTGCCTGCCTTGTCAGAGAAAACCGGAGCTTCCTTGATGACTTTGAGCTCGATGGGTTTTTTCAGCGCACGTTCCAGATAGACTACGTCCGGATCCGAATCGAGTAGAGACTTGCGTTCGTTGCGGCGGGTTTCTGCGGAGAGTGGCAGGACGAGACAGGCGGCGATGAGGAGCGGAATTCCCGGTTTCATGAGGAGCAAGATAAGGGGTTTTCTAAAAAACTGAACAAGCATTCTGCTTCAACGACTTGAGCATGGATTAATTCATGGAAAAATCCCTGCATCCTTGTCCACAATCCGCGCATGCACTCGCCCGGTCCGCTTTCAGAGAAAATGTTCGCCCTTGCCAAGCAATACATCCCCGGCGGTGTGAACTCGCCGGTGCGCGCGTTCCGCAACGTCGGCGGCGAGCCGTTCTTCGTGCGCAAGGCGCACGGCAGCCGGATCGAAGACATTGATGGCAAAACCTACATCGACTACATCGGCTCGTGGGGGCCGAACATTCTCGGCCACGCCCCGGTAGTCATCACCAACACCATCCACGAGGTTGCCAAGAGCGGCATCTCTTTCGGCATCCCGAATCCCTTCGAGGTGGAAATGGCGCGCACGATTTGCGAGTGGGTGCCCTCTGTGGAAAAGGTCCGCATGTGCAATTCCGGCACCGAGGCCACCATGTCCGCTATCCGTCTGGCGCGCGGTTTCACGAAACGCGATTTCATCGTGAAGTTCGATGGCTGTTATCACGGTCATAGCGATTCGTTGTTAGTCGCCGCAGGCTCCGGTGCACTGACCCATGGCGAACCGGATTCCGCTGGTGTGCCGAAGTCCTTTGCGGAGAAAACCATCGTCCTTCCTTACAACGATGTGGAAGCGGTCGAACAACTTTTCAGCGCACGCGGGGAAGACATCGCCGCTATCATCGTCGAGTCCTATCCAGCCAATGCGGGTTTGGTTTTTCCGAAACCCGGCTATCTCAATCTTCTCGCATCCATCACTCGGAAACACGGCGCGCTACTCATCTTCGACGAGGTGATGACCGGCTTCCGCCTCGGCAGGGCAGGGGTGCAGGGACTGGAAAACCTCACGCCGGATCTCAGTTGTTTCGGGAAGGTCATCGGAGGTGGATTGCCCGTCGGAGCCTTCGGTGGTCGCGCGGATGTGATGGACATGCTGGCTCCTCTCGGCCCCGTCTATCAGGCTGGCACTCTTTCCGGAAATCCCCTCGCCATGGCGGCGGGTCTCGCCCAGCTACGCGAGCTATCCAAGCCATCCGGTTTTCCCCGACTCGAACAACTCGGCGCTCACTTCGAGTCCGGGCTGCGCGCGCTTCTAACAAAAAAAGGCGTGCCCCACCGGCTCAACCGCGTGGGTTCGATGTTCTGCCTCTTCTTCACCGACCGCGAGATCGTCAATGTCTCGGACGTGATGAAACAGGATCTCGAGTTCTTCAAAAAGTTCTTCTGGGGTTGTCTGGAAAAAGGCATCTACCTCGCGCCCAGTCCCTACGAGACCGGCTTCACCTCACTCGCCCATACCGAGGCGGATCTGGACGAAACGCTGGGCGTCTTTGAAGAGGTGTTGGCGAAGATTTGATGGCCTCATTTCACCCGAAAATGTCGCGTCATGAGAAAAATATTGCAAATTAGAAATTGAATACTAATTTGCAAGAAAATGATTCACAGATTGCTGCACGACTTGATCCAATCGCGTCTCCGCCTGTTCCCGGCTGTGGCGATCGTTGGCCCGCGGCAGGCAGGCAAGACCACCCTGGCGAAGCTGTTTTCCGCAGGATACTACGACTTGGAACAGGAGGGTGATCGGGTGAAACTGGATCTCCGTTGGAACGAGATCGTTGAGAACGACGATCTCATCGTAATCGACGAAGCCCAGGCCTGGCCGGAAATTTTTCCACGACTGAGAGGAGCGATCGACACGCGGCGCGGACTGAAGGGGCGCTTCCTTCTGCTCGGGTCCGTCTCACCCGCGTTGATGAAACAAGTTGGGGACTCCTTGGCCGGGCGGCTTGCCATCGTCGATCTCAGCCCGCTGACGGCGGCCGAATTGCCAGCAAGCCACGGGGACGCGCTCTGGGAGCATGGAGGGTTTCCCGACGGCGGCGCGTTGTTGTCGGATATGGGCAGCTACCCGGTCTGGCAGGAATCCTACCTGCGGCAAATGATTCATCAGGATCTTCCGATGTGGGGTTTGCCATCCAAGCCGCAGCAGACGGAAAGGCTCCTGCGCCTCATAGCCGCGATGCATGGCAAGCAGTTGAACACCTCACAGCTCGGCAAGAGCCTTGGCGTTTCCTATCACACCGTGCAGTCGCACATCGACTTCTTGGAAGGAGCTTTCCTGATCCGCAAGCTCACCCCCTATTTTGCCAACAACTTTCCGAAACGCCTGACAAAGTCGCCGAAACTCTATTGGCGCGACAGCGGGCTGTTGCATTGCCTGCTCGGCCTGGCTTCAACCAAGGAGTTGAGGGAGCAGCCCTGGGCCGGTGAAAGCTGGGAGGGCTGGGTCATCGAGCAAATCCTCGCGGTGCGGCGCGCGAAGGGGGAGAGCATCAGGGAGCATTTTTTCCGCACGAACGACGGCCTTGAGTGTGACCTCCTGTTGGAAACCGATGCCGGAATCGAAATCATCGAAATCAAACTGAGTTCCAACCCGCCGAAACAAGCTTTTGCGAAGCTGGCGAAAATCGCCGCTTTGGTGAATGCCACGCGGCAGGTTGTGATCAGTAGGATACCTGACTCCGAAGTCGTGGAATCCGGTAACAGATGGAGCACGAACATCCACAGTTATCTCGCGAAAATCACCGGCACATTGATCCCGAGCGATTCACCAGTTGATGCCTTGGCGATCAGTCAGCCGAACCTCTTTAGTCTTTTGCAGGAGGAGGCTAGCGTTCTAGTTCGCGAAAAAAAACTGACCACGGATGCGCTGGCTCACCGCGCCGCGCTGCTGGCGGAGGATTTGAAAACAATCTCCATCGAAGGATTTGAACTTCTGCCGCCAAGATGGCTCAACCCTCCCGGCAGTGACTTGTTATTCCGCATCGTCGAATACAAATTCAATAACACGGCGAGAAGTATGGATCGAGTCACAGACCCGCTCCAAGTGGGCAAAGATGTCGCGAACATGGAAGGAAGCGGACTGGACAGATGCAGTCTGCTTTACCTGAGCAAGGTTTCGGAAATCGGACACCGCATCATTCCGCATCTATGGCCGGGCGAGGAAACCCTCCGCAAAAACCTGGAACTTGGCACGCAGCATCTAAACACACTTAACGAGATTTGGTGGCTGTCGAAATGGCATGGGATCGACCCGGGATCGGTGGAGCATGAAAGAGTCGTCCACAAAGAACTAACTGATTCCCGGAAGAAGCAGGCACCACGGGCTGATTGGAGTTTCACCGTCCTCGGAGGCCAAGTGAGGATCAATCTGGAGGTGAAACGGCGTGATGGCACGTTGGCGAGCACGGTTTACTCGAAAGGCGTTCATCTATTTGGAGGAAATCCCGAAGTGCCGTTTTCACCAAGCGGAGCCGATGAGATCAATGTCCTCGCCATCACTTCATACCATGGTGGATACATCACCGAGCGTGAAGAGCGGCGACTCGTCGATGAGTATCTAGCCTCACTTGATGAGCCGATAGTGGACGCGGTCTGCGTGGCGGTTCTCGGAGGTAACGGTAGCCATGAAAACCTGTATTTCCCGAAAGGGCGCGATCTTGAGAAGAAGGATTTAATTCTGAGAGCGATCCTGACCCTGCCCGATCCAGAAGACCATTCTTCGGTAGGCATAGTCACGCATCCTCGGAATCTGGAGGATGTCATCGCTGAATCCAATCGTGCCAAAAATGAATGAGCAATTTCGAAGTGCTCGCCGCGATCTGAATCAGCGGAAGATCGTCAGCAGCGCGCGGTGATCGGAGGCGCTGCTCCAGCTCGCATCGTCGATGATGTGAGAGTTTTTGAAATCTACTTCGCGCCGCAGCGCGCGGGTGACGGTGACGAAGTCGATGCGCGAGTAGATGTCGTGCGGAGCCCAGTGATGGGTCCACGCATCGCCGCGCGAGTCCTTGAAGGGCACGGCTGTTAGATAGCCCGGATCATTGTAGCTGCCGGTGATTGTCTTGTGTGACTTGCTCGGGCGGGTGTCATTGAAGTCGCCATAAACGATCAGCCGCGCTTCGGCATCCGTCTTTAGGATCGAGTCCACATGGCGGCGCAGCAGACGTGCCTCGTGGATGCGCATCTGCTCTTGATCGCCTTCTTCGACTACGCGTTTGGATTTCAAATGCACGCCGAGAAAACGGTAGGATTTTCCCTTCACTTGGATCGTTGCGTCGAGAATGCCACGATTGAATCCGAAGGTCTTGCCGTCCATCTGGTATCCCATCTCGGCGGGTTTCGCAGTCGAGGTGATGGGATGGCGGGAAAGCAGACCCAGATGGCGGATGGGATCAGCGCCACCGGCGTAATGCGAGTGCGGCAGATCGAGACCCGCGGCTTTGAGTGACTGCTGAATTTCCGCGAGATCTGTGGCTTTTCCGATTTCACAGAGGCCGATCACGTCGGGCTTGGTGTTGGAAAGCAATTGAACGACTGCCTTTTTCTCAGAATCCGGCTTGGGTGAGTCTTTCAGGTTCTTGTTGTCCACGTAACGATCCATCGTGAGCCAGTTCTCCACGTTGTAGGCGATGAAACGCAGGCTTTCGGCAGCCGGTGTGGCGGACGTTTCCTGCGGGACTTCTTCTTGGACTTCCGGCTCGGCAGGTTCCGGAGCGGTCTGCGCATCCACGTTCACGATCAGGGTGGAGCCACCCGGCTTGTCCCAATCTGGAGTGCCATCCTTTTCACCACAGGCAGTGATTCCAAGCGCGAGGAACAGACACAAAACGGCCCCGGTCACTGCCGGGGCCCGCTTCGTGGATGGTGCCGTGTGGGAACGGATCCTCATGAATGTGTGGAATCCTGCGGTTCCTTGCCCGGCGCACTTTTTACCTGAACTTCAGTCTCAGAACGGGTGATTTCACGCTCGAAATCATCGCGGGCTTTCTTGAATTCTCCCATGCTCTTGCCGATTCCACGGGCGAGTTCAGGCAGTTTCTTCGCTCCGAAGAGCAACAGGATCACGACGAAAATCATGATCATTTCAGGCATTCCGATGGGTCCCATATGGTGATTGGTTGGTTGGATAGACGCTAGGCCCGCTTGCGGACTCATGCAACGCATTTACCGGGAAAGATTGGCCGGTCTTTCCCGATGTGCCGCCATTTGGCCGGATTTTTTCAACGACACCTCACCTTAGCGGCGGCGGCGCAACAGCAATAGGCTGCTGAGAAGACCGATCACTGCGGTGCTTGGCTCTGGGACACACTGAGTCTCCCAACTCGCCGCATACAGGCCGGCTCCATTGCCCTTGCCCTGTAGCGTGATGAGAAACGCCTGTGGCGTGAGCAAATCCTTTTCGATCACGAAAGTCTCACCGACGGATTGGCCGACGAAATCAAAATCCAGATTCAGCGGATCGGCACCAGTGAAGGTGATTTTCACTGATTCGTTTTCATCGAAGCTCAACGAGGGGCCGCCGAAGCCGTTGTCGTTCTGATAGGCGGAGTTGACCACCAACGAAGAGCCGGGTGCGGCTTCGAACACGATCTCCCCATATCCGGGGACGAATACCGAGAATGGGTTCTGTTCGAGAATTCCACCCTCATAGCCGACGGCATCAAGGGTGAAGGCTTGGACGGACGAAACGACCGTCAGAAACATCGCCGCAACAAGCGGAGTTTTCATTTTCATGGGGGGATGGGGTGGGGGGACATCCTCGCAACTAGGCGCGGATGACACTTTCATACGGATTCCACCGCATCAGGCAAGGCAAATGAACTACCTGAAAATGAACAAGTTCTGATCCTTGAAAATACGGGATGATTGAATTGTTTCAACGCCGAAGTCGCCCCGCTCAACCGGGCAGGAGCCGGTATTCCTCCACGATCCTTCTTCCAAGCAGGTGTTCGGAAACGATGCGTTCTAGCACTTCCGGAGTGCAGGAGTGATACCAGACGCCTTCCGGATACACGACCGCGATGGGCCCGCGCGTGCAGACGCGCAAGCAATCGGCTTTGGTTCTGAGGATCGTGGGGCCGTCCATGCCGCAGGCAGCGAGACGGGCCTTGAGAAATTCCCACGACGCTTTCCCTTCTGCCGGAGCGCAGCAATTTGCTTTGGTGGGTGTGGCGCAGAGGAAAATGTGGCGGTCTGCTTTGCCCACGCCTGCTGCTTTTGCGGCGGAGTTTAGTTCTTCAGGCTGAATCATGGCTCGCTCATTCGTAATACGGACGCAACATCAGGTAACAGAGCGGGCCGCTCAGGGCGACGTAGAACCACAGCGGAAACACCCAGCGGGCGAGCTTGCGGTGGGTGTTGAAACGATTGGTCCAGCCCGCGATGAAGGTGAAGAGAATGAAAGGCAGACTCACCGCTGCGGATACGATGTGGCTGATCAGCAGGATGAAATACAGCGTGCGCAGCGGGCCGGTGCCGCCGTAGCGGGTGGGGTCGTTGGTGATGTGATAGGCCACATAGGAAAGCAGGAAGACCACGGAAAGCAGCATTGCCGTGACCATTGTGGAGCGATGCAGCCGGATATTACCGAGCCTGATGCATGTCAGTGAAACGATCAGCACTACGGCGACGGTGGCGTTGAGCGCGGCATGGAATTGTGGCAGGCCGGTGGTGGACCAGCCTTCGGGGAGAGGCAGGCGGATTTTCTGCATGCAGACCACCAGCGTGATGACCAGCGCGGAGAAGATCCACGCGGCGATGCCGAGTTTCTTGGAGAGATCCTCACGCGGTTCTCGTGCGAGCCATTGGGCGCGTTCGTCGTTCATTTGAATGAGGAGAAGAGAATCACAATGGTAGCGAAGCGAACATAGAGGAACTGGATGCTTCAAAACACTTCCTCAAATGGACGCGGATGAACGCTAATAAGAATCGAATCTGCGGGTTGTCTCGCCTCATCACTTAGTTGGCTTCCCCGATGGCGGTGACTACTCGGAAATCTGTGTTTATCCGGGTTCATTTTTCGGCAGGAGGCGTGCGTGCGAGTTCGTTGCGGATGCGATCGAAGAGTTCCTTCTTGAGCTGCTCGTAGAGTTCCGGTTCGCGTTTGCGTGCTTCTTCTGAACGCGCATCGGCAAGCGGCCATTTGCCGATGACGCGGAATTCACGATCCACTAACAGAAATCCGAGATCATGCGAGTAGCGACCGTTGGTTTCGACGTCCACCGGGTCCGTGCGCTCGCGAATTCCGAAAAACTTGAGATCCTTCTCCAGATACTCGTGGGTGGCCTTCGTGTCGCCGGCATTGAGGAACCACCAGTGCTTCGCATCCGCACCGAGCGCGGTGGCGTAGTCGGCGAGTTTCTCCTGCTTGTCGTTATCTGGATCCACGGAAATGCAGACGATGTGGAAATCCGGATGGCCTTTGAACTCATCATGGATCTTGCGCAGCTCTTCACCATTGCGCACGGCGCAGTGCGGGCAGACTGCGAAGAACTCGGCGGCCAGCCAGACCTTGCCCTTGAGATCGGAGAGCCGGACTTTGGTGCCTTCTTGATTGATTGCGTCCAGATCCCTGCCGATCTCGAACCAACGGGTGGCGGATTCCTTTCCGGCGGCGGCCATCGGAATCTGATAGCTGCTGCTGAGGCCCGGGCGCAGCCACAGGGCGATGCCGATGATGGCGAATGAAAGGATGGTGACGCCGGTGTAGAAGAGCGCGATGGTGGTGGTGCGTTTCATCAGTTCTTGAAAGGTTCCGCGAGTAGTGTGTCGATGGTTTTTTCCAATAGCAGCTCCAGCTCGTCTTGGTTGTTGAGTTCGGTGCCAGTGAGTTTTTTTTCCGCATCCCACTTGGCGGCTTGATCGAAGTCAAAGGTGGCGATGTAGGGCGGCCCGCCTTGTTTCTGCGGCACTACAGCGCGGCGGATGTGGCCGTTTCTATCAACAAGCACGATGGAGGTATCGAACAGCCAGTGGCCATCTTCCTGATGGGGAAACGCGTTGGCTTTGAGTTCGTTCTTAATGAAGGTGTGGAGCGTAGTTGGCTCGTTGGTGCCGAGCCACCACTGGGGCAGCTTCATGCCGAGTGTGTCGGCGGATTTTGTTAGAGTGGCGATGGCGTCTTGCGCGGGCACTGGCTCCACTGCCAGAGAGACGAGGTTGAAATCAGGGCGCGCTGCGTGTTTTTCCGCGAGTCGTTTCATGGCGGCGTGGCTGCGCTCCGATGCAGTAGGGTTTTGCAAACTGATGACTCCGACCACCCAGACATGGCCGCGCAGCTCGAATAGATCCACGGTTTTCCCATCCTGCCGGATGATGCGCAAGTCGCGCTCTTTCTGAATGCGGTGGGTGTATGCGGGCTTGTCATCCGCAGAGTTCTTCGCGTCGTATTTGGTGTAAGCCTTGAGAATCAGCACACCGCCGATGGCGCTGATCGCGACGAGAATCCAGGCGGTTTTTCTGAGCTTCTTCGGATCGCGCTCGGCGGGTTCGTAATCGGCAGGCAACGGCATCGCTTGCGGAAAATAGACAGGTGGGATGGCTTGGCAAGCCGGGGCCATCGAAAATCAGCATTCCGGGCGGATTGGCGGGCGTTCGGGCTCGGGAATGCGTTTGGAAATGAGGCGGATCGTTTCCTCGTCGATCTGCCAGCGCTGGTGGTGATCGCAGATCGGGGCGTGCAACGAAAGCCTGCCATCGCGTTCGAGGCGGCGGAGCATCACGCGCAGGATGGCGAAGGCGGTATCACCGAGTTCGCCGTCATCGCGGTTGCGGTGGACGCGTTTCACGAGGTCGGTCTGGGCGATGCGGTGGAGTTTTCCCGCGTGTGCGAGATCGATGAGATGCGCGATTTCCACGCCGTATCCAGTGGGGAAGGGGAGGGTTTCCAAAAGGGTGCGACGGGCGGCATATTCGCCAGAGAGCGGCTGGAGGATGGGCACGAGTTCCGGATAAAACGCGGAGATCATCGGTCGCACGAGGATTTCTGAAACGCGGCCTCCGCCGGTGGAATACTGCGAGTCTCCCTGGGTCAGCGGGCGCTCGTAATAGGCTTTCACGTAGTCGATCTCCGTATCAACTAACAGCGGCCCGACGAGACCGGTGACGAACCCGGCGTGGAAGTTTGCGATGTCGCCATCGAGGTAACAGATGATGTCTCCGCTGCTGGCGTGGAGAGCCTTCCAGAGATTCTCGCCCTTGCCGGTGTGGGTGCCGGTTTCCGCCGCGATTTCCGCAGAGAGCAGCACGCGTGCTCCGGCAGCTGCGGCGATTTCGCGGGTGCCATCCATGGAGCCGGAATCAATGACTAAGATCTCATCCACCAGCCGCGCCTGATCTATCAGTTCCATCTGCACCGTGGAAACGATGGCCGCGATGGTGGCCGCCTCGTCGAGCGTGGGGATGCAGACGGAAATCCGCTGGCCGCGCTTGCGATCCACCAGCGCCTCCGCATCGGCGAATTGGTGGTGATGGAAGCGCTGCATGGCTGGAACGAAGACGGCTTTGGGGAGGTACTCAAGACGGGAATCGCAAGCGCGACTCAGCCGATCATGTCGCGCGTGACTTTGTATTTCGCAGCGCAGCGCGGGCACTGGATGTTGATGAAGTCGGAGTTCTCAAACAGCTCGTGAAGGCGATCCTTCCAGCCGCCCAGCACTGGCAGGATTTTGTCCAGAGTGCAGCCGCAGTGGAAACGAAAGCGCCGCGTTTCTAGCAGCTTGATTTCCTCGGTGGTGTCGATGTTCGCGACAGCCTCTTCATTGAGCGCATCGAACCACGCTATGTCGCAATCCGGCTGCGCGGCGATGATGGCGAAGTTTTCATCCTCCAGACGAAACGCGCGCGCTGGGCGCTGTTCGGATTGGCCGTAGAACTGCGGAATCCACGCCACAGGATCGCGGCCTTCCACTTCGAGCGTGGAAGTGCGCGGCTCATTGCGACCTTTCTCAGTGGTCTGCGAGTAGAAAAAATTGCGATCCGGCTCGCGCACATCCTCCGTGAAAATGCGACCGGTGATCGCTTCGTCCACTGAGCCACCGGTGACGAAAAGGTTCATCCGAGGCGCGCGCAAGTTCGCTGTCCAAGCGATGGTTTCCGCCCATGGCCGAGCGGTGAGATGCAGCGTGAGCATCGCCAGCGAGTCCTTGAGCATCTGATCGAGTTCCGCAGTGTGGCGGATGCCGTGCTGCATCAGATGCAGGTAATAATCCGTGTAGATCGGTGTGAACTGGCCACGCAGCAGCAGCGCATTGCGATGACGGATGAAAATAGATTCGATCTTCGTGAAATCTTCAGTGGCTTCCATGTTGACAAGGCGAACTCTAACTGTGCGGCCAGAGGCAGGCACAGGAAAATGTCTGATGCCATGGGACACAAGAGTGGGAACAGTCGCAAAATCTCGAGTGAGTTTCAATCCACGCCCCCCGCGTGGGGGGGCGATATTGTGGCTCGGCCATGAGGTAGCCGTGGTGGGGGTTTCAATCCGCGCCCCCCCCGCGTGGGGGGGCTATCAAACATCTGAGACACCGTGCCATCCGGCATGGGGTTCGATCCGCGCCCCCCGCGTGGGGGGGGTGT
>JANMLQ010000072.1:0-10546 GCA_031372635.1 Akkermansiaceae bacterium | reverse complement strand
GTGGTGGTCTCGGTCTATCTGCTGCTGAACGTCCTCTTCGCTTTGGCCTATCTCGCGGGCGATGGCTGCATCGCGGAAATGGTGCCCGGCTCGTTCACCAGCGCGTTTTTCTACAGCGTGCAAACGCTTTCCACCGTGGGCTTCGGCCACCTTTATCCGGCGACTTTGTATGGCGATGTGGTGACGACTTTGGAAATCATCATGGGCATGTTTTTCACGGCGGTGGTGACGGGTCTCATCTTCGTGCGCTTCTCCCGACCGATGGCGCGTCTGCTGTTCAGCGAGGCGATGGTCGTTTCCATCTATAACGGCAAGCCCACGCTGCAAATCCGCGTGGCGAACCTGCACCACCAGGCGATGGTCGAGGCGGAGTTCCGCATGATGATCGTGCGCAACGAACGCATCGACGGCGAAGACGGAGCCCGCCGTTTCTATCCGCTCAAACTGGAGTTCGACCGCTTGATCATCTTCCCCTCAGCACTCACCGTTCGTCACGTCATCGATGAAACCAGCCCGTTGCATGGCATGACTGCGGCAGATCTCGAAGCATCCAACACCCGGTTCATGACATCGCTGGTGTGCATCGACACCGTGATCCAAGCCCCCGTCCAGAGCCAGACCGGCTATCTCTGGAGTGATGTGCGCTTCGGCCATCGCTTCGTGGAAATTTACACCGAGCTGCCCGATGGTCGCCTGGAAGTGGACTACGGCCGACTACATGAAACGGAACCCGTGCCAAGCCCATGACAGACGCGCGTCGGTCCTGACCCGCCCACAGGCTTGACCACAGGCGCGAAACCGCTAGTTTGTGATGAAACAAATCATCACAACCATGCAAACGCTCACCGTCAGGGATTTACGTTACGATTTCGCCAAGGTGGAGGCTTGGTTGGCGGACGGGCAGGAGATCGAGATCACCAAGCACGGCAAGCCAGTGGCCCGGATTTCTCCGCCTGCACCTGCGAAGGGGAAACTCTTCGATGCGGATGAGCACCGCCGCCGGATGAAGGAAACCTGGGGCGACCGGGTGTTCACGGCTGAGGAGGTGAGGGAAATGCGGGAGGCCGAGCTCGGAGACCGGAGTTGATCGCATACCCGGACACTTCGTTTCTGTGTGCGCTATATCGGAAGCAGGATAATTCAGAGCGGGCGCTGGCTTACCGGAAAACGATGGCGGAGCCGCTGCATGTGACGCGCTTGCTGCTTTGGGAGTTCCGGCAGTCGGTGCGGTTTCAGGCGTTTCGCCACAGCAAGAACCGGCAGGTCGGCTATCCGATGCATGAGGCGGAGAAAATGCTCACGGATATGGGCGACGATATGAAGGATGGACTTGTGGTGGTCGCGGAAATCGACATGACGAACATCCTCATCACCGGCGAGCGGATTTCTAAGCTGCGGACATTCGCTGGAGGGCATCGCAGTTTCGACATCCTGCATGTGGCGACGGCAGTGGATCTGGATGCGCGGGAGTTTCTCTCCTTCGATGCGAATCAGAACGAACTCGCCACCGCGGAGGGTTTGAAGGCTCCGCTGGTCGGCGCTTGAGAATGGCGGCGGTTTCAAACCGCTATGCCCGGATTCATTAAACCCGAACTCCGAAGTTGCAGATGTTGGCCCGAACGCGATTAACCACAGATTACACAGATTTTCCCGTTCCGTGAACGACACCTTTCCGAGCAAGGCTTGTTTTTAGAACCTCTTCATAATCTGTGCTCTCTGTGTAATCTGTGGTTCATTTTCGGTATTCAGGATGAGCGCGGTTAATCCGGGGAATGCCCGGCATGAATCGGCCTGAAAAATGGCGGCTCTGAGTTGGTATGGCAGGTGCTATTTCTACCGTGGCTAGCCGCGCCTCGCCCACCCCGAAGTCTCATGTCCACCCACGCACCAGTTCTCGAACTTTTCAAACTCTCGAAAACCTATCCGTCGCCAAAAGGCCCGGCGGTCATCGTCAAGGAATTCACCCTGAACTTCGCCGCCGGCGAGTTCATCACGCTCATCGGCCACTCGGGCTGCGGGAAATCCACCGTGCTCTCGATGGTCGCCGGACTCACCGACATCACCGCCGGCGCGATGATCCTCGGCGGACGCGAAACGAACGAGGCCGGACCGGATCGCGGTGTCGTTTTCCAATCGCCCTGCCTGCTGCCGTGGATGAGCGCGTTTGAAAACGTGATGCTCGGCGTGAACCAAGTGTATTTCACCGCTTCCAAACAAGAGCGCCGCGAACTCGCCGAGTATTATCTCACCGTCGTCGGCCTCGGTGGCGCGATGCACAAGTTTCCCGGCGAACTCTCGCAAGGCATGCGCCAGCGCGTTGGCATCGCCCGCGCCTTCGCGCTCCAACCCAAGATGCTACTGCTCGACGAACCGTTCGGCATGCTCGACTCGCTGACAAAAATGGAACTTCAGGAAGTGCTGTTAGAACTCTGGCGTCGCAACAAACTCACCACCCTCATGGTCACCCACGATGTGGACGAGGCGATTTTTCTATCAGACCGCGTCGTCATGATGACCGACGGCCCGGAGGCGGAGGTCGGCGACATTCTGGACATTCCCTTCGAGCGCCCGCGAAACCGCGCCGCCATCCTCGCCGATCCGCGTTATCAGGAATACCGCAATCACCTGCTGAATTTCCTCAACGAACGCTCCCACATCCGTCCCAGCAGGATCATGAGTCCCGCCGTGGAAGTCGATTTGCCCGAGTCAGTCTGCCCGGAGAAAGCGGCTCGTATCGCTGCGACTCATTGATCGCGCCCCTCGTCATGAGGATCATTCATGCGCCGGATGGAGGGCTTTGCTACGTTTCAACTTATTCCAGAGCCGCGTTGGCACGGCCCATGCAATCCAGATCCCCGTGAACGCCATCTGCCCCCAAATCCCTGAAACCGCGCCGTTCAATCCGGTCCAGCGCCAATGGATCAACGGCTACCTCGCGGGACTCTTCAGCGGACGCGCCCAGGCTGAGACACCGCGCCCGTCGCTCGGCACGCTGCTATTTCTCTTCGGCACGCAAACCGGCGGCTCCGAGAGCCTCGCGAAAAAATTCGCCAAGGACGCGTCAGGCCGCGGCTTTGATGCGAAGGTGATCGGCCTCGACGCCAGCTCGCCCGCCGATCTAACAGGAAACTCCCGCGTCTGCATCATCACCAGCACTTATGGCGATGGCGACATGCCGGACAACGCGCAATCCTACTGGGACGCGCTCTCATCCGACAACGCTCCTCGTTTGGAAAACCTCACCTTCTCCGTGCTCGCACTCGGCGACCGCAACTACACGCAGTTCTGCAAAGCCGGCGTGCTCTTCGACGAACGTCTATCAGCTCTCGGCGCGAAGCGCGTGCTGCCGCGCGTCAATTGCGATGTGGATGAGGAAGCGAAGGCGCATCAATGGTTCGCCGATCTCATGACGGCGTTCGCTCCCGATTCCACCGCCGCATCATCCAGCGAAGAAACCGCAAGCTCCTTCAGCAAAACCAATCCCTACCCCGCCAAGCTCAAAACCAATCTTCTTCTCACCGGCGATGGCTCGGCCAAGGAAACGCGGCATTTCGAAATCATCCTCGGCGACGCGCTCGACTACGAAGTCGGCGACGCGCTCGGCGTGATGCCCGCCAACTGCCCGGACTTCGTTTCCGAAATACTCGCCGCCGCCGGACTCGATGGCAGTGAAACCGTCACGCTCAAGGATGGAACCGCGCTTGCTGTTAGAGAGGCGCTTGATTCCAAGTTCGATCTCTCACCCTTCATCGCGAAGCTCCCTGAAACCCTCTGCGCGGAGGAACTTGTCTCGTCATTGCGCCCGCTCCAGCCGCGCCTTTACTCGATTTCCTCCAGCCCCAAGGCGCATCCCGGCGAAGTCCATCTCACCGTCGGCATCGTCCGCTACGAACTCGATGGCAAGCCGTGCAAAGGCGTTTGCTCGACTTTTCTGGCAGACCGTGCCGATGGCAAAGTGCCCGTGTTCATCCACAAATCGCCGGGTTTCCGCCTGCCTGCGGACACCGGCAGGCCGGTCATCATGATCGGTCCCGGCACTGGCATCGCGCCCTTCCGCGCCTTCCTGGAAGAACGCCGCGCCACCGCGCCGGAAAGCCGCAACTGGTTGTTCTTCGGCGATCAGCGCGTGGCGACCGACTTTCTCTATCAGGAAGAGCTGGAGCAAATGTTCAGCGATGGCGTGCTGACCCATCTCGACACCGCCTTCTCGCGCGATCAGGAGAAGAAGATCTACGTGCAGGACCGCATGTTGGAAAAGGCCGCGCAGTTATGGGCATGGCTCCAGGATGGCGCGAACCTCTACGTCTGCGGCGATGCCAAACGCATGGCCAAGGACGTCGATGCCGCGCTCCACCAGATCATCCGCGAACAAGGCAACCTCACCGAAGATGACGCGAAGAATTTTGTCAGCCGTTTGAAATCCGAAAAGCGCTACCAAAGAGATGTCTATTGAATCCACAGCCATCAAGCCGCTGCTCGATAAAGAGCCGCTCTCCGACGAGCAGAAAAACTATCTCGATGGTTTTTTCGCAGGCGTCCGCGAGCGAGCCACCGTCTTCGCAGACCTGTTTCCGCAGGGAACTCCCACAGCAGCAGCCGAACCCGAAGACCTCACCGCCGAGGAACGCATCAAGCGCGAAGAACATCCGCTCGATTCCTACTACCGCATCGCCGCCAATGCGAAGTTCGCACAAGCACCCGACAAGGAAGACACCTTCCGCTTCAAGTGGCACGGCTTGTTTTTCCTCTCGCCGGTCAAGGACGGCTACATGTCCCGTCTGCGAATCCCCGGCGGCCAACTCAACTCCTATCAACTCCGCGAACTCGCCGACATCGCGGAAAAACTCACCAGCGGCTACGTCCAGATCACTACCCGCGCGAACTTCCAGATGCGGCTCATCCAGCCCGCGGACACCATCCAGTTTCTCCATCGCATCCAGGCCATCGGCCTCCACACGCGCGGTGCCGGAGCCGACAACATCCGCAATCTAACCGGAAATCCGACCGCCGGTGTCGATCCCGTCGAACTCATCGACTGCACGCCCTACCTCAAGGCGCTCGGCGATGAAATCCTCAACCACCGGGATTTCTACAACCTGCCGCGCAAGTTCAACATCGCCTTCGATGGCGGCGGCCTCATCGGCTCCGTGCAGGACACCAACGACATCGGCATCAAGGCCGTCCGCTCCGGCGACAAAGTGGTTTTCCGCATCGCGCTCGGCGGAGCCACCGGCCACAAGGCATTCGCCCAAGACTGCGGCATCGAGGTGGAGCCGGAGCGCATCGTCGAAGTCACCCTCGCCATGGTCCGCGTCTTCATCGCCAACGGTGACCGCAGCAACCGCAAGAAGTCCCGACTCAAGCACTTGCTCGAAACCTGGACGCTCGATCAATACGTTTCCGAAACCGAAAAACTGTTAGCCTCGCCGCTCCAGCGTACGCCGCTAGCCGCCGACACACTCTCCTACGCCGAGGAAACCATCCCCCACAGCCACATCGGCGCATACCCGCAGAAACAAGACGGGCTTTTCTATCTCGGCATCGCCCTGCCCGCCGGACAGATCACGCCGAAGCAAATGAAGCGCCTCGCCGAACTCGCGCAAAACTACGCCACCGGCGACATCCGCCTCACCGTTTGGCAGAACATCGTCATCCCCAACATCCCCGCCGCATATCTCGAAACCTTCAAACAGGCGGTTGTGAAGATGGGCCTCCATTGGAAGCAATCCAACGTCGCCAGCGGCGTGATCGCCTGCACCGGCAGCCGCTATTGCAAATACGCCGCCACCGACACCAAAGGCCACGCGCTCGAACTCACTAAGCATCTCGAGAAACACATCACTCTCGATCAACCGGTGAACATCCACTTCACCGGTTGCCCGCATTCCTGCGCCCAACACTACATGGGCGACATCGGCCTGCTCGGTGCGAAAACCGCCGACGGTCGCGAAGCCTACCACGTCTTCATCGGCGGCGGCTTCGGATCAAAAGCCAACTGCGGCCGCCAGATCTATCAGGCCATGGCCTTCGATGAGTTGAAACCCGTGGTCGAGCACATGCTGCGCGTCTATCAGGAAAAACGCACCGCTTCCACCGAGTCATTCCAGTCCTTCGTCAACCGCCACGACACCGGAGCCCTGCAAGTGATGTTTGAGAAATGAACGTGGCGCGGGCGTCTCGCCCGCCGCCTCTGCGAAAATGCCCGCCACCCTCCAACGCCTGCCGCCCGTTCACCGCACGCTCATCGACGAACTCCTCGCCGAGCAAGCCACCTTGCAAACCCCGGTCGCCCGGTTTTCCGAAATCCACGACCGCTCGCCCGATCTCGCGGATCACTACCGCTCGCTCATCCCGCTCACCAAACCCGGCACCGGAGAACAATACGCATTCGAGGTTTCCCTTGATCGCTGCACCGGCTGCAAAGCCTGTGTTTCCGCCTGCCACTCGCTCAACGGTCTCGACGATCACGAAGTCTGGCGCGACACCGGCGTTTTGTTAGGTGGAAGCGAAGCCCCCGGCTGGCAGCAAACCATCACCACCGCCTGCCACCATTGCGAAGACCCCGGCTGCATGAACGGCTGCCCGGTCGGTGCATACGAGAAAGACAAGGACACCGGCATCGTCCGCCATCTCGACGACCAATGCATCGGTTGTTCCTACTGCATCCTCAAGTGTCCCTACGACGTCCCCAAGTATTCCAAGAAACGCGGCATCGTTAGAAAGTGCGACATGTGCCACCAACGCCTCGCTGAGGGGGAAGCGCCCGCGTGCGTGCAGGCGTGTCCGACAGAGGCGATACGGATTGTGAATGTCAGGAGTCAGGGGGCAGGAGTCAGGGATCAGAAGATCAATTTCTTCTCATCCACGATCCACAATCCACAATCCGCGATCCCCGACTCTTCCATCACACTTCCAACCACCCGCTACGTCGGACGTGATGTTCCCGCCACTGCTTACGCGGCGGATCGCGAGGCGCTTGTGCCGCAGCACGCGCATTGGCCGCTCGTCTTCATGCTGGTCCTCACCCAGGCCGGTGTGGGCATGATCGCTGTGGCCGGACAAAATTTCCCGCTGCTGCTAGCTGGCACGCTTCTCTTCTTCGCGGGCATGGGCGCCGCCGTATTTCACCTAGGACAACCACTCAAGGCATGGCGCTTTTTCCTCGGTCTGAAAACCTCATGGCTGTCGCGGGAAATCCTCGCCTTCTCCCTCTTCGCGCCGATCCCACTCGTCTTGTGCGCTCTACCCTTCCTCCCCGACTTCTCTTTTAAAAACCACTGCTCACTGATCACCGCTCACTCGGCACTGCCCACAGGTCTTCTCGCCGTCTTCACCAGCGTCATGATCTATCACGACACCCGCCGCTCGCTCTGGCGCTTTCCGCTGGGCGGCATGCGTTTCTTTGGAAGCGTCGCAACGTTCGCAGCGCTCGCCCACCTCATCGCCCATCCGCTTTCCTCCTTCGCGATGTTTTTCCTAACAGCAGCGATCCTTGCCAAACTCATTCCTGAAATCCGTTTCCTCCGGCTGGGTGAAGACGAGGACAAGCCATGGCAACCCGACGTTCACAGCGCCCGCCTCCAACTAGGCCCGCTCGGTGTGCATCTGCGCCTTCGCATCGCGCTGGCCCTGCTCACAATCCCCCTCGCCTGCCTCCAGCCATGGGCGGCGCTGCCAATCCTGCTGCTTGCAGAAATCCTCGAACGTCAACTCTTCTTCCAGTCCGTCCAAGCCCCAAAGATGCCAGGAAACTTCGGCCCACAGAGGCATTGATGCCGAGTGCGAAGACCGGGGAAAAAATCCTCGCCCTGCTGCGAGTGGGGCCGATAGCCTTCCCCATCCATGCTCTCCTGGAACGAAATCCGCCACCGCGCCATCGGCTTCTCTCGTGAGTGGCGGGACACCACCTCGGAGAAATCCGAAAGCCAGTCGTTCTGGAACGACTTCTTCCACGTCTTTGGCATCAAGCGCCGCACCGTCGCATCGTTTGAAGAGCCGGTCAAAAAACTCTCCGGCACTTGGGGAAAGATCGACCTCTTTTGGCCGGGCAAAGTCCTCGTCGAGCACAAGTCCGCCGGGCAGGATCTCGACAAAGCCCACGCCCAAGGCATGGAGTACATTCGCGGGCTGGTCGATTCCGGCCGCGAAAAGGAAGTGCCGCGCTGGCTCATCGTTTCCGACTTCAAACGCATCGCCCTGCACGATCTGGAACCGGAGCAAGACCCGGACCTGCCGCTCTTCAAGCGCCAGCCGCCGTCCATCGTCTTTCCGCTGGAGGATCTGCACAAACACATCCGCCGCTTCGCCTTCATCCCCGGCTACAAGCAGCACAAGCTGAACCCGGAAGACCCCGCCAACATCGAGGCCGCCGAACTCATGGCGCACTTGCACGACGCGCTGCTCGCAGGCGGCTTCTCCGGCCATGACCTGCGCGTCCTGTTAGTCCGTCTGCTCTTCTGCCTCTTCGCGGACGACACCGGCATCTTCAACCAGAAGGATTTCCATCTCTTCATCGAAAACCGCACCTCCGGAGATGGAGCGGACACCGGCACCAAGCTCGCGCGCCTCTTCGATGTGCTCAACACACCCGAGGACCAGCGCCAGGCGAATCTCGATGAAGACCTCGCTGCGTTTCCCTACATCAATGGCGACCTCTTCGCCGAGCGCATCGCCTTCGCCGACTTCAATGCCCAGATGCGCGGCCAGCTTCTCAAAGCCGCCTCCTTCGAGTGGGCGCGCATCTCGCCCGCCGTCTTCGGCTCGCTCTTCCAAGGCGTGATGGACCCCACCGAGCGCCGCCAGATCGGCGCGCACTACACCGCGGAAAAGAACATCCTCAAACTCATCCACCCACTCTTCCTTGATGAACTCCGCGCCGAGTTCGATGCCGCCAAGGCCGACAAATCCACCCGCCGCACGGCCCGCCTCGAAGCGCTTCACGAACGCATCGCCAAACTCCGCTTTCTTGATCCGGCCTGCGGCTGCGGCAACTTCCTCGTCATCACCTACCGCGAACTCCGCGCCCTCGAACTCGAAATCCTGCTCGAACTCCATCGCGACGAACTCGGCCAAACCCAGCACGAGTTCTCCTTCGATGTCACCAAGCTCTCCAAAGTCGATGTCGATCAAATGCACGGCATCGAGATCGAAGAGTTCCCCGCCAAGATCGCCGAAGTCGCGCTCTGGCTCGCCGACCATCAGGCGAACATCGCCCTATCTGAAACCTTCGGGCAGCTCTACCGGCGGATTCCCCTCAGAAAATCGCCGCACATCGTTTGTGCGAATGCGCTGCGGACGGATTGGAAAACCGTGCTGCCGCCGGAGCAGTGCAGTTACATTCTGGGAAATCCGCCGTTTGTCGGGAAGAAGGAACAGAACGAACAACAAAAAGCTGATCTGGATGCCATTTGGGGCGACGTGAAAGGAACGGGCGTCTTGGATTTTGTCACATGCTGGTATCGCCTAGCAGCGGAATACGCACAAAGAACACGTGTCAGGGTCGCTCTTGTATCTACAAACTCAATCACCCAAGGAGAGCAGGTTAGCATTCTTTGGAGTAGCCTGCTTTCACGATATCAATTAAAAATTCATTTTGCTCATCGGACATTCCCATGGGAGAGCGAAGCGCGAGGCAAAGCGCATGTTCATTGTGTGATCATTGGTTTCGCGCCATACGACACGACTGAAAAGAGGCTCTACGATTATGAGAATGACGTTGCAAATCCGACGATTTCATTAGTTTCCAATATCAGCCCCTACCTGACTGCGGGATCGGATACAGTGGTGACAAAGCGAATGAAGCCTTTGTCTTCGGTTCCAGAAATGATCTTCGGGACCAAACTCGTCGATGATGGGCATCTCGTTTTGAACTCTGAAGAGCGAGATGACCTGATTCATCGGTTCCCTCATATTTCGAAATTTATCCGCCCATTCACTGGTGGAGAAGAATTTTTGAATGGCAGCGAGAGATGGTGTCTATGGCTCAATGACGCTTCGCCGCAGGACATTCGCAATTGCCCTCCCCTTATGGAGCGCATTGATCGAGTGAGACAATTTAGGCTGGCAAGCAAGAAGGCACCGACCGTTAAACTTGCAACAACTCCGAGTTTGTTTGGTGAAATCAGGCAACCCATGACCGAATATCTACTGTTTCCGAAGGTTTCGTCGGAGCGGCGTCGGTATGTCCCATTGGGCTTCTTGCCTCCGGAGGTCATCGCCAATGGTAGTTCTTTGGTTGTTCCTAGTGCATCTACCTATCATTTCGGAATCTTGTCTTCATCAATGCAAATCGCTTGGATGAAAAACGTTTGTGGACGAATGAAGAGCGACTTCCAATATTCAGCGACGATCGTCTACAACAACTTCCCCTGGCCGCAAGAAGCGACAGACACCCAACGCGCGAAAGTCGAAGAATGCGCGAGAGAAGTCCTTGCGGCGCGGGAGCAATTCCCCGGCAGCACCTTGGCGGACCTTTACGATCCGGTGTCGATGCCGCCGCGCCTCGCCAAGGCCCACGAGGCGCTCGACCGCGCGGTGGACCGCTGCT
>JANMLQ010000063.1:0-7606 GCA_031372635.1 Akkermansiaceae bacterium | reverse complement strand
GAGTCATCCCGAGACGAGCAACGGGAAAGCAGCCGGAGGCAACTGCGTCGTCGCGAGGCGGGGTGGAGAGCAGCCCGAGGCGGACCTGCGGTCCCAAACGAAAGTGAACCCGTTTCGGTTTACAACAACGGCGAGCCTTCGAGCGATTGGCGAAGCCTGCCGCATGAGCGGCAACCGTTTCCTCCCACATCCCTCGTTCACGGGGGAGAAACGGGTTGTTGGGGATGGTTGGGGTGAGAACGCAGGGAAGGTATCATGTGGAAGCGTCGAGATCTGTCCGGGCAGGAATCCGCGCAAGCGGAGCCGGGCAGAAGTCAGAGCCTCCATAGTAGCGATGAAGCGGGGTAACGCCCGTGGAGTGAGGGGAGGCAGGAAAGTGGAAAGGCAAAAACCATGAATCGCGAAGAACCATCCGCGCCAGTTCCCTCAGTTGTTAGACCGGAGGATAAACAAGCGGAAGAAGACCTGTGGCAACGCCACAAAGCCGAACGCGGAGTATGGACCAAGCCGATGCTTGCGGCCCTCGCAAGAGGGTTGAAAGGAAACAAGTGGTTCAGCCTGATCGACAAGGTCAGCACAGAAAGAACCCTTCAACTGGCATGGGAAAAGGTGCGAAGAAACGCCGGGGCCTGTGGCGTGGACGGCATCACGATAGGGCACTTTGAACAAAACAGCCAAAGTCGGCTGCTCGCCGTTAGAGAGCACCTCAACAAGGGCACTTATCTACCCAAGCCAGTCAAACGGGTGTGGATTGAAAAACCGGGCAGCGTGGAAAAGCGACCATTGGGGATACCCACGGTCACCGACCGCGTGGTGCAGGCAGCGTTGAGAATGGTCATTGAGCCAATCTTTGAAAATCGCTTCGCCAAACACAGCTATGGGTTCCGCCCCGGACGCGGTTGCAAAGACGCCCTGCGGCGTGTCGAAGAACTGCTAACAGCAGGGAGGCAACACATCGTAGAAGTGGACATCAAGGGCTACTTCGATGCGATACCCCATGATCGACTCATGGCACTCGTGCGCGAGCACGTTGCCGATGGGAAGGTTCTGGGGCTGATCGAAGGATTCCTCAAACAAGGCGTGTTAGAAGACACTGAATCAGCCAAAACCATGGAAGAAATGCCAGAAGACGAATCGCAAGAAGAGTCCCAAGGCACACCGCAGGGTGGAGTCATCAGTCCATTGTTAGCTAACATTTACCTCGATCCGTTGGACTGGTTGATGGCCGGACACGGTTATGAAATGGTGCGGTATGCCGACGACATGGTCGTCATGTGCAGCACACAGGAAGAAGCCGAGTCCGCGCTCGAAAAGCTCCGGGAATGGATGGCCGGGGCCGGACTCACCTTGCATCCCGACAAAACCCGCACGGTGGACATGAACCTAGCAGACAGTCATTTCGACTTCCTCGGCTACCGGTTCAAACGAAGCCGCAAGGGAATGATGATGCGACTGGTCCGCCCCAAAAGTGTGCGCAAGCTACGCGAAACCATCAAACCCCGGACACGCCGGAACAATGGCAAAAGCATGGAAGCCATCGTGGCAGACCTCAACCGGGCATTGCCCGGTTGGTTCGGCTACTTCAAACACGCCAAGGCCAGTGCATTGGGAGAGATCGACGGCTGGATCCGCATGAGACTGCGCTCCATTCTTAGAAAGCGGCGCGGTCTGGAAGGCCGAGGCCGAGGAAAAGATCACCAACGCTGGCCCAACCGCTACTTCAAGAAGCTCGGGCTCTTCTGCCTGCTAGACGCCCGAGAAATAGAATTCGCGAGCCTCCGTAACGGAGCAAACCACTGACTGGAGAGCCGTGTGCGGGAGATCCGCACGCACGGTTCGGAGGGGGGAGCGGGGCGAAAGCCCCGTTCCTACCTCTATCGTATTGTCGCAGCACCCGCGCTGATGAAGTGACTGCTGTGGCTCCGCTAGGGGTTGCAAACCCCTTCTCCTTATTAGACGCAGCCGAGGCTGCACGCAGTCCATGGGGGCATGCCTTACGGCAATGTCACCTGTAGCACCGTCGTATCGGCGGTCGCTTTGAGCGGCGTGGCACCCTTCGGCAGCAGCAGGAATTGTCCTTTGTTGAAACGCCGGCCTGCCGCGCTCTCAAGACCGCCTTCGATTACGGAGAGGATTGAAAAGCTATCGACATCCGGGTTTGCGATGTGAGCGCCGGTGGTTAGATGCTTGCGGTCGGTTTTAAAATACGGGCACGTCGCCAGTGTGTCGCCTTGTGGCACGTCCATCGCGGGTTCGTAGTCGTGGAAGTCGATGCTCGCCATGGACTGTGGCACATGGAGTTCGCGCGGGCTGCCATCCAGGCCGGGGCGGTTCCAATCGAAGACTCGATAGGTGGTGTCCGAGTTCTGCTGGATCTCATGGATGAGGAAACCCGCGCCGATGGCATGAAGGCGGCCGGATGGAATGAAGATCGAGTCGCCGGGCTGCGGTGAGACGGAATGCACGCAATCGGCCACGCTGCCGTTGGTGATGGCTTGCTCGAAATCCGCGCGGGTGACTCCGTGTTTAAGGCCGATGTAAAGTTTAGCATTCGGATCACAGTCGGCGATGAACCACATTTCGGTCTTCGGCTCGCCACCGAGTGATGCGGCGAGATGAGCGGGTGGATGCACTTGGATCGAGAGATCGTCCCTTGCATCGAGCACTTTGATGAGCAGCGGGAAACGCGCATGTCCATCATCAACGATACCGAAGATCTGCTCGCGGCGCGTGGTCCATAGTTCGTGCAGCGTGGTGCCTGCGAGCGGGCCGTGATCGACGATGGACTGCTCGTTTTCTCGGTCCACGATTTCCCAGGATTCGCCGTAGGGTTTTAGTGGATCGGGCAGGCTGCGGCCATAGACGCGTTCCAACTCGCGTCCGCCCCAGACGCGTTCCATGTAGAGGGGGGTGAATGTGATGGGTTCGATGTGCGAGTGATAGGAAGCCGGGCGGTGTTTTGCAATCACCGAGAAAACCCGGCGATTGGGCAGTGAAATCGACTGATGGGAATCCACGGAAAATTTCATGTGTTCTTAACCGCGAATGGACGCGAATGGACGCGAATTTTCAGAGCAGAATGCTTGGGCGTCAGAAAACTTCATTCAGTAAGCATCTTCATTCGCGTCCATTCGCGTCCATTCGCGGTAGAAAAATCCGTGGCTTGATCGGCTTGGGCGATTGACCCGGTGCGGTGCTGCGGAGAGATTGGCGGCGGATTGCAGGAAGACGCAGCAACACCAGTCGCCGAGAAGCGCCGCCGCAGGAAATGGCGGCGTTGGCTTTTCATCGCGCTCATCGTCGGTGGGCTGCTTTGGCTCAATGGCCCCGGCTTGCGCTGGCTCGCGCCGCAGGTGGCAGATCATTTCCTCGGCAAGGCCGGATTTCGCGGTGGTTTCTCGCTGGAGGGTAGTCTGACTGGCGGGATCTCCGTGAAGGATCTGCATCTGCAAAGCGGCAAGGCGCTCGCCTCGCTCAGGATCGCCAGTGTGACTCCGGCCTATCGGTTTCGCGAACTCATGCATGGTCGGCTTGATGGTCTCGCCATCAACGGACTCCACGCTGATCTCCGGCTCGGAATGGATGAGGAAACGAAGCCACGTGAGGAAACGCAGCCGCTCGATCTGGAGGCGATCGTGAAAACCATTCGCAATGTTCGCGGCAAGGTGCTGCCCACTTCTCTCTCTCTAACGGACATCAGCTTCGCTGCCACCAAGAACGGTAACAGCGTCATTCAGATCGCACCAAGTTCCATAGCACACGCAGCGGGTGGCGCGTCCTTCGATCTCGCGCTCGGTGCCATCACCCATGCGGATGGCCGTGAGTGGCCCGCGCAGAAAACACGGATCGTCTGGAATACGGACGATCTCACCATCGACCGCATTGAGCCGTTGCCGGGCATTGGTGTTAGGGAATTCGTGCTGCGCCTGCCAGAAAGCGGTGGGCCGTCCGCAGAGACGGAACTGCATGTGGACGACGCAGTTTTCATGGTGGGTGCCGCGCCGGGCTTCACATCGCTGCGACTGGACTTGCGCGAGGGACGCCTGCCCGCAGCCACCGTGGCGGAACGATTCGGAATGAAAATTCCTGCCTCCGCCGAACTCACGTCACTTTCGATCAACGCCGATGGATTGCTGCCGGACATAAAGAGCGCCACCGGTGAAATCCGCATCCTGTTAGAAAATGTGGCGTATGAAGATTGGCGCGTTCCCGAGTTGAGTCTGGATGTGGACTTGCAGGCGGAGAGCGCATCGGTGACGGCGAGCGGAAATGCTCTAGGCACCGCGTTTTCACTCAATGCCGGGCTTCCTCTGGCGCGTGATGGAGGCTCTATCAGTCCCGGTGAAATCAGCGGAAAGTTCAACGTGGCGGACGTTCCGAAACTCATCGCCTCACTCGCGGATCGTGTGAAAGCCATCGACCCTGCCGCGCCCGTGCCTGCCTCGCAACTCGATGGCGATTTCAAGGTATCGTTGAAGGAACTGAGTCCCTCGTCTGTGGATGTCGATCTCGCGTTGAAGCCTGCCGAACCGGAAGCCGCATCCACGTTTGCAGTGAAAGCCCGTTGGCAGCCGGAGCAACCTGTGAGCACGGAGCTTGTCATCGACGGCATCAAGGCCAATGCGAAGTATGATCTGAAAACATCCGGCTATGATGCGAAGCTGGACCTCACGGATTTCAGCAGTGCGCGGCTGGATCGCTGGCTGGCCGTCGTCCGGGCGGACACGCATGGCGCGATCTCTATCAGCGGCGCGTGGAACGGCAGTGGCGGTGTGAATGAGAGACAGCATCGTGGAAACCTCGCGCTCACCCAAGCCGGTCTAACTCGTGAAGGCACTCCACCGATCAAGGCCAGCGGCGGCATCACTTACGACTGGCCGGGCAGCGTGTCCGTGAAGGAACTGCGGCTGATTTCAAACGAGCAAATCGTTTCCGCCGATGCGGAACTCGCGGGCGGCTTGTTGTCACTCACCAAGCTGCGCTGGCAACATCGTGACACTGAGATCGCCAATGGTTCTGCGAAACTACCGGTGCCGGATGACTTCGCGAAGTGGCGCGAGTTGCTCACCGATGATGTGCGCGGGCTCGACGTATCGTTGGAGTCGAAAAACCTTCCGCTCGCCCTGCTCAAGGACTGGCTGCCCGCTGCGGCGAAACTCGATCCACGATCTAACGGACGACTCAATCTCAAGGTTTCAGGCACCTATGCGAAGCCGCAGTTGGACGCGTTACTGGAAGTGAAAGAACTCCGCTCGCCCGAGCAACCGAAGCTGCCGCCCGCCGATCTCAAGTTCACGATCAAGGCCGGGGAGGGGAGAATCGCGGTGGATGGCAGCGCCAAGGCTGCGGATTTTCCTGCTGCGGTGACGACAGCCTCGATGCCGTTCCGCCCCGCCGATTGGGCGGAGAAACCGGACATCATCATGAGCGAGAAAATTTCCGCGCGGGTGGATCTGCCGCGCATTGATCTCTCGCGTTTCACCACGCTCATTCCAGCTGTGCGCAAGCTCGCAGGTTCTGTGAGTGGAAACGTCGTCGTCGCCGGTGAGGCGGGGAAGCCGGAGTTCAAAGGCAAACTGGATCTAACGGGAGGAGCTGTTAGTTTCCGCGAGGTGAACCGTCCGGACATCACTGGCATCGGCGCGGCAGTGGATCTCACTCTTGAGCGCATCGCCCTCACCAATCTCAAAGCCACGGTCGCCGGGGGCACTCTGTCCGGTGGCGGTGCGCTCACACTGGCGGATGGCAAGCCCGCTGCTCTCGACTTCCGCGTGACCGGCAATCACCTGCCGCTGCTGAGAAACGACTCGCTCATCCTGCGCTCGAATGCAGACCTGCGCCTCTCCGGTCCATGGGAGCGCGCCGCTCTAACAGGAACCGTCGGTGTGGTGGACAGCTTGTTCTATCGGGACATCGAACTGTTGCCCATCGGCACACCGTTCACCGCGCCATCCGCTGCGGCACTGCCGAAGATCGACGCACCTGCGAACCCGGCGGCCAGCGTCCCGGAGCCGTTTCGCAACTGGAGCATGAACGTGCTCGCGCGCACCGAAAACCCGATCCTCATTCGTGGAAACATCGCCACCGGCAGCGTGGATGTGAACGTGCGAGTGGGCGGCACCGTTGGCAGTCCCGCTCCTAATGGCGAAGTGAAGATCACGGATTTCCGCGCCGCGCTGCCATTTAGCACGCTGCAGGTCCGCACCGGCTACCTGCGCTTCAAACCGGAAACCGGCTTCGATCCGATACTGGAAATCCGTGGCAACGCAGAGCCGCGACCCTTCCGCGTGAACGCCTACGTTTATGGCCGCGCCTCGAATCCGCAACTCGTGCTCACCTCGAATCCGCCGCTGCCGGACAATGAAATCATGACGCTGCTCGCCACCGGTACCACCACCGCCGGGCTGGAGAATCCTCAAGCGGCATCGTCTCGTGCGATGCAGCTTCTCGCCGAAGAACTGCGTCGTGGTCGCTTCGCCGTGGGTAAGCGGCTGCGACCCGTGCTTGGTCTGTTGGACCGCGTTGATTTCACCGTGGCGGAGGCGGATCCGTATTCGAGCGAATCGTTTTCCACTGCCACTCTTTCTCTAACGGACCGCTGGTTTCTCTCCGCTGGCATGGGCGCGGACGGCGACTCGCGCGTCATGGGCATCTGGCGACTTTCCTTCCGATGATGAATCCGCTGCGCGTCATCCTTTCACTCGTTCTAACATCGCTTTCCGCGATGGCGGAGACGCGCGTGAAAGTGATCGGAATGAAAAACAAGAGCGAGAGCCAGGTGTTGGAGTTGATGGGCGGTCGTCTCGCGCATGTGCGGTCTTCGCCCGCATCCGCGCCACTCGCGGATGACGCGGCGTTTCTGCTGCGCCAGATTCTGGAAAAGGACGGCTACTCCAGTGCAGAAGTGGACTGGAAAATCAGCGGCCGTGATGAGATCGCGCTTGTCGTCAGGGAAGGCGGGCGTTTGTCACTCGGTGCCGTAACGATCCGTGGTGCGCCTGACGATGACGTGAAAAAACTCGCGAAACTCTACGCGAAGCCTGCGGAGAAAGATCGTCCGCTGACTGTCGGAGCGCCGCCTTTTCGTGAGGAAGATGTGGAAATCGGGTTGTCCTATCTGCGCCAGGAGTTCAACGCGCGCGGCCATTGGAGCGCAGAGGCTTCTGTGATTTCACGCGATGCCGATCCAGCAACGGGTGTCGTGTCGCCGGTCATCGATGTGAAACCCGGCCCTGTCTATCAGATCGCAGCTCCCACCGTGAACAGCGCGGATGGCGTGGGCGTGGAGATGGCGAAGAACGCCGTGCGGCCATTCGTCGGTCGAACCGCAACCACCGGTAATTTAAACTCGATGCGCCTCGCGGTTGAGGAAGCCGCGACTGGCAGTGGCTATCCAGATGCGATCATCCGCATGACTCGTAACTTGGAAGGAGGGAAGTTCGTTCCGGGTTTCTCGCTGGAATTTGGCAAGCGCGTGAAGCTCAATCGCATTGAAATCAGCGGACTCCAACGCACGAATCCAGAGCGCATCGCACAGCGCTTCGCTGCCATGGAAGGGGATTGGTACGATGAGGCGGCGATGAACAAACGGCTGCGCGAATTGCTC
>JANMLQ010000032.1:0-27081 GCA_031372635.1 Akkermansiaceae bacterium | reverse complement strand
GCCATGGACGCGGACAATTTCCGCGACTACATGCTGTCTTTCCTCTTCCTGCGCTACCTCTCCGACAACTAAGAGACTGCGGCGAATGCCAGCCCATGAAATCATGAACAAGGAGTTCATTCTTCAGATGCAAAGCCAATTTGACTCGCTGGCCCAAACTCACCCCGAAGCGACCGACCTGGAATTCTGGTTCGCCCGGGATTTACAGGAACCCCTCGGCTACGCTCGCTGGGAGAACTTTCTCACCCCCGTCCAGCGTGCCATCGAGTCCTGTAAGACAACGGGTTACGACGCTGAACACCATTTTCGTGGCGTCACTAAAATGGTCGAGTTGGGCAGCGGAGCAAAGCGCCCGGTCGAGGATTTCATGCTCACCCGCTATGCCTGCTACCTGATCTCCCAGAACGGCGACCCGCGCAAAGAGCCGATTGCCTTTGCCCAGAATTACTTCGCCGTCCAGACGCGCAAGCTGGAGCTGATCGAGGAACGCTTGAGCTTGCTCCATCGACTGGAAGCCCGCGAAAAGCTGCGAGCCTCAGAGAAGGCGCTTTTCGACAACATCTTCGAGTGCGGCGTGGACGATGCAGGATTCGGTCGCATCCGCTCCAAGGGCGATGCCGCCCTCTTCGGTGGTCACGCCACGCAAGCCATGAAAGACAAGTTCGGCATCACCCAGTCCCGTCCGCTAGCAGACTTTTTGCCGACGCTAACGATTGCCGCCAAGAATTTGGCGACTGAGATGACGAATCACAACGTGCAGCAGGCTGACCTACGCGGGGAACCCGCCATCACGAAGGGGCACTGCAGAACAACACCAGCGTGCGCCAGATGCTCGGTCAGCGAGGCATCAAACCGGAAGCCCTGCCACCCGAGGAGGACATCAAGAAACTGGAGCGTCGTGTCAAAGCCGACGAAAAGAAGCTGGAGAAGCAGGCCGGGCGTTTGCCGAAACCACCACCCGAAGAATGAACGACAAGAACAACAATACCGTCTGCTGCTGGGGTGGATAGCGCCCAAGCTCGGCACTGGTAGCCACAAGTTGGATTGAAGCCATGATCCCCTTTCGAGAAGCACTTGATCTTGTATTGAAACACGCGCCCCGCTTGGACGCGGAGTTATGTCGTTTGGAAAACGCCAGTGGCCGCGTGCTGCGGCAGGAAATCCGCGCCGACCGGGCGTTTCCGCCATTCGACCGCGTGATGATGGACGGCTACGCGCTGCGATCAGCGGATCTGTTAGTCGGGCGCGTGTTTCATGTTTCGGGACAAGCGCCAGCAGGCAAGGAAACAACGGTGCTGCCGGAAACAAGCGCCTCCTGTCTCGAAGTGATGACCGGCGCGCCCCTGCCGCTCGGCGCGGACTGCATTGTTCCGGTGGAGGAAACCTCCAAGTCCGCTGCGAATGAAATCACCATCGCATTCGGCTTCGAACATGCGGCGGGAAGATTCATTCATCCAGCGGGCAGCGATGCGTCGGAGGGCGAAGTTCTTGTGCTACCCGGAATTTTGTTAGGCTCGCGGCAGATCGGTGTGGCTGCGTCCTGCGGAGTTGCCATGGTGGACGTTTCTAAACTCCCCCGCATCACCATCATCCCGACCGGAGACGAACTCGTGGCCGTGGACGAAATCCCCGCTCCTCATCAGATTCGCCAGTCCAACGGGCACGCCATCCGCTGCGCATTGCAGTGCGCGGGATTTCCATCGGTGAAGGCGGACACCTTGTGCGACGATGCCTGCGCGGAAAACTTGCGCGTTCATCTGGAGTCCAGCGATTGGCTCATCATCACGGGTGCCATCTCGAAGGGTTCGCGTGATTTCATCCCGGCCATGCTCGTTTCACTCGGCTGCACGCGGCTCTTCCATGGCGTGGCGCAACGTCCCGGAAAACCCGCAGGTTGCTGGCTTGGACCGGCGGGACAGATCATCATGGCGCTTCCGGGAAATCCCGTCTCCGCCATCACCGGTCTTCATGCATTTGTGCTGCCTGCGCTCGCAGTGGCCTCCGGTTTACCTCTGCCGAAACAACGTCTCGTCATTCCCGCCGAACCACTCATCGGTCTTCCCGGCATGACCCATCATCTTCCCGTGACTCTCGGCACGGATGGCAAAGTGCATGCCGCGCCTACCGGCAACAGCGGGGATTTCATCGGCTTGCTCAAGAGCGATGGCTTCGTCACATTGCCTCCGCGCGGAAGTGTTTCCGCCGCCCTTGCTTACACTCCATGGCGATGAACGATACTCAACAAACCTTGGCATCATCTGCTATTTCCGAGCTTGGAGTAATCAATCGGAATTCGGAAATCGAACCACAGATTACACAGAGAGCACAGATTTTGATGAGGTTCCGAAAAACAAGCCTTGCTCGAAAAGGTGCCGGTCATAAATCGAAAAAATCTGTGTAATCTGTGTAATCTGTGGTCAAAACAGCTCGAAACAAAGACTCAACATCGGTTTTCGGGAGCAACCACTGAATGAACTGAAAAGAATGGAAAAATCAGCGCTCTCAGTGGTTCCTCGAGCCTTTGGTCCAACCCGAACATCCACCAGCATGTCATCCTCAGAACAACCCGACTTCACCCACGTCCGCGACGGCCTGCCGTCGATGGTCGATGTTTCTGCCAAAGGTTCTAACAAACGCAGCGCCACCGCCGAAGTGCGTGTGGAACTCGGCGCGGACATCATCGCGCGATTCGCGAACAAGGATCTGCAAGGACCGAAAGGCCCCGTGCTTCAAACAGCCATCATTGCCGGCACCATGGCGGCGAAGAAAACCAGCGACCTCATCCCGTTCTGCCATCCCTTGCCCGTCGAACACTGCACGTTTGAAATCACGCCCGACGACAGCGGTATCATCATCCGCTGCGAAGTCGTCACCACCGGCAAGACCGGCGTCGAGATGGAAGCAATGACCGGCGCGTCCGTCGCCGCGCTCACCGTTTATGACATGTGCAAGGCGATGAACAAAGGCATCCGCATTGAGGGACTTCACCTCGTTTCCAAAACCGGCGGCAAGTCCGGCGACTACCACGCGCCAGCATCATGAACTCTTCCCGACCACTCCACGGCCTCGTGCTCGCAGGCGGACGCAGCTCGCGCATGGGAGCCGATAAGGCGGAACTCGTCCACCCGGACGGACGAACGCTTGCCCGCCGCACTTATGATCTGTTAGCGGGCGCGGGATGTGCGGATGTCGTTCTCTCGCTGCGCCACGATCAGGAAATCCCTGCGGGTTTCTCCGATCTTCCAAACATCCACATCGTCCGCGATCCCGCAGACACCGAAGGCGGCCCGCTCACGGGAATCATCGCGGCGATGAGCCTGCGCCCGGACTCGGACTGGCTGGTGCTTGCCTGCGACCTGCCGCGCCTCGATGCGGCCACGCTCCATCACTTGATAGCATCGAAGCGAACGGATGAGATGTTCCTTTCCTACCGCAGTGAGTTCGACGGCCTGCCCGAGCCGTTGTGCGCACTCTATTCTGCTGCCGCGCTGCCTTTACTCAGTGCCATGGAATTCCGCTGTCCGCGCAAACTACTGATTCGCCGCGAATGCCGCCTGCTTGATCCAGTCACACCAAGCGCGCTCGACAACGCCAACACGCCGGACGACTGGCATAGCGCCATCAAGCCATGAACACCTATCAGGTTTCCTACTTCGGCATGCTCGCCGAGCGCCGTGGCCTCGCTGAGGAAAACGTGAGCCATACCGCCGAGACGCCCGCCGCGCTCTACGCATGGCTCGATGCGCAACATCATCTGGGCCTCGCCGTTTCCGATCTGCGCGCGGCAGTCAACGACGAGTTCGTATCATGGGATCATCAGCTCAAGTATGGAGACCGCATCGCCTTCCTGCCACCGATGTCGGGGGGGTAGAATGAAGAGATTTTTAATAAGGAAGGCAGGAAAAGATTCCAAATCCAAAACCCTTCCTGAATTCCTTATTCAATAAACTCTTCCCGTCATCCCGCCCCGTTCATTATCCACGAATCAAAATGAGGAAAAGACACCAAATCCAAAATCCTTCCTGCATTCCTGCCTTCCTTATTCAAAACTCTTCCCGTCATCCTGGCTTCCATATTCATCATCCAAACAAACCACAACATCATGCCACTCGAACTTGAATCACTGACAAACGAAGTCATCGGAGCTTGCATCGCCGTGCATAAGGCCAAGGGGCCCGGGTTTCTCGAATCCATTTACGAGAACTGCCTGAAAATCGAATTCCGCAAGCGCGGCATCAAGGCGGAGTTTCAGAAGGAGGTCGAGATCTACTACGAAGAAGAGCTTGTCGGAACGCACAAGCTTGATGTCCTCATCAACGACGAACTCGTTCTGGAATTGAAGGCGGTCAAGACGTTGGAGGACATCCACTTCGCCCAAGTCCGCAGCTATCTGAAAGCGACGAATCTGAAACACGGCCTGCTCATCAACTTCGCGACGATTACACTGACACCGAAGCGGGTCATGTAAGAATTAAAATAAGGAATGCAGGAAGGCAGGAAGGCAGGAAAAGATTCCGAATCCAAAACCCTTCCTGCATTCCTGCCTTCCTTATTAAAAACTCTTCCCGTCATGCCCGCACAGTAAGAATTAAAATAAGGAATGCAGGAAGGCAGGAAGGCAGGAAAAGATTCCAAATCCAAAGCCCTTCCTGCATTCCTGCCTTCCCTATACAAAACTCTTCCCGTCATGCCCGCACAGTAAGAATTAAAATAAGGAAGGCAGGAAGGCAGGAAAAGATTCCAAATCTAAAGCCCTTCCTGCATTCCTGCCTTCCCTATACAAAACTCTTCCCGTCATGCCCGCGCACATCCGATTTTCCCTGACTGACCAGCTGATTGACATCTCTGTCATGGCTGCGGATTTGCATGATCCGGCAGCGGGGGCGGTGGTGACGTTTGACGGGCGGGTGAGGAATCACAATGACGGGCAGCAGGTCGAGAGGCTGGAATATCAGGCTTACCCGGCGTTGGCGATCAAGGTGGGGCAGCGGATTCTAACCGAAGAGACGGAGAAACATGGAGTCGTGAAAGTGATCGCCGTGCATCGCACCGGGCCATTGAAAATTGGCGAGAGCGCGGTGTGGGTGGGTGTGGCATCGGCACATCGAGGCGCGGCGTTCGATGCGGCGCGGGCGATCATGGAGCGGTTGAAATATGAGCTGCCGGTTTGGAAGAAGGAAACGTATGCCGATGGCCGCGTGGAGTGGGTGGGGCCGGACAACAAGTCCGCCGAGACAGGACGCGATGAAGTTCCGGAATGGAATGCGTCGTTGGAGGAAATCTGGATTTCACCCGGCAATGATTTTCGCGGCCATCATGGCATGGCGCGTGGCGGACACGGCATCATCTCCTTGAGTGAAGTCGAATGCGTGGCAGGCATGGGTTTGAAAGGCGACCGCTACTTCGGCTACAAGCCGGACTTCAAGGGCCAGGTCACGTTTCTCGATGCGGCGGCGGTGGACGCGGTGCGCGCACAGTTCAACCGACCGGATCTAACAAGCAGCGCGTTTCGCAGGAACCTGATCGTGCGCGGCGTGAATCTTTCCGCCTGTGTGGGGAAACGATTCCGCTTTCAAGGAGTCGTGTTTGAAGGAAGTGAGGAGTGCAAACCGTGCTACTGGATGGACGAGGCGGTGGCTCCTGGCGTGGAGGAGTTTCTCAAGATCGCCTTCCGTGGCGGCCTGCGCGCGCGCATCCTAACAGACGGCGTGCTGCGTAAGCAGTGAAGACCGTCAGAAACGTGACCTCAGTCCGGCTTGTCGATCAAAGCAGCGATGCGGTCTTCGGCTCCGGCTGCGGTGCGAATGAAGATTTCCTGAAGACCCTTGGCAGTTTGAGTGACGGCCTTGAGACCGCCGGGTACTTTGCGCTGAATGCGGATCGAGCCGGTGCGGCAGCCTTGCCCGAGTGATTTGCCGCCATAGGAGCGACCAATGATGACGGCCACCACGCCATCCATGGCTTCGATGTCGCGCAGGACGCGCAGGCATTCGCTGGAGGTGCTTTGATGTCGTCCGCGCGAGGGCATGAGGGTGTTCAGGATGATGCGTTCAACCAATCTCCGTCCGCAATGCGGCGCGACTCATCGACGGTGCCGAGCCATTCCCAAATCCATGCGGAAACGGACTCGCCATCGCCGCTCACGTTGACGCGCACGCGGCGGTATTGGCTGCCCTCAGTTTTTCCGGCGGGCAGTCCTTCGAAGTGATCCAGTGCGGCGAGTTGCGCGGGACCGACGGCATAGATCTCACCGCTGATTTCGCCTGCGGACTCATCCGCGATCAGGCCGGGATACCAATCGAATTGATACATGCGACCATGGATGGTGCCGGGCCTAACAAACACCGCGCCATCCATGCGCCAGTGGTGGGTGCCGCCGCGGCGGAGTGTGCCGTAAACGAAAACGAGTTCGTCAGTGGCATGCATGGCGGTGGTCAGGCGTTGAGGCGGTGGCCGACTTCGTTGTCGAGCATCTGCTTGAGGTCATCGAGGCCGAGTCCGGTGTCTGCGGAGATCGGCAGGATGTCCACTTTCGGGAAGCGCTGGCGGAAAACCGTTAGATTTTCAGCGGCTCCTTCGAGGTCCATCTTGTTGGCGATGATCTTCCATGGGAAACGGGCGAGTTCTTCGTCGTATTCCTTGATCTCGCGGCGGAGGATTTCCAGATCAGAGACGGGATCGCGGCCTTCGCTGCCAGCCATGTCCAACACGAATAACAGGACTCGGCAGCGCGTGATATGGCGGAGGAATTCATGACCGAGGCCGCGGTTTTCATGCGCCCCCTCGATGAGTCCTGGGATGTCCGCGATGGTGCAGCGGCGGAATCCGGCGAACTCAACCACACCGACGACCGGCTGCAGCGTGGTGAACGGATAGGACGCCACTTTAGGCTTCGCGGCGGAGAGTTTTCCCAACAGCGTGGATTTTCCGGCGTTCGGGAAACCCACCAATCCGGCATCGGCGATGCGGCGCAGTTCCAGATAGAAAACGCCGAGATCGCCCGGCGTGCCGATGGTGTGTTCGACAGGCGTGCGGTTGGTAGCGGTCTTGAAATTCCAGTTGCCCTTGCCGGGTTCGCCGCCTTTGCAGAGCACGAATTCTTGGCCGATCTCGGTGAGGTCCGCGATCGGGTCCATGTCGATGCCTTCCTCGCTGCGCTCCAGATCGACGGCTTCCTGCACGGTGGCGGCGCTGGCGCGATAGACCACGGTGCCCGGCGGCACGCGGCCGATGATGCGCTTGCCGCTCTTGCCGGTCTTGCGCCCGCCCGCGCCGTTTTTACCGTTCTCGGCGACGAGCTTCGGATCGTAGTGGTATTGGCGGAGATTGTCCGTGGAGGGATCCACGATCAGGATCACATCACCGCCGCCGCCGCCGTCGCCGCCGTCCGGACCTCCCTGGGGCACGTATTTTTCGCGGCGCCAAGAAACGACGCCGTCCCCGCCGTCCCCGGCCTTGGCGTAAATGCGGATGTGATCGATGAACATGCGCGGAGACTCGCCGGGAGCGCCCGCAGGGTCAACGGGAATGGTGAAATGAGGTGGATTCGCTGGGTTTCCGTCACTACCCAGCGGATGTAACTGAAAGTGGTGGGCACGGTATTTCCCGGAAGTCGCAAAGGGATAGAGGTAGGAATGGGGCTTTCGCCCCGCCCCCCCTCCGTAGCGGACGTGCGGATTTGATTCGCTTCGCTCACCCCTGCGGGGCACGTCGCGTTCGCTCCTGTCCATCTCCGCTTCGCTCCGATTCCCGCATCCGGCTTTCCAGTCAGTGGTTTGCTCCGTAACGGAGACTCGCGATTTCTAATTCTCGGGCGTCTAGCAGGCAGAAGAACCCGAGCTTCTTGAATTAGCGGTTGGGCCAGCGTTGGTTATTTTTTCCTCGGCCACGGCCTTCCAGACCGCGCCGCTTTCTAGGGATGGAGCGCAGTCTCATGCGTATCCACCCGTCAATTTCTCCCAGTTGGCTGGCGGTCTCGTGACGACGCAGTTGCCTCCGTGGTCAATTACTTAAGGTATCCATACTTTTTGGAAACACGTAAGATTTTAAAAAAGAATCAGTTATGGAGACGTTATTCAGTGAATTTTTGAACGAAACATCTGCGGCAGGGTCATAATGTAAGGAACCCCATGAAATTTTTAAGCACTGATTATCCATCCACGGTAAGCGTAGGCCGCTACCAGATCGACAGCGAGCGCGGAATTCGCATCGAGGAATACAGGGGCAAGGTGGCGTTGGACGATCTGAAGTCGATCGTTTCCGCGATGTCATCGGACCCGTGTTGGTCGCCGGAGCACCATGGATTGGTGGATTTCAGCGAGGCGGAGCTGGAATTGAGCGCGAACGACGTGCTGCGCTTGGCCTTGATGCTGAGGCAGGAGGACCATCGTTCGCACGGCTGGCTGGTGTTCGTGGTGAGCAACACGGTGGCTTACGGCGTGGTGAGGATGCTGGGATATTGGTCCCGCAATACGGACCGATTCCGGATTTTCCAAAGCCGCACGGAGGCGGATGCCTGGCTAGCGCGCCATCTCGACAAGGCACCTCCGGGTTTCTGCGAGCCAGGCCCGGTCCATGCGAACGTGGCGCTACGCAGTGCGGTTTGAATGGCGCACCCTGAGGATGTGAGGATTGCGCAGTGATGCGGGATCGGCTAGTCCGGGGGCGGGAAGACCGCAGAATTTTGGAAGAAAACGCCCACACATCGCCCCCTGTTAGCTGGCTGATTCGGATTTCGGAAGCATTTGCCGGAGCTGAGGCTGAAATCATCCGGGGTCTGGGTGCAGTGGCGCTGAAGCCGCTAGGGCGGGGATTTCACCTGATCCGCATTCAGGAGCCTGAGGCGCTTCACAGTTCGGAAGCAGCGAAGTTCGTGCGTTGGAACCTGCCGGTGCATCACGGATGGCCCTGCCGCCCGAGGGAGACTGCGGGTTTCATCGAGAAGGCGGCGCAGGCGATGCTTCGGAAATTCGGCGACTCACAGCCCCAAACACTGCTCATCGGCCCGCTCGATCCCGGAGCGGCGAACCGCTATTACCGGACACTCGGCTCCAATCTCCGTGGCAGAGCGCTCCAGCTATTCCCGCCCGCCGCAGCCGCCATCCGCGATGCCGAGGAGCAGGACAGCCACGCGCCGACGCTTTTTTGCCTGGTCGGTGACGAGGGGCTTTTTTGCGGATTGCAAAGTCCGCTCGCATCCAACGGTTTCCACCCCGGCGGCACGAAATTCATCCGCCAAAACACACCGGACACCATCAGCCGCGCGGGCGCAAAAATCGTGGAAGCTCTCCACCATTTGAAACTCCACCGCCCGCCGCCGCCTGCGGGCAGCCACTGGCTGGAACTCGGAGCCAGCCCCGGCGGCATGACGGCCGAGCTGCTCGCGCGCGGCCAACGCGTCACAGCCGTGGACCGCGCCCCGCTGGACAAGCGCCTCGACCGCGCCGCCGGATTGATCACCGTGCTCGCGGACGCCGCGACCTTCCATCCCGCCGCCAGATGCCGCTATGACGCGCTGCTCTCCGACATGAACGGCGATGCGATCGAGTCCATCTCACAGGTCGCGCGTCTATCAGAACACCTGCATCCGGGTGGACTCGTCGTTTTCACCCTGAAGCTGCCCGGCGTGGCCGACATCGCACAAGCCAACACACTGGAACACGCCGTCAGCAGCATCGCCGAAGCAGCCGGGCTGCGGCGGATCGCACTGACGCATCTGACCTACAACCGCCTCGAGTTCACCATGTTTTTCGAGCGGTGAAAACGAAGCCGCACCGGGCAAATGACGTGTAAGAGGATTTCGGAGCATTCCGTATCGGCTTCACATGAAGCAGACTCTCCTCGCTAGCTCACTGGCTGTGATCGCAGCCCTCGTTTCCACGGCGCACGCCTTGGAAAGCGATCCCTACGCCAATGAAACTCCAGAGCAACGCAACGCACGCATGGGATGGTGGCGCGAGGCCAAGTTCGGCATGTTTATCCATTGGGGAGTCTATGCCGTTCCAGCCGGCACCTATGATGGCAAACAAATCGACGGTATCGGCGAGTGGATCATGCTGCGCGGACAAATCCCGGTGACTCCCTATCGCGCCTTCGCCAATGATTTCAACCCGGTGAAATATGATCCCGCAGTCTGGGTCTCCCTCGCGAAAGAAGCGGGCATGCGCTACATGGTCATCACCGCGAAACACCACGATGGATTCGCGTTGTTTCCCTCGGAAGCAAGCAACTGGGATGTCGCCGACGCCACGCCTTGGAAAAAAGATTTGATCGCCCCACTCGCCGGAGTCGCTCGTGCGCAGGGTTTGAAATTCGGCCTCTACTATTCCCAAGCGCAGGACTGGACCCACCCCGGCGGTTCCAAATACGGCATGAACGACGGCGATGGCTGGGACGAAGCCCACAAGGGTGATTTTGGACAATACATCGACAAGATTGCCGTGCCTCAGGTCCGTGAAATCCTCACCCGCTATCAACCCGACGTCCTATGGTGGGACACGCCCCATCTCATGAACCCGCAGCACGCGGAAAAACTCGCCAAGCTCCTCCCGCTCAAACCCGGCATCATCCACAACAACCGCCTCGGCGGCGGCTACAAGGGCGACACCGAGACCCCCGAGCAGGAGATCCCAGCCACCGGATTTCCCGGACGCGATTGGGAAACCTGCATGACCATGAACGACACCTGGGGCTACAAGAGCTACGATCAGAACTGGAAACCGCTCTCCACCCTCATCACCAACCTCGTGGACATCGTCAGCAAGGGCGGCAACTACCTACTCAACGTCGGCCCCACCGCCGAAGGCGAGATCCCTCCGGAATCCGTTAGATTACTCAAGGAAGTAGGCGCATGGATGAAGGTGAATGGCGAGTCGATCTACGGCACACATGCCAGCCCCTTCAAGAAACTCGCTTGGGGCCGCTGCACCACCAGAACCACCGGTGACGACACCATCCTCTACCTCCATGTGCTCAACTGGCCGTCCGACGGTAAACTCAAAGTGCCCGGCTTGGGCAACGCCGTGAAATCCGCAGAACTGTTAGCCGGCGGGACCAAGCTCGAAGTGGAAACAGCGGAGAACGGTCCGGTATTGAAACTCCCCGCCACCGCACCGGATCCCATCTGCTCGACGATCAAACTGCACATCCAAGGCCAGCCGAAAGTGGAGGAAGCTCCCGTTTCCCCTGACAAAGATGGAGTCATCCGCCTACTGCCCGGAGACGCCGGCTTCAATGGCAAGGAAGTGAAGTCGGAGGGCCATGGCAGCGTCTCCAACATCGGCTTCTGGACCAATCCCAAGGACTCCGTCTCTTGGAACCTCTGCGCCGCAAGCGACGGCAAGTATCAGATCCAGATCGAAGCCTCTGCGCCCAAGGACGGCTCGGTGCTGCAGATCCACGGCATCGGCAAGCTCGCCTACTCGGTCCCCAAAACCGAAGACTACAACACCTACCAATCCACCAAGGTCGGAGAAATTACACTGTCCAAGGGCACCAAGGTCACCCTGACACTTTGCCCCGTCGTGGACGGCTGGAACCCGGTGAACGTCCGCAAAGTGGAGCTGATCCCGCAGCCGTGAGCTGCTAGGAGGCTGTAAAATCTAACTTGGCGGATGCGGCGCGAAATCATGAGGATCACTCGCGCACTCGCGTGTTGTCTTTGGCTCCCTCGCCGAAGACGGGCACATCAGGCCACTGGACGCGGTTTTCGACGAGGGCGTCGAAAACAACACGCGAGGGCGCGTCTGCTCCCCACCGCGGCTTCGCCACCGTCCCATCCGTGATTTGAAATCTGACGACCTACTCGGTTCACCGCGAATTGGCGGAATCTTTGATGATCGGCGTGAATCCTTGAACTCGAACTCCTAAGTTGCAGGGGTGATTTGTTGGGGATTTGACCACGGATTACACGGATTTTACGGATTTCAGAATACACCAAACAGATTTGAAAATCGTTTCCACAACCTCTTCATAATCTGTGTCAATCCGTGTAATCCGTGGTTCGATTTCTATTTTCGGGTTAAACCATGCGCCACATTGCCGCCACCCGGGCCGGTGAAAACGACGGACTGATTCGAGTTCGACAAGCCCCTGAACCTACGCGATCAGGTGTATTGCCGAAATCCGCAAATCCCATATACTTCGGAAACATTGAATGTAAATCACTCCATCTTCCTACGGATTCTAACCCTCGCAGCGATCCCCTGCTCCGCACTGGCCTGGCAGCCTGGTGCCATACCGGCCGCACCGGCGCGCATGGTCTGTAACAACTTCAGCGTGAACACCAGCAGCCGGAATGACGTAGTCGCCTTCTGGCATGCGGTCTATCAAGCCTCGGAAGGATACGAGAAACGCGTGGGCTGGAACGGCAATTACACCGGCAACAACGGCAAAACCTCCAAAGAGTTCATCGACGATGTGGAGCGCCGTGTGAATTTCTTCCGGGCCATGTGCGGAGTGCCCGCAAACGTCCGCATGAATTCCAACTCCACGGTGTTGATCGAAAGCACGGATCCTCACAAACCTCCATACTCCACGCTCAAGTCCAATGCCGCACAGGCTGCCGCCTTGATGCTCATCCGCAACTACAATCCGACCACCGGCCAAGATCCGGCGATCGACCACAATCCAGCCAGCTCACTCGCTGGCTGGTCCGAGGCGGCTTGGAATGCCAACGCCAACGGCAACCTCGCCTTCGGCCTATATGGCCCCGGTGCCATGACCGAATACGTATTGGAGGAAGTCGCCAGCGGCTCCGCCACCTCATACTGGAACACCCTCGTCGGCCACAGACGCTGGATCCTCTATCCGCAAGCCACGGATTTCGCCACCGGCGATCAACCCGGCTCAACCTACACCCGCCCGCCGACCAATGTGCTCTACATTTCCCAGAAACCCAGCGAACTCGGCACCGATGCTACACCCGGCTTCGTCTCCTATCCCCCGGCGGGTTTCGTTCCTGCGGCCATGAACTCTCGCTTCTGGTCGCTCAGCCACCCCGGCGCGGATTTCAGCTCGGCCAAGGTGAAAATCACCGATCAGAATGGCAAACCGGTGCCGGTGAGTTCCGTCCAGTCCAATACGAACTACGGCGATCCAGCCCTGCTCTGGAGAGTCAGCGGCAGCACCGCCGCCCGCAGCGTGGATCAGGACAGCACCTTCAGCGTCAAAGTCACAGGCATCGGCGGAACAGGCATCGGCGGAACGGGCATCGGCGGAACGGGCGTCCCCAGCTCGTTTAGCTATGAAGTCACCCTCATCAATCCGGACCGCCTCACCTCCGATCAATCCCTCACAGGCACAGCCTATCCGGCATCCGACAAAACGTCCGCCTACACCTTTACGCCACCGCCCTATGCGGATGCCCTGCAAGTCACCGCTTTCCAGCGGAAATCCTCACCATGGAAAGAAGGCGCGGAAAACGCCCGCAAAGCCCGCGTGATCGATCGCACTGCGGACAACTACCCGCTCATTGCCAAGACCGGCTCCTTCGTCGGCTTCACCGGCATTTTCGGAAAAGCATCCTACCGTCTCACCTTCCCCACCACCTACGACATCATGCTGCGCGCCGTGCCGGAGCAATCCTTCGAGCTGGACCGCCTGCTCCTGCCCAAGTCCAAGGCCAAACTCAAGTTCCTCTTCCGCCGCGGCTACATGACCACCGGCACCTCGCTCGCAGTAGAAACCAGTGCGGACGGCGGCGTCACCTGGAAAGCCACCGGCACCACCATCAGCGGGGTTTCCAACTCCCAGTACGATAACAATATTTCCTCCGCATCCGTCAAACTGCCCGCATCCAGCCAACCGCTTCGTGTCCGCTTCCGCTACTTCTGTAAACCCGGCGTCCCGATCTACACCCACGAGGGCGCAACCCAATCCCCCACCGGTATCTTCATCGACGACATCACCGCCAAGAACTGCGACTGGCTGGAGCCCGGAAAAACAAGCAACCTAGGCAAAACCGCCGCCGCCTTCTCCTTCAATGCCTCTACTGCCGGCGGTCCACTGAAACACGGCAGCACCTGGTGCCTCGCGATGAGGACTTACCTTGGCGCGAAGTGGTTCCCCTACGGCCCGATGAAAAGCGTCGTCGTCAAGGCTCCTTGAACTGCTTCAAACGGAACGCGCTATCCAGAGTTCGCCACAGCGCGCATTAGTTGAAAGCCGCAGATCTTTATCCCGGAGCGCATGGATCGTGGTTGCGGCGTCTCGCGGCAAAGACACATTGCGGCGAGACGCCGCAACCACCTATCGCGATCGCTCCTCGACCTAGCCCTGCTCGAAGCGTTTGGAAACCTCCTGCCAATTGACGATGTTCCACCATGCCGCGACATAGTCCGGCCTGCGGTTCTGATAGTGGAGGTAGTAAGCGTGCTCCCACACATCCAGCCCTAACAACGGCGTGCCCAGATCGTCATCGGGAACGAGGCCTTTCATCAGCGGATTGTCCTGATTGGGCGTGCTGGTAATCTTCAGCTTGCCATCTCTAACAATCAGCCAAGCCCATCCAGAGCCGAAGCGCTTCGCAGCTGCCTCACCGAAGATTTTCTTGAACGCCTCCATGCTCCCGAATCCAGCGTTGATCGCGGTGCTTAGATTGTCGGAAGGTTTTCCCGAAGCCGCAGCAGGCGCGAGAGTCTGCCAGAAAAACGAGTGGTTCCAATGGCCGCCGCCGTGATTACGCAGCGGCGCGCGCACCGTCTCATCACTCACGGCTGGCAGCGCAGCTAACAGTTTTTCCAGCGGCTGGCTGGCGAGTTCGGGAGCCTTCGCCAGCGCCGCAGTCAGACCCGCGATGTAAGCGGCGTGGTGCTTGCCGTGATGGATTTCCATCGTCTTCGCATCAATGTGCGGCTCCAGCGCATCGGGCGCATAAGGCAGCGCGGGCAGGCTGATAGCGGCGGAATCCGCTGCGGACGCGCGGCCTGCTAACAATGTCGCTCCGGCCGCAAGCACTCCGAGTTGGACGAATTCACGGCGATGAATCGGTGAAGATGTTTTCATGGTGCCCACCCACTATGCCGAACGAGAGGAAAATCAAACGCTTAATTCCACTTCCTCCAGTGCTAGGAACCAACCGCAGAAACTGAATGTGTGTTCTACCGCGAATGAACGCGAATGAACGCGAAATTTTCAGAACTGGATTCTTAGGCTCTGGATTTTCACTAAAACCCTCTTCCTTCGCGTCCATTCGCGTCAATTCGCGGTTGAAAAATCCCTAGCTTGATCGCCCACTTCCTCCAATGCCAGCGCCGCAGCCCCGATGGTTCCAGACTCACTGCCAAAGGCTGCGGGCACCACCATCAGGTGATCCTTGAACGGATAGGAAAGCCGCGCGAAAAGCTGCTCGCGGAATGGTTTGAAAAATAACTCCCCCGCGCGGGTCAAACTTCCACCCACCACCACGGCCTCGGGATTGAGCAGCCAGCATGCATTCGCAACCGCCGCCGCTAACACGCCGCCGATCTCGTCCCAACGCGCCATCGCCACCGGATCATGGCGGTGGGCGGCGGAAACCAGCGCCGCCAGCGTGACTTCGCAGGCCGGTTTTACCTGACCGTCACTGCCGTATGCCTCGCGTGCATCGCTGAGGATTTCAGCCGTGCCAATGTATCTTTCGAGCGCCCCGGCATTGCCGAATTCCCCCACACGCCCGCGCCAGTCGATGGAACTCTGGCCAATTTCCCCGGCGACGTGGCGGCAGCCGCGAATCATGTTGCCATTGGCAATCACCGCCCCGCCCACACCGGTCTCGATGTTGATGAAAATCACGTCGTCCATGCCACGCGCGGCCCCGCATTTCCACTCGGCCTCCGCCATGCAGTTCGCGCGGTTGTCGATCACGGTGGGCAGCCCGGTTTTCTCCTCCAAAATCCTGCCGAGCGGGATCGACTCCCACTGCGGCACGTTGGTCAGGCCGTGGACCCAGCCTTTGTGGAAATCCACAAAACCCGGCAATCCCACACCCAGTGCGCTGATGCCCGGATGTTTTTCCCGCAGCTCCGCCACACTTCGCACCATCGCCTCGATGAGTTCCGCTGGCTCGCCGAACTCCTTGGTCGCCAGATGCGGCGCGTGATCGATGACGTGACTCTGATAAACGACTCCGGCCTTCACCGTGGTGGCCCCGAAGTCGATCCCTACTGCCAAACGACTTTCACTCATGACCCTGCGCGGATAGCAGGCCCGCGCGGGTAATGCACGGGTATTTTTTCAAACAATCAGGCCATCATCCGTTCTGACGGATCAGAGCGATGGATGCCTCAAGCGCCTCGTCGTCGGTATCAATGAGATGGGCGTTTTCCGGGAAGCGGTTTTCATGAACGTCTGCGATGTATTCACGGAAAGCGGAAACGCGTTCCTGCTGGAGGCGGCGGTATTCGCCGGCAAAGTCGCGGTAGGCTTTGGCGTGGCGAGGAATGCGTTCGTCGTAATCGCCGAGGATGTCGCAGGAGAAGAGAAACTGTGTGTCGCAACCGCTGCCGGCACCGAGCGACATCAGGATCATCGATGTCTGTGAGCAGAGGAATGTGGCGAGACGATGAGGGACGACTTCGATCTCCGCAGCATAGGCTCCAGCGTTTTCGAGATCCTTCATCTCCTGGTACATCCGCAGCGCTTCATCCGGCGTCTTGCCAATGGCGCGGAAGTTCGTCCATGTCGCATGGCGCGGCACCAGGCCAATGTGCCCGGCGACGGGAATGCGTTCGCGCGCCATCGCCTCGATAATGAAGGGGCTGGCGGAGCAATAGACGCCGCTTGCGCCAAGCTCCAGTGCGCGGAAGGCGATACGGATCGCTTCTTCCGGTGACGCCATGCCATGCGGCGTGGCGGTGGAGATGAAACTGTTAGGCGCAGCGGCGATCAAGCGCGGCAGACGGGCCTGTGCCTCCGGTGTGTCGAAACTGCAACTCATCATATCCACACCCGCCTCTTCGGCTGCGGCAGCTTCCTCAGGCGACTTGACGTGGATGTGGGTGAGGCAGCGCTTGCCCTTGAGCTGGCGCAGATCTTGGACGGTGTGTTTCTTGCGGGGACGGAGCATGGCTCGCAAGGCTAGTGAAGTCGCCGCTGAGGTGAAGGAGAAATATGGAGAAGGGGTTTGAAACCCCTTTCACAAGCCAAGCGAATTCATTTCCCGGTCCTCCGCAAAGGGGTTTCAAACCCCTTCTCCATATTTTAGAAAACCCGGACCGCCACCTGCCGCAGGCCGTCGAGAGTGATGTCGGGATCGACGACGTCGATTTCCGGCAAGCCGCGGGCGATCAGTGCTGCATCTCCGCCAGTGGCGATGATGCGGGGTTTTCCGGGCAGCTCGGCGGCGATGCGGGCGATGATTTCCCGCACTAGGCCGCGGTAGCCGAAGACGGCTCCGACCTGCATGGCGTGGATGGTGGATTTGCCAATGGCGGAGGTGGGTTCTAACAGTTCGATGGCAGGAAGTAGCGCGGTTTTCTGCGGCAGGTAGCCGGACATGGCTCCGAGGCCGGGGGCGATGACGCCGCCACAGTAAGCGGGTTGGCCGGAGATGACATCGAAGGTCACGGCGGTGCCGAAGTCGATGACGATGGCGGGCGCACCGTGACGGGTGAGCACTCCGGCGGCGTTGGCGAGGCGGTCCGCTCCGATCTGCTCGGGCAGCGGGTAGTCGATGGCCATGCCGAGCGGGCTTTGGTGACTGAGGAAGTGCAGCGGGCCGTATGGTTCGAGAAATTTTCGGAGGATGGCGGCCTTTTCCGGGACGACGGAGCAGATGATCGCGCCGGAGAAATCGAGTTTATCTAACAAGGAGATGAGTATTTCCTGAGAGAGGTCTGCGGTTGGCAGGACGCCGCGCCATTCGCCGAGGCGGGTGGCATCGCCAAGCGCGAACTTGGTGCGGGTGTTGGAGTTGTCGATCAGGAGCCAGGCCATGGTTCACCAGCGGTTGGTCACGAAATATTGGATGGCCTTGCGCCCTTGGAAGGGCAGGCCCGGGTTTGCTTTGATGAGGAGGGTGCCGTCGTTGATGCGCAGGGAAAGCGGCCCTTCGAGATCGGCGGATTCGAGCCAGAACTTGTACCAAAGATCGGTGGGGCCGCGTTTTGGCTCGGACCCGAATAGGGTGTCCGCCGCCTTGATCTCGCGGCCGCCCGAAGTGCGCAGGAGCACGGGTTTCGTAAGATCATGGGTCTGACCGGCGGTGACCTGCAGGTGGACCTCCACCCAAAAGAATGACTGATCTTTCCTCACCTGGGTGCCGATGACCTTGCAGCGCGCCGCCGGATTGGCCCGCCACTCATAGGGGCGGAACCATGCCCACGCCGCAAACCCCGCTGAAAGCAGCAGTGCGAAAATAAGGATCGCTCTCAAGGTGGGACGCTTCACGGCGCACAGGGGAACTCAGCGGCGCTCCACCTGCAAACGAAAACGGGTGGACCGTTACCGGCCCACCCGCTTGGTGATGATGAATCGCGATGAAATCAGTGCTCGTAGCCTTCTTCGCCGTGCTCGCTGATGTCGAGGCCCATGGTTTCGACTTCGGCGGTAGGACGGAGGCCGATGACGGCTTTCACGATCATGGCGATGACGATGGTGCCGACGATCGAGATGACGAGCGTGATACCCACTGCCGAGAGTTGGGCCATGATTAGGCCGCCATTACCTGCTTCAAGTGATTTGGCGAGGCCGTTGGTAGTGGCGTAATTCGCAGGATCTGTAACGGCAAGGTTACCGTTCACGTCCTTAGTAGCAAATATGCCAGTGAGGATGGCACCCAGCGTGCCGCCGACAGCGTGGATACCGAAGGTATCAAGCGCATCGTCGTAACCGATCGCCTTTTTCACATACATTACGAAGATGTAGGGGACGATAGCAGCGAGCACGCCGATGATGACCGCACCCGTGGCATCCACGAATCCGCAAGCGGGGGTAATCACGACCAGACCGGCCACAACACCCGAACAGATGCCGAGGATGGACGCTTGGCCCTTGATGACTTTTTCAATCAATCCCCAAACGAACGCTGCAGTGGCTGCGGCAAGCGTGGTGGTCATAAAGGCGTTGGAGGAAATCCCATCCGCAGCGAGCGCGGAACCGGCGTTGAAGCCATACCAGCCGACCCAGAGCATTCCGGTGCCGACCATGCAGAGCACCATGCTGTGCGGGGACATTTTTTCCTTACCGAAGCCAAGGCGCTTACCGAGGATGATGCAGAGCACCAGCGCGCTCCAGCCGGAAGTCATGTGAACCACGGTGCCGCCTGCGAAGTCGATGGCGGTGATTTTCGCAGCGCCGTTCCAGACGCCATTCATCAGGCCAGTCACCCCCCAGACCATGTGGGCCATCGGAATGTAGATCACGAACATCCAGATGAAGATGAAGAGCATGATGGAGGTGAACTTCATCCGCTCCGCGATCGCACCAATGATCAGCGCCGGAGTGATGATGGCGAACATGAGCTGATACATGCAGAACACATTCTGGGAAACCCAGAAGCAGTAGTCGATGTTCGGGACACTGGTGACGCCTTTAAGGAAGAAAAACTCAGTACCTCCGAGAAATGGCTCAAGCGCGGTCCCGGCGAAGTTTTTACCGAAAACGAGGCTGTATCCGACTGCCCACCAGATGATAGTGACCATACCGGCGCAGCCGAGACACTGGGCGAGCACGCTGAGCACGTTCTTCTTGCGAACAAGGCCACCATAAAAAAGAGCCAAGCCGGGAAGCGTCATGAAAAGCACCAGCGCGGCGCAGGTCATCAGCCAGCCGTTGTGCCCGGGGCCGGCGACTTCTTTGATCTTTGAATTCCAGGGTGCGTCCGCAGTTCCACCGACCCCTACGTTTCCAAAGTAAGATTCCAAGTCAGCCAAGCGCTGTTCCACCGTGGCATCAGCCGGGGCGGCGGGTGCCGCAGCAGCCTCGGTCGGAGGCGGAGTGGCTGCATCCTGCCCGTAGGCGGGTATTGCCAAAGGAATGGCTGCAAACGCGATGGCTGCGGCCGTGAGAGCGCGCACTTTCATTAGGTATCGACTGGTCATGGTGGTCAGGGTTGATCGGATGGTTGTGTGCTTCGTCCCGACGATTCCAAATCCCCGAGGGTAGCGCTAAACCTAAAAGCAAACGCCGTGCCAAGATCCGCAATCCTATCAAAGCCTTGGGATTCCGATACTTGTTAGGCGAAATTTCCTCAAAAAGTCAGATTCCCGCTTGCCATCACGAAGGCTGGTCTCTAATCCACGCCCATGCGGAGCGCTGATCCGTGGCAAATAAAACTGGACAAATACTTCGGAAAGGTGAAATATCGCCTCAACGGAGAGCTTCCAGCCGTCATTTGGCACGCGGGATGCTAGTTCCGATTTCGCTCTTGTCTGTTCCGCAACCGGCGCAGCCAAGGACGCAAGCAGCAACCGAAAACCAACACAACACAGATGCAAAACTACTGCAAAACCATTGGCGCCCTGGCCGCTGCCTCCGCCCTTGTGGCCGGCAACGCTTCGGCGGAAGTTGAATATGAAATCCACACCGGTTACTCCAGCGAGTATATCTTCCGTGGCGCTGACCTTGGCAACGACCTCGTCGAAGCCGGTCTTGACGCTGCCACTGAAGTCAACGGCTGGGGCCTGAGCGCCGGCGTCTGGGCCACCGCGTTTGACGCAGGCATCCCCGGCGACGACGTGAACAGCGAAACAGACTTCTACGCAGAAGTTTCCAGAGATGTCGGATTCGCCACTCTTGCTGCCGGATACATCTACTACTGGAACGTCGGCAACCTCGGTAACGACGCCCAAGAAGCGTATCTCCAAGCTTCCCGTGACTTCGGTTTCGCAACCGCATCGTTGACCTACTTCTTCGATATCGATGGTGGCAACACCAACGGTTACACCGAACTCGCCCTCAGCCGCAGCTGGGAGCTTAACCAGTGCCTCAACCTCAACGTCGGCACCAATGTTGGCTACCAGTCGGACGAAGGCGACTTCACCTCATGGACCACCAAGGTTGCTCTCGACTGGGGCTTCGCTGAACACGCCAAGCTGTCTCCGTTCGTCGCCCTCTCGGTTGACCTCGCTGATGTGACTGGCCTTGACGATGAGTTCATCGCCGGTTCCATGCTGTCCGTCAGCTTCTAATTCATCGGTATCGGCATCCCCGATTCCAAATCAATCCAAGAGCGGTCGCGCAAGCGACCGCTCTTTTTTTTGCCGGAAGAGCAGATGATTCTTGTGCTCTCCGAAAACGGATTCCGCTTGGAAAAAATCCAGTCGTCGGAACAATCCGCGCATGTTCCTCGGCCTTGATTCCTCTACCCAATCGCTTACCGCAGTATTGATCGACCCCGCCTCGGGAAAAATCGTTTCCCAGATATCGGTCAACTTCGGCTCGGAATTCCCGCAGTATGAATCACCCAGTGGCTTCATCCCTGGCGGCGCGGATGGAGAGGTTCATGCCAATCCGCTGATGTGGCTGGATGCGTTGGATCTGCTATTCGGCCGCCTTGCCGCATGCGGAGATCTTTCCAAAGTGGAGTTGATCGCAGGCTCCGGCCAGCAGCACGGCTCGGTGTATCTCGACGCCTCTTTCGACGAGCGACTCTCTTCACTTGATGCGCAACAAAGCCTTGCAAGCCAGATATCCCCTGCCCTCACCCGCAAGACCGCGCCGATCTGGATGGACACCTCCACCGGGGCTGAGTGCGCGGAAATCACTACCACCATGGGTGGCCCGGCGGAAATCTGCAGCAGAAGCGGATCGGTCGCCATCGAACGCTTCACCGGGCCTCAGATCCGGCGCTTTTTCAAGAATGACCCAGCTGCGTACGCTCGAACCGGGCGGATTCATCTGGTCAGTTCGTTCATCGCATCCGTGCTCGCAGGAAAGTCGTTGCCGATCGACCACGGTGACGGCGCGGGCATGAACCTCCTCAATTTGGCTAGCCTCGGCTGGGACAAGCAATTGCTCGACGCCACCGCGCCTAGCTTGATGGAAAAACTAACAACTCCCGCAGCCGCCACCGCCATCCAAGGCACGGTTTCAGCGTATTTCGTGGAGAAATTCGGCCTTTCCGCCACTTGCCGTTGCGCACTGTTCACCGGAGACAATCCCGCGTCGCTGGTGGGCATGGGAGCAACCAGCCCCGGCAATGTCGTGATCTCGCTCGGCACCAGCGATACCTTCTTCGCTGCCATGCCCGGCCCGAAAACCGACCCTAACGGCTTCGGCCATGTCTTTGGAAACCCGGCGGGCGGCTTCATGTCGCTCATCTGTTTCCGCAACGGCTCGCTCGCCCGTGAAGCGCTGCGCGACAAGCTCGGACTCGATTGGTCGGCCTTCGACCTCGAGGCGCTCGCCACCACCCGCGAGGCGGCGGGATCCAACCTGATGCTGCCATTCTTCGGCCCGGAAATCACCCCGCGCCGCGATTTCACACAGCCCGTGCTGAAAGGTTCACCCGCCTTTGAATCCGGCTCCGAGCCAGCACTTCAAGTCCGCGCCCTGCTAGAAGGCCAGTTCCTCAACATGCGCCTTCACTCGCAATGGATGGAGGTGAAAACCGAGCGTCTCCGGCTCACTGGCGGTGCCTCGAAAAACGACGGCATCGCCCAACTTGCCGCCGATGTTTTTCAAGCCCCCGTCGAACGTCTGGACGTCTCAAATTCCGCCGCGCTCGGAGCAGCGCTCATCGCCGCTGCCGCTGGTGGCCATGATCTTGTAGAACTCCAGGAAACCTTCTGCCAAGCAACTCCGGGCGCAGTCATCCAGCCGGAAATCACACTCGGCCCGATCTATCAGGACGCGCTGCTACGCTTCGCCGCACTACTTGAAAGCGCCTGAATCGGACCTTCGCGTTTGACCGTCCGGGGGCCCGTCGTTACGTTACGCCCGCAATGACGATTGACCAATTCGCGAACCGCTTCGTGTGTGACCTCGTGGCCTACGAGCCAGGCAAACCCATCGACGAAACCGCCCGCGAACTGGGCCTTGATCCCTCGCAGATCGTCAAGGTCGCACTAACGAAAATCCGCTTGGCCCCTCCCCTCTCGCCAAGGCGGCGATGCGCGATGCGCTGGAGGACGCCCACATCTACCCGGATGGCGGCGGTTTCCGACTGCGCACTGCAATCGCAAAATCACTCGACCTAGATCGCAGCAACGTGGTGCTCGGCAACGGCTCTAACGAAATCATCGAGCTGCTTTGCCACACCTTCCTCAACCGCAGCAACGAACTCATCGCCGCCAAGCACGCCTTCGTCGTATACAAGCTGATGGCCACGCTCTTCGGCGCGAAATACATCGAGGTTCCCGATCCCGGCTTCATCCACGACCTTGATGCCATGGCCGACGCCATCACTGCGGACACCCGGCTCGTCTTCATCGCCAATCCTAACAACCCCACCGGCACCATGGTGAATCAGGAAACCATCGACCGCTTCATGAACCGGCTCCCTGAGCATGTGATCGCCGTGTTTGACGAAGCCTACATCGAGTTTCCCGAATCCGCGCCGGACACTTTGCGCTACGTGCGCGAGGGCCGCAATGTCTGCGTGCTGCGGACCTTTTCTAAAATCCACGGCCTGGCAGCACTGCGCGTCGGTTATGGCATAGCTCCCGCGCATCTTGCCGAGTTACTACAGAAGGCCCGTCAGCCATTCAACGTCAACTCTATTGCCCAAGCCGGCGCGCTGGCCGCTCTAAAAGACACAGCGCACGCTGCTGCCACTCGCAAGCTTAACAGCGAAGGTATGGCTTTCTATGAAAAGGCTTTCACCACTCGCGGACTGGAGTTTGTGCCCAGCCACGCCAATTTCCTACTCGTGAAAACCGGCGGCGGTGATGCCGTGTTCCGGGACATGCTCAAGCAAGGCGTCATCGTCCGCGCGATGAGTAGCTACAAACTTCCCGATTGGATTCGCATCTCCATCGGCACCCGCGCGCAGAACGAACGCTGCATCGAAGTGCTCGATTCCGTGCTCGCCGCCACTGCCGTCGCGTGACGCCTCACACCTTCAGCGTCTCGCCCTCAGACTTCGCGACGATCACCGCGACGCACGAATCTCCGAAGACGTTCACGGCGGTGCGACTCATGTCCAGCAGACGGTCCACCGCGAGCAACGCGACGACTGCGGTTTCCGCACCGGGGATGCCGGAGCTTTTCAAGATCAGTAGAATCGCCACCAGGCTAGCGGAGGGAATACCCGCCACGCCGATGCTCGTTAGTAGCGAAGCCGCCACCACGAAAAACTGTCCGGCAAGCCCGAGATGCACACCCATCACCTGCGCCACAAACATCACCGCCACGCATTCGTAAAGCGCGGTGCCGTCCGTGTTCACGGTCGATCCCAGCGGCAGCGTGAAACCAGTGATGCGCTTGGAAACGCCACTGCCTTCCTCCACACACTTCATCGTCACCGGCAGAGTGCCCGATGAAGAAGCCGTAGAAAACGCGAGCAACATCGCCTGCCGCATCGCCCGTAGATGCGCCCATGGATCCACACCTGCTAGAAATTTCAGGATGAACGGTAACACCACAAACAAATGCAGAAACAAGCCCGCCAACACAGTGAGAAAGTATTTCCCGAGGTTCACGAACAGGTCCGCGCCCGTCGCATGCACCACCGGCAAAATCAGCGCGAACACACCAAACGGCGCGAGTTTCATCACCCATCCAGTGATAAGAATCATCGCGTCATGCGCAGCGCGGAAAAACTCGCGCACCGTCCGCATCTCATCCACTGGCAATCGCGTGACCGCCGCTGCAAACAGCAGTCCGAAAACAATCACTCCGAGAAGCTGACTGTTATCCGTGGCGGCGTGCAGGATGTTTTCCGGCAGCATCGAACGGAAGACATCTAGGTAATCCCCGGCTTTACGCGCACCTGCCTCGGCCACTTTGATGGAAACATCAGTTCCTGCTTTCGCAGCCGAATCCTCGAAGGCCGCGCGGATCACCGGATTCGGCTGGCCATTCACCAAGCCCGGTTGAATCAGGTTCACCAACGCCAATCCTATCAGAATCGCGGTCAGGCCGGTGCCGATATAGACTCCTGCGGTTTTCAAACCGAGACGTCCGAAGCCAGTCACGCCGTGCAGCCCCGTGATCCCGGACACCACCGAGGTCAGGATCAGCGGCACGATCAGCATCTTCAGCGCCCGCATGAATAAATCCCCCGCGAAGCGACAGCCGCCCAGCACCGCTTCAACGAAGCTCTCTGCCACCGACCAATGCCGGAAAACCAGCGCGATCATCGTTGCCAGAACCAGTGCGATCAGAATCTGCCAATGCGGTTCCAAACGTTTCATGCTGAAAAACCAAGAGCAATCCCGCAGGCAAGACCAGCCTCATCGCCAGACATGACTGAAAATGGTGGGCAAAAAAGGAGTGTGGACGTCACGTCCGCTATCTTGTGGCTGGAACAACATGTTCCAGCCCGTGGTGGGGACAACCTGTCCCCACACCCGGCGCAGCACAGGTTCCTGCTCTCCATATTTTACCCACCATATTCAGCTCCGGCACGCGGAGCCAGCGCTTCCGCAGACCTTGTCAGCCCTTCATCGGAACTCTTTCTCTTCCCGGCAAACAAAGCGCCGTCTCCGCGCATCTAAAAACTCCCCCGCACGGACTTCTTTTCCTCCCACAATAGAAATTTCTCCCAACAAGTGACCTTCTTCTCATCCTGACCCAGCTCTTTCCCTCTCCGCACGACCTCTTTCCCCATAAAACTTAGAAAAAAGTCCGGAGCGGAGAGCTTTTTCTATCCGCGCCGGACTTACTTGTCTGATTTAGGTGCTTCTTAATCTCCTCAATTCACATTTTACCAATGACTTACGGACTCGGCGGAGTTGCGCCGCCATCACCCAGTCGCGGCCGTCCTGGAAAACGCGATTTCAGATCGTCGTAAATCGCTGCCGCTCCAGCAACGCCACGTTTCGCTGCCTGTTTCACATTCTGGTAAAACGAGAGATCGCCCATGTAGTTGTCTGAGTTCGCCAGCGCCAGCGTATCCTCCATCGCCTGTGCCAACGGTGCCAGTTCACGGAATGACGGCAGCAGATCTTCGATCAATTTGCGGTCCTTCGCACGCTCCGCCGCATCAATGAAGTTCGGCACCAAGTCCGGGCGGCTCGCCATGTAGCCCTCGCACTTCGTGTCAAATGCCAGCGTCTTGTCGCCGATGCGCGGCAGGCTTTCGCGCTCGCCTTCGGCTAGACTCACGGTGATGTCTTGGAGTTCAGTCTTGAGCGCCAGCACCGCCGCCTCGATCGCGGCCTTCTTCTGCGGTGTGACGATGATGGATATCTTATTGTCTGATGCCATGGTAGTGATGGTGTGGTTGGTTGATTTCAGTTTTTTGAATGCAAGCGGATACCTTCCACTCCATTTGCCGCACCCTACATGTGACAAATCTGTCGCAAAGCAAATTCTCATATCACCCCCGAAAATTTTTGCAGACCTCTATATAGTTCACACATGTTTAGGAGACCAGCGATTTTGTACCCAAAAAAATCTTGCCATGAAACTATCATTCCCATAGTCAGGAAATTGTGCCTACCGAATCCACCATGGAAATGGAAAACAGCTATCCTGGCTGTTTCGGAGTCGAGGCTTCCAGCCTGAACACCATCACACGAAAGCACCGGGCTGAATGTCCGGGCCACAGTGGCGCGGGCATCCTGCCCGCCGCCTTTGATCCATTTCTCCGCCCACAATCACCAACCAACCCCACTGCCAAATCATGAAAACACCAAAACTACTCGCCGCTGTCCCCATCCTCGCCCTCTCAGCCTCCGCCGTCATCGCCTGGTCCGCCATCACCCGCGCTTCACAGACGGAGAAGACCGCCGAAGCCGTGGCTTCCGACAAAGACCCATCGGAAGAAAAAGTAGAATCTCCTGCCGAACAGGCCCGCATCGCGCGCATGGATCGTGAAAAGAAGCGCATTTCGGATCGCATCGGTGTCTCAAGCCCCATGGAACGCGAGCTCGTCAATGGCAAAGACATCCTGGCCGATGTGATTGCCAGCGGATACCTGATCGAAACGACCCTTGAGGAGGTCGAGACGGCTTTGAAAAACGCTTCCCAGACCGCAGATCTGGAGGACGACAAGGC
>JANMLQ010000328.1:0-7225 GCA_031372635.1 Akkermansiaceae bacterium | reverse complement strand
TCGCGGGTGAAGCTGCTGATGGCGCGCAGAGTCTTCGAGGCGGTGAAGACATCGGGCGTGACGATCTCGTTGAGAAGGCGGGCGAATTCCGAGTCGGTGAGGCGGACGCGGTTCAGGGCTTCGAATTTCTCGCGGAAATTGGCTTCCAGCGTGGCGCGGTTGGTGATGTCCGGGCGGTATTCGTATTTGAGGCGCTGGAGCGTGCCGATGAAGCCGTATTCGATGGTGTCTTCCCGGACGACGGAACTGGGGAAGTCGCACGACAAGTCATGGTTGAACTTGGAAGGAGTCATCGGTTTTAGGAAGCATGGAGAAGTTGGCGCGACCAGATCCAAGCTGGCAAGGCCGGAATAGACAGGAAGAAAAAAGGCGGGAAAATAGGCAAAGGCTGGATTTTCAAACTGCGCGTGAAGAACGCAGCTGATGTTTCCGGGCTAATGGATGCAGCGGGCTATCAGGCGCACATTTCCTAACAGAGTTCAGGCTTCAGCCTGTCTTTAAAATACACGCTGAAGCGTGAAATCCAAAATCCGTTGAACTCCTCATGCGGACTTCAATAGATGTGCATGGAGTTTAGGTTTCAGCCTGCAATGACTCTGCCGCTTCCGCCAGCCACTGTTGCTTGAGTCGCAGCGCGCGTTGCAATGCGTCCTCTGCTGTGATTCCGAGAAAATTCGCGTGGCCCATCTTGCGGCGGCGGCTCGCGCGGGACTTGCCGTAGAGGTGCAGGCTTGCTTCTCCATCGGCGAAGAGCGGAGTCCAGTCCGGCGGCTCTGTTCCGCGCCACAGGTTTCCTAACAGATTTAGCATCGCGACTGGTGAGAGCAGCCGGGTGGAGCCTAGCGGCAGCCCGAGCACCGCGCGGAGTTGTTGCTCGAACTGCGAGGTCGCGCAGGCGTCCAAGGTGTGGTGGCCGGAGTTGTGCGGACGCGGAGCCATCTCGTTCACGAGCAGCGAGCCATCCTCCTTCATGAAAAACTCGACGCCCATGATGCCGCGATAATCGAGCGCCTCCGCGATGCGGCGGGCGAGCGCGACGGCGGCTTCCGTCACGACTGGAGCCACCCGCGCGGGAACGATCGAGACATCGAGGATGTGATCGCAGTGCTGGTTTTCCGCAGGATCGTAGCAGACGGTCTCGCCATCTGTGCCGCGTGCGACCATCACCGAGAGTTCTTTTGAAAACGGAATCCATGCCTCGAACACGCCGCGCGGTGAAGCGAAGGTCTTCCACACTTCTTCAGGGTTCTCGTTGCCATGGATGCGGATCTGGCCGTTGCCATCATAGCCGAAGTCCGCCGTCTTGAGCACGCCGCTTCCGAGGCTACGCATCGCAGCGGCCAGTTCGTCGGGGTTTGAAACGAGTGCGAAGTCCGCGCAGGGAATTCCGTTAGAACGAAGGAAGTTTTTCTCCGAAGCACGGTTCTGGCAGATACCAACGGACTGCGGTGAGGGATGCAGCGGCACCCGCTGCGCCACCGCATCCAGGACAGGAAACGGGATGTTTTCAAACTCCACAGTCGCCACCGTGACCGCAGCGCAGAAGCGCGAGAGCGCCTGCGGATCATCGAAGGGAAGATCGATCGCATCATCCGCCACTTCGACGGCCGGGGCTTCGAGTCCGCCGGTCCAGACCAGCGTGCGCACGTTCATGCGGCGGGCGGCTAGAGCTAGCATCCTGCCAAGCTGGCCGCCGCCGATGATGCCTACCGTGCAATGCGGAGAATGAATGCTCATTCGAGTGGTGGCAGGGATAACGATTTCACTTTCGCGTTCTGACTGGCACGGAATGCGGCGAGTTTTTCCGCAAGAGCGGGAGAATCGTTTGCAAGCATCGCCACTGCGAACAACGCGGCGTTGACTGCGCCCGCTCTGCCGATGGCGAAGGTGGCGGTCGGAATGCCGGCGGGCATTTGCACGATGGAAAGCAGTGAGTCCATGCCTTGGAGCGCCTTGGATTCCACTGGCACGCCGAGTACCGGAAGATCGGTGATGGCGGCGGTCATGCCTGGTAGATGCGCGGCTCCACCGGCACCGGCGATCACGCATTTCAATCCGCGGCCGCGTGCTTCGCTGGCATAGGAAAACAATTTGTCTGGAGTGCGGTGGGCGCTCACGACCTGGGCCTCCCATTTCACACCGAAGTCTTCGAGCGTGCGGGCTGCGTGCTCCATCGTCGGCCAATCCGAATCGCTGCCCATGATGATTCCTACCTGCGGTGAGTCCTGCATATTGATCTGCGTGTCGTGCTAGATTTTCTTCCAGCCGTCAAGCGTGTGGCGGTAGGCATCGCCTCCCTCAAGCGCCACTAGATGAATCCAGCCGTGATCGAAGAGCTGGCGCGTGCCTTCGGCGCGTGTGAGTGCGGTTTCGAGAGCCTCCCGAGTGGCGTCGATGAAGACGGTGAGCCGCCTTGGCTCGTGTACGAAGCGTTTCCCATCGTGGATGGACTGGAGCGGCAGGCCGGTCTTCAAGTCGCCGCCATTGCCCTCCATCACACCGATGCCGCCGACCACATGATGCAGCGCCTTATCGCCTGCGCCGTAGCGTTCGGGGTCGATGCGCGAGGCGTAGTATTGCAGGTTGATCCAGCTCGCCACGACTACCGGAGCGCAGAGGATGAGCGTGAGCACATTGAGATCGGGATCGGCAGCGGCATCGTAGTCGTGCAGGAAAACCCGACCATCGAGCTTGAGTGCGGAGCTGCGTGAACGTGGAGCGGCTACGAGAGCGGCGTTGTTAGCGAGCCCCCACTCGGGGCGGACTTGTGAGATGTCGTGGCCCCGAGCGCGCACTGCGGTTTCGATTTCGTTCGTTTCCTGCGCGTCGATTCCAAGCGAGGCGGCGCGTTCTGTGCGGGTGGCGGCACCGGCTTGGGTGAGTGCTTTTTGAAGGGCGGAAACTTCAGCCGTGTGAGTGGTTGGCACTTCAGTTAGATCGAAGAGCGCGAGGTCATCACAGAGCGTGTCGTGCAGGCCGGCGATGAAGACGGTGTCGTCAGGGATGACGATGTCTTTTGCGGCGAGCACCTTTCTTACCTTGATGTCATTGAGCGCAGCGGCGGCGAGGCGTGCGTTCACATCGCCTGCGTGTCCGCCGCAAGCACCGCAATCGAGTGCAGATGCGTAGGGGTTGTTCGCGCTGTGACTGCCGTGGCCGCAGATGAGCACGAGCCGTGCGAAGTTTTTTGTTAGGCTCATGTTACGCAGTGCGCCTTCCGCCATCGCAGCGCGGGTTTCCACTGGCGTATCCAAGAGCCGTGGCGCGGGTGCGTGGCAGCAGCCGCCTTGCTGTCTGCCGAAGCGACCTAACACTGCGGAGAAACCCAAGCCCGCAGCTTCGACAAACGAGAAGCAGGAGGCGGCGGAGTTTTGAAACGCCTTCCACGCGCCCTTGCGCAGCAGCTTGCGCCGCGCTGTGCCATCACCGGGCTCACTGCTATCCACTGGCGGGACGAGCAGAACCGGGCAGCGCGCGACGGAGTAAGGCGCACCCGCTGGCTTGTGAGCTACGGGAAAGCCGAAGAAGCCCGCGAAGCCGATCGTTTGCAGGCCGGGCAACGCGGCTTCGAGATGACGCCTCACTATTTCCGAACGCACGTCGATGCAGAACACCGCCTGCGCCACTGGCCGCGTCTCAAGCTGCGTGGATGGTTGCGCTGTTAGATTTCCAGCAAGCTCGCGTTGAAACCCGGCTTCATAGGCGGACTGCCAGCGTGAGAGAGCCTCGATCATCTCCGGCTTGCGCGCGGGAGTTGATTGATGCCGCCAATCCGCGCGGATGATGCCGTCGCGTGCGAAGGCGTGAAAGAGAGCGGCGTCGTATGCCAAGCGGATCGCTAACAACTCACGCAGCGCCGGGTTTTTCGCACCGCGCAGTTCGTCTTCGCGGACGAGATACTTCACGTAGCCCGCCCAGCCGGAGATGGTGAAGAGCTGGCGATGCAGGAAGTCAGCGGTGTCGATCTGCTTCGGCGCGAGCATAGTCATGCAGTAACCGATGCACGCGTCCGGTGAATCCGGCAGCCCGGCGACGAATTTGCGGAAACCTGTTAGACCGAAGACCTCCGGGTTGCGGTCATACGCGGCGGCCTCGCGCCATGCGGCGAAGAGCCCGAGAGTGCGCCACGGGGACTTCCACGTCGTTTGGTTTTCATCGAAGGCGACACCACACCACTTGGAGATTTCCTCGACGACGAAGCCGCTCCAGTGCGCGTGCGGGCGCTGTTGGTCGAGCATGTCCGCGACGGTGGAGATGACTCCGAATTCGCAATCATCCTCAGCGTTTTCCAAAGAGGAAACGAGGCGCTCGAATGACCACTCAGCATCGGCTACGGCGCGGAGATCATCGGGATGGATCGTGCCATCGTGGAGCGCAGCGAGGTATTGCGCGGGCGATTGGAGTGGTGCGGCACCGGTCGCGCCTTGGAGGACTTCGCAGGCTTTCGCAAACGGAAGCTGCGAGAGACCGGCGAAGGGATTGACGGCGACGAAGTGGCCGAGCGGCCAGAGCGGCGCGATGCGTGCGAGCGCGGAATCAATGGCGGATTCCAGAGCGGGCGGCGTGGCGACGGGGGCTTCAAGTGTGGCGATCATGAGTTGTTAGGTGCAGAGATTTTCAGGAAATCGGGTGGCGCGGCCAGAGCAGGCCGAGCACGCGGTTGGCGAGAGTGCCGAGGTAGAATCCGTTCAGCGCGTGAACGTAGAGTCTGCGGCCAAGAGGATGACGGCTGGCCCGCCAGAGCAGTGCTTGGAAGAGGAACAAGACCGCGAACACCGCAGCGACGAATCCCGTTAGAAGCGCGGGTGTTTGCGGAGCCTTGGATGGGATCGGCAGCAAGGCGGAACCCGCGTGCAGCGCGTAGGTGACCACACACACCAGCACGGCGATACCGAGTGGCCCGAAGATCATGGAATCGCCGCCGCCCGCCGACCATGCGCGGGCGAGGCCGTAGGCGAGCGCCAATGCGAGCACCACCGCGAAGACCCATGGTTGAAGCGGCGCAGCGGGCGCGATCATGTAGAGTGCCGTGGCTCCGCCAGTGGCGATCAGTCCGCCTGTGAGCACGCCGATCACCAGCGCGGGAGTGGAGAGCGGTATCGCCGCGCGTGGCACTGCGCCGATTGTGGAGCCAGCGGTTAGAAAGGCGTGCGCCTTGTAGAGCGAGTGCGCGACGATGTGGATCAGCGCGAGACCATAAGCACCGAGACCGCACTGAAGCAGCATGAATCCCATCTGCGCGATGGTGGAGTATGCGAGCGCACGTTTCACACCCGGCTGCGCGAGCATGAGTACCGCACCGAATGCCGCTGTCACTGTACCGATGATCACCAGCACATTCAGCGCACTGGCCGCATGAGCGAAGAGCGGTGAGAAGCGGATGATGAGAAAACCACCGGCGTTGATGATGCCCGCGTGCATGAAGGCGGAGACAGGCGTCGGTGTTTCCATCGTGTCTGGCAACCAGCTATGGAAGGGAAACTGCGCGGACTTCAGAGCGGCGCATGCGACTAACAGAAAACCGACGAGTGTCAGACCGCTCGTATTTCCCGCAGCCACCGATGCGAAGATCTCATCGAAGTTCCATGAGCCATGCGCGCGATAGAGAAGCAGCGAGGCGGCTAACAGACAGACATCGCCCATCCGACTGAAGACGAATTTCTTGCGCGCCGAAAACACCGCGCCCGCCCGCTCGGGATGATGCAGCAGCAGGCGATGCAGGAAGAGGCTGGTGGAAATCCAAGCTGCGAGCAGAACCAGCAGGTTAGCGGAAAGCACCAGCGTCAGCACCGAGGCAAGCGTGAGGCTCATCCATGAAAAGAACTTCGCCTGCGCCGGATCACCGGCCAGGTAGTGGCGGGAAAACCGCAGCACCACCGTGCCGAGGAAGGCTACCAGAACGACCATCACCGAGGATAAGGTATCCTGTTTGAGAAGCACGGCGCAGGTATCGTTTCCGAAGATGACCAGCAGCATGGCGAGCGCGGCGGACATCCCGGCGGCGGACACCGCCACGCGACCGGCGGTAGCTGGAGAAAGCGCGCGGCAGGCAAGACCTGCGAGCAGCGGGAACAGTGGAATGAGCGGCAGAACGAGTTGCATCGCCGGAAGGCTGGGGGAAACGTGACTTTTAGGGAATTACATGCTTTTAAATCCAGCGTGACGATTTATTTAACGCCTATGCCCTTCCTGAATTACCACCACCTCCGGTACTTCCGCTTCATCGCACGCGAGCTGAACCTGACGAAAGCCGCTGCGAAACTCAAGCTCTCCGCCCCCGCGTTGAGCATCCAGCTCAAGCAGCTTGAGGAAAGCCTCGGTCACTCGTTGTTCGAGCGCGGCAAGGGCGGACTCAAGCTCACCGAAGCGGGCCGTATCACACTCGGCTATGCGGAGGAGATCGCACGCAGCGGAGAGGAACTGATGGACGTAATGCAGCATCGTCCGCATGGCGGACAGCAGATTTTACGAGTCGGCGCAGTGGCCACGCTCTCGCGGAACTTCTTGCTCGAGTTCCTGCGCCCGGCGCTGCACATGGCCGATGTGGAAACCGTCATCCGCTCCGGTGCGCAGCGAGATCTGTTAGTGGCGATGCACGCGCATGAGGTGGACATGGTGCTGTCCAACCAGGCCGCGCGCAGGGATGCGGGCCGCCCGTGGCACAGTCACCTGCTTGCGGAACAACCCGTTAGTCTTGTCGGCGTGCCGGAGTGGAAAAAGAAGCGCCTGCGTTTCCCGGAAGGATTCCGAGACGTGCCCGTGATCTTGCCAAGTCTGGAAAGCAACACGCGCGCCGCCTTCGATCGCATCACCGCTGCGGCCGGAGCAAGGCCGCGCATCCTCGCCGAGGTGGATGACATGTCGATGCTGCGTCTGTTAGCCCGCGAGGGCGAGGGTCTCGCGCTTGTTCCGCCAGTCGTCGTGCGTGATGAGATCGCCAACGGCATCCTAGTGGAAACACATCGCATCCCGCAGATCAGTGAAACTTTCTACGCGATCACGCCGAGCCGTCGCTTTCCCAATCCTCTCGTCGCGGAGTTGGTGGGACGAATGATGGGCTTGAAGAACGCCATCCCAAAAACAGTCACCAAACGAGCTGGCGCAGCGAAGACTTGAGTTCCTCCGGCCATTCGAGGGACTCGATGGTTTCCGGGTTGCTCCAGTCCGCATCGAGGTCGGTCAGATCCTGATAGAAAGCGGCGGCGTCCTCGGCGGCTCCGGTTTG
>JANMLQ010000295.1:0-6739 GCA_031372635.1 Akkermansiaceae bacterium | reverse complement strand
CTTCTTCCAAGCGCGGGCGCCAATGAAGAGGATCGAGATGAGGGAGAGCAGAACAAGGATGACGACCGTCAATTCGAGGAGGGTCATACCAGCTTTGCGTTTCATGGTCAGGGTGTTGGTCAGTTTCATGGTGTGTGTATTTCTTCGGGTGTTTTTTTTGTTTTCGGCAGCCTTCTGAGGGACTGCCTTTGTTTGGACATTCAACCAAGGTTTGGCTGAACGGTGGTGAAGCTACAGAAAACTTGATAATTTGGCAACCTACGTCTTCACGTATTTGAAGAATTTTTTAAAAATTCCCCTCGGTGGCATTCTCCGCAAACATCAAAAAATTACTGGTAATTAGTCACTTGCGACTTTTTCCGGGTGTTTTACCAAGTGTCTTTTTCACTTCCTTTTCGCGGGTGCGTTTCCGCCAATCGCGCTTTTGCAGGCCCATTCCGGGGTCATTTTGCCGCCTAGGAGCATGGTAATCGAAGCCTTTCAGGCGCTTCTTCGGGAGTCTTCGGGCAATGGTGAGTTCGAGGATTCCCAGCAGGTTGAGATCCTCCTCGGGCACGAAGCTGATAGCTTCACCGAGCGCTTCCGCCCGTCCGGTGCGACCAATGCGATGCACGTAGTCCTCGGGATTGACCGGGAAATCGAAGTTCACCACCTGCGTGACGCCGTCGATGTCGATGCCACGCGCGACGATGTCGGTGGCGACGAGCACTTGGACTTTACCGTCCTTGAAATCCCGCAGTGCCTGTAGCCTTTGTTCCTGGGAACGGCTGGAGTGCAGCCGGGTGGCCATCACATCGGCGCTCTTGAGGAATTCCGTGAGGCGGTTCGCACCGTCCTTCATGCGAACGAAGACAAGTACCCGAGTGAATCCAGGCTGGCGCAGCAGTTCCAGCAGAAGTGCGCCCTTGAGATGGGCGGGCACTTGGTACACGCACTGGGCCACGGTTTCCGCAGGATCGGAGCGTTTTCCCACCTGCACCATTTTCGGTTGGTATTGGAAACGGCGGGCAAGGGACTCGACCTCCTTGGGAAAGGTGGCGGAAAACATCAGCGTCTGGCGGCGTTTCGGCAGATGGCCGATGATTGTCTCGATGTCCGGCAGGAAGCCCATGTGGAGCATGCGGTCCGCTTCATCGAGCACGAGCGTTTCCAAAACGCCCAGATCGACCTGGCGTCGGCCGATGAGGTCCAGCAGCCGACCCGGCGTGGCGACGACGATCTGGACGCCCCGTTGCAGGGCACTAAGCTGTGCAGCCTCTTCCACGCCGCCGAAGATGGCGGCCACGCGGATCGGCAGGCCGTCGCCGTAGGCGCGGACGTTTTCCATAATCTGGAGGGCGAGTTCCCGGGTGGGTGCGAGAATGAGCGCCTTCACCCGCCTCGGTTGGTCGGGATGGTGCGCCATGGCGAGCCGGTGCAGCAGCGGCAGCACGAAGGCTGCGGTCTTGCCGGTGCCGGTCTGGGCGAGGGCGATCACGTCGTTTCCCTGCATCACCTTGGGAATCGCGGCGGCCTGCACCGGCGTCGGGCGGACGTAGCCGGCCTTGCGGATGGCATGGAGGATCTCGTTGCGAAGTCCGAATTTGCTGAAAGCCATGCGCAGAGCCTATGCCGATCAGGCCGCTGGTGACACGGATTTATCCAAAAAAGAGAAACGAGCCGCAGATGGACGTTTATCCCGAACTCCCACATTCACCCGCACGCGTGCTTTGTGGCATGAGGGCCACAAGCGCAATTCCTGCTTCGGTTTACGGGATGAATTCGCGGTCATTCGCGGGTAAAAAATCGCTGGTTTTGGCGCTCTGGGTTTCAGCCCTCCATCTCGGCGCGGGTGATGGAAAACGCGGCCATGTCCTCCACTTCCGCGACCGAGGAAACGTGGCAGAGTTTCTGCCGAAGTTCCTTCGCGCCGGGGAAGCCTTTGCAATACGCCATCAGTCGGGAACGCATCGCGGTGAGGGTCTGCTTTTCGTTTCCATAGCGATCGCTGTGAACCGCCATCCGGCAATGGCGGATGACCATTTCCCAACGCTCTTCGAGATCAATGCCCGGAGACTCCGCGCCGGTTTCGAGGAAATGTTTCGCCTCGCGGAACACCCACGGGTTTTGCATCGCGGCGCGGCCGATCATCACGCCGGAGACCGCCGTGCCGCGCTTGCGCCGCAGCACGTCCGCGCCGCAGGTGATGTCGCCATTGCCGATCACCGGCACGGAAACGGCGCGCGCCACGGCATCGATGACATTCCAGTCCGCCTCGCCGCTATAGCTCTGTGCGCGCGTCCGGCCATGGACTGCGATCGCCTGCATGCCGCAGTCTTGGAGAATGTGCGCGACTTCCACTGCGTTGATGGAATTTTCATCCCAGCCGATGCGCATCTTCGCAGTCACCGGCACCTGCCCGCCCACCGCTTTGGCGACGCCTGCCGCGACTTCCGCTAACACCGGGCAATCCTTCAGCAGTGATGAGCCACCGTTTTTCGCAACCACTTTGTTCACCGGGCAGCCGAAGTTGATGTCGATGAAGTCCGGTTGTTTCCAGTCGATGATTTTTCTAGCAGCTTCGCCCATGCGCGCGCCGTCACCGCCGAAGATCTGCACTCCCACGGGCCGCTGCTGCTCGGTGAATTCTGTGTATTTCCGCGTGCGGTGATCCGCCTGCATGATGCCTTCCGCAGAGACGAATTCCGTCACCATCACATCTGCGCCCAGTTCCTTGCAGATCTGGCGGAAAATCACATCCGTCACCCCCGCCATCGGCGCGAGATACAGCGGGAAACGATTATCTGTGAACCACGGAAGCACGCGCGATCCTACAACCGCGCGGCTCCGCACGTCCACCCTTGAGATCAAGCGAAGCGGTCGAGATTCATCACCTTGGTCCATGCGGCGATGAAGTCTGCGATGAACTTTTCCTGCGAATCTCCGCAGGCGTGGACTTCCGCGAGCGCGCGCAGTTCGGAGTTCGAGCCGAAGATGAGATCGACGCGGCTGCCGGTCCACTTGAGATCACCGGTGACGCGGTCGCGGCCTTCAAACAAATCGTCGTGCGGCGAGACGGACTTCCAAGTGGTGCCCATGTCTAGCAGGTTGACGAAAAAGTCATTGGTGAGGGTTTGCGGACGTTTGGTGAACACACCGGTCTGCGAGCCATCGAAGTTGGCATTGAGCACACGCAGACCGCCGACGAGCACGGTCATTTCCGGCGGGGTGAGTGTGAGGAGTTGCGCTTTGTCGATGAGCATTTCCTCCGCAGACGTGGTGTAGTGCGTCTTCATGAAGTTACGAAAACCATCGGCCTGCGGTTCCATGAGCGCGAACGAGGCGACATCGGTTTGTTCCTGCGAGGCATCGCTGCGACCCGGTGTGAAAGGAACCGTCACGCTGTTCCCGGCGTTCTTCGCCGCATCTTCAATGCCGGCACATCCACCGAGCACGATGAGGTCTGCAATGGAAACCTGTTTGCCGCCTTTGTTGAACTCGCTTTGGATTGCTTCGAGTGAACTTAAGACTTTGGCAAGCTGCGTAGGATGGTTCACCTGCCAGTAGATCTGTGGTGCCAGGCGAACACGCGCACCGTTGGCACCGCCGCGTTTGTCGGAGCCGCGGAAGGTGGAGGCGGAGGCCCATGCGGTGGAGACGAGTTCGGAAACCGTTAGACCGGCGGCGAGGATCTTCGCTTTGAGCACGGCGATGTCTTGATCGTCGATCAGCGGATGTGTCACTGCGGGAATGTTATCCTGCCAAATCAGCTCTTCTTCCGGCACCTCCGGCCCGAGGTAGCGGACCTTCGGCCCCATGTCGCGGTGGGTGAGCTTGAACCACGCGCGTGCGAAGGCGTCCGCGAACTGGTCCGGATTTTCATGGAAGCGTTTTGAGATCGGCGCGTAGATCGGATCGACTTTGAGCGAGAGATCGGTGGTGAACATCATGGGCGCGTGGTGCTTCGCGGGATCGTGCGCGTCTGGCACCGTGCCTGCGCCTGCGGAGCCTTTCGGTTTCCACTGCTTGGCACCCGCCGGGCTGGTGGTGAGTTCCCAATCGTAGCCGAAGAGGTTATCGAAGTAGCTGTTGCTCCATTTCGTAGGCGAGGTCGTCCATGCGCCTTCGAGGCCGCTGGTGATGGTGTCTCCCGCGTTGCCGGTACCGTAGCTGTTCTTCCAGCCAAGGCTCTGCTCCTCGATGGGAGCAGCGGCGGGCTCTGGGCCGACGTGTTTGTTAGGATCAGCCGCACCGTGGGCTTTGCCAAAGGTGTGGCCGCCGGCGATCAGGGCCACGGTTTCCTCATCGTTCATCGCCATGCGTGCGAAGGTCTCGCGGATGTCGCGCGCGGCGGCGATGGGGTCCGGATTTCCGTTAGGCCCTTCCGGGTTCACGTAAATGAGGCCCATCTGCACGGCGGCGAGCGGGTTTTCCAACTGGCGGTCGCCCGAGTAGCGCTTGTCCGCGAGCCACTCGCCTTCGCTTCCCCAATAGATGTCCTCCTCCGGTTCCCAGACATCCGCGCGGCCACCGCCGAAGCCGAAGGTTTTGAAACCCATGGATTCCAGCGCGCAGTTTCCGGCGAGGATCATCAGGTCCGCCCAGGAAAGCTTGCGTCCGTATTTCTGTTTGACGGGCCACAAGAGCATGCGCGCCTTGTCGAGGCTGGCATTGTCCGGCCAACTATTGAGCGGTGCGAAACGCTGCGTGCCAGAGCCTGCGCCGCCGCGGCCGTCGGCGGTGCGATAAGTGCCCGCGCTGTGCCATGCCATGCGGATGAAGAACGGGCCATAGTGGCCGTAATCTGCGGGCCACCAGTCTTGCGAATCCGTCAGCAACGCGAAGATGTCCTTCTTCACCGCCGCGAGATCGAGCGACTTGAATTCCTGTGCGTAGTCGAAGTTTCCGCCCATCGGATCAGAAAGCGACGAGTGCTGGCGGAGGATGTTGAGTTGAAGCTGCTTGGGCCACCAGTCCTGGTTGCGGGTGCCTCTGCCGGCTGCGCGCGTAGTGGTGCCGCCTGAAAACGGGCACTGGCCCGCGCTGGAAGGATTCGTCGATGTGGAGGTGTCCATGGTTATGTCGGGTTGGGAAAGGTTTCGCGCTGCGGGAAATGTCGAAGCCGCAGTGGTGATAGCACCCTGCGACAACGATGCAAAAAATTTCTCGAACGACTCGCAACTTGACTCCGCTCGCGTTTCGGATTGCATCGAGTCACTTATGAAAACAGCAATTCTCTCCCTGATGGCCATCCTGATGAGCGGCGGCCTCCTCCATGCGGCATACAGCCAGCGGAAACTCGAATCCTCCATCGCCTCGGCCACCAAGTCCGGCAAACTCATTGCCTTCGTTTTCTATCAGGATTACGCGCTTCCTAACTGCCCCACATGCGTGTCCTCCACTAACGCTAACAACAAGGCGATCAAGAGCGCCATTCCACGTTCGCATGTAGTTCTCATCGAGATCGACCCAGGCGAGAAGAATCTCGATAAGCTGCCGGCTTGCGTCGATGCGAAAGGCGGCAGTCCGAGCCTCGTCATCACCGATGCGAAGGGCGAGAAGGTCATCACCTCAGCCAACGGAGCACCGGACCGCGACAAGGCGAAGGAAATTAAGACGATCGTCGAAAAAGCCCGGTCAGGAAAGTGATTGGCAGATGCCACGGCATTATCCCGTGACATTGCCGCGCGGCATCGCATAGAAAGCGCCCGCCGCCTATGCCACTACTATGAAAGTGATCCCCGCCGAAGAAGTCCACGCCTCCCTGCGCTACCCGCATTTCATTGATGCATTGCAGGAAACCTTCGCCTCTCACTACACCATGCCGCAACGGCAGGTGATGCTTCTCGATGAGGCTGCGGCCAGCCACGATGCCTTCGCCATGCTGCCGTCATGGAACGATGAAGTCATCGCGCTGAAAGCCTTCACTTATTTTCCTGCGAACACGCCGCCGCACCAAACGCTGTATTCCCAGATCCTGCTCTTCAACCGCAAGACCGGCGTGCCGCTCGCGCTGGTGGATGGCGTGAGCGTGACCTGCTGGCGCACGGCGGGAGTCTCCGCACTGGCATCGCGTTTCCTATCGCGGGCGGACTCGGAAACGCTGCTGCTGTTAGGCACTGGCAGGCTGGCTCCATTCCTAATCCGCGCCCACGCCAGCATCAGGCCGCTGAAAACCGTCCGCATCTGGGCGCGCACGCAGTCAAAGGCGGAGGCGCTAGCACAGGCGATGAAGAAAGAAATGCCCGCGCTGGTGTTTGAAGCGGTCACCGATCTCAAAGCCGCCTGCGGACAGGCCGATGTCATCGTTTCCGCCACCGGCAGCACGGACATCCTCGTGCATGGCGAGTGGATCCGGCCCGGCACGCACACGGACTTTCTTGGCAATCACCATGCGAACAAGCGCGAGTGCGACACCGCCATGGTCACCCGCTCACGCGTCTTCGTGGACACCCGCGTGAACTGCTTCAAGGAAGCGGGCGAAATCCTCATCCCGGTGGCGGAAGGCGCATTCACCATCGAGCAAGTCACGGGCGAACTCTCCGATCTCTGCCGTGGCAACGCCGCAGGCAGAAAGAACGATGAAGAAATTACACTCTTCAAATCCGTAGGCTGCGCCCTCGGTGATTTGTGCGGCGCCCTGAACGTCTGGCGGGCTACTGTTTGAGCAATCGCGAAGTAACGCGAATTTTCAAAACCGGATACTCAGATCCGATCATTCAACCGCCGATCTCGGTGCGGCCGGAGAGCGAGGCACCTT
>JANMLQ010000285.1:0-25629 GCA_031372635.1 Akkermansiaceae bacterium | reverse complement strand
ATCATCGAGTATGATCGCGATCATCTCTCGGAGCGCGAAGTGCCGGACATCGCAGAACTCGCGGAACGCTTCGACAGCCGCAAGGTCACTTGGATCAACATCGACGGCCTTGGCGACGTAGAAGCGCTGCGCTATCTCGGCGAGCGTTTCAACCTCCATCCTCTCGCGCTCGAGGATGTGCTCAACACCGGCCAGCGGCCCAAGGTCGAGCAAACACCGGACTACGTGTTCGTCGTCGCCCAGATGGTCTATCAGATTCAGAGTCACACCATCTGCGGCGAGCAGATAAGCCTGTTTCTCGGCAGGAATTTCCTCATCACCGTGCAGGAAGAAGGCGAATACGACGTGTTTGATCCGGTGCGCGAACGCATCCGTTCCGGTCGCGGATTGATCCGCAAAGCGAAGGCGGACTACCTCGCCTACGCGCTGCTGGATTCCATCATCGATCACTTCTATCCCGTGCTCGAACAACTCGGCACAGACATCGAGGAGCTGGAGGACGAGCTACTGGAAAAACCCACCCGCGCGATGGTCCACACCCTGCACGAATACAAACGCAGCCTCGCCCAGATGCGCCGCTTCGTCTGGCCGCTGCGCGATGTGGTGAACGGCCTACTCCATGATTCCTCCGGCTACATCACTGCGCCGACGCGGATCTTCCTGCGCGACTGCTACGACCACACCGTGCAGCTCATGGATCTGGTGGAAAACCTCAAGGAACTCACTACCGGACTGATGGAGCTGTATCATTCCAGCGTCGGACAGCGCACCAACGAAGTGATGCGAGTGCTCACCGTCATCACCTCCATCTTCATTCCGCTCACCTTCATCGTCGGCATCTACGGCATGAACTTCGCACCACAGTCCGCCACCGGTGAGAAGCTGTCGTTAAATATGCCGGAACTCTATCAGCCATACGGCTACATCGGCGTGATGGCGTTCATGCTGCTCATCGCCATCGGTCAGTTGATTATTTTCCGTAAGATGAAATGGCTGTGACGGAGCCATGGACTGCGTGCAGCCTGCTGGCAAGGGACAAGCCAAGTCTTCTCCAACTCATGAGGGCAACATGCCCGCACCGACTTTTTTTCCCCGCGCCGTGGATTCCGTCAATCCTGCATCATTACCCAAAGTTGAAAGCATCGCCTTGTTTCGCTGCGTAGAGCATTCCCGATGAAGCCGCTTACCACCCTACTCGCCTATTTCGCTCTTGGTGTTTTCACAGCAAGTGCCGAGGACACGAAGACATCCACCTCTCTCACTTGGCAGCAAGACGAAACCAGCCTCGCCCTGCTTAACGGCGAGAAAACCATCTGGAAACTCGTGGCGGACAAGAAAGCTCCGAAGTCTTATTTCCATCCACTCGCCACAACGGACGGAGAAATGCTCACCGCCTTTGAACCTGCCGATCACCCATGGCATCGTGGCTTGTGGTGGTCGTGGAAATTCATCAACGGCCTGAACTATTGGGAAGAAGATCAGAACACGAAGGTGAGCGAAGGCGTGACCGAACTAATTGCCGCCACTTTCAAACCAGCTACGGATTTCTCCGCACGCGCCGAGCTTTCATTCAGCTACCACCCGCCCGGACAGCCCGCAGTCATGACGGAAATTCGCAAGCTCACCATCACAAAACCGGATGCCGATGGCCGCTACCGGATCGAATGGACCAGCGAGTTCACTGCGGGAAACGCGCCCGTCAATCTCGGTCGCACGCCGCTGCCACATGAGGAGGACGGCAAACCCTACGGCGGTTATGCGGGCCTGTCGCTGCGGCTGCCGCTTCAGCCTAACGGATGGTCGGTCCGCACCAACGAGGGGAAAAACACCGCCGCCGCCAGCCACGGCCAGGCCGCGCGATGGCTGGATTTCTCCAGCCCCGGCAGCGGAATAGCCATCATCGATCATCCCGCCAATCTTCGCCACCCGACGCCGTGGTATGTGCATGACAGCAAGCCGATGAGTTTCTACAGTCCGTCCGTCCTCTTCAACGAGCCACTGATTCTCGCCGCTGGGAAATCGTTGAAACTCAGCTATCGCATCCTGATCCACTCCAAGCCAATGTCCGCAGAGGAAATCGAAAACGACTTCCGCTCATTCACCAAACCTTGAACCACACCATCCCATGAAAATCGGCTGCTTCGCTCTCATCCAACCGTTCTCGCCCATGCGGCGGCAATTCGAACTCATCCGCCAGCTCGGCTTCGACTACGCGGACCTCACCGATAACCACGACGGCGCCACACTCGGCACCGAGTATGGATTTTCCGCATCGTTCAGCCTCGATTCTCATCCAGCGACCATCCTCGACATGGTCAACGAGTTCAGCCTCACGCTCACCAGCGTTTGCGCCCATGCGAATTTGTTAGATCCCACTTCACCCGATCGCTACGGCACCGCGCAGATCATCAAGGCGATCAAGCTCGCGCATTTCCTCGGTGTGAAACAAGTCATCACCACAGAGGGCGATCCCAAGACGGACTTCGGCCACCACCTCACCGACGACCAGCGCCTCTTCAGCATTCGCGAGAAACTCCACGAGCCGATCCGTTGGGCGGAGACTTTTGGCATCGAGTTGTTGTTAGAGCCCCACGGCATCCTCACCGACACCGTGGACGGCATGTCCCGCATCCTCGACGCGCTCGGTCATGAGGAAACCGTCGGCATCAATCTCGATACCGGTAACTCATGGCTCGGCGGCGGTGATCCGCTGCAGTTTGTGAAAACCTTCGGCGCGCGCATCAAGCACGTGCATTGGAAGGACATGCCGGAAGAATGGATTCCAAAACGCGGCACGCAGTTCGGCTGCGGCATGGGCCTCATCCCGCTCGGTGCTGGCGTCGTAGGCATCGAGGCCATCGTGAAGGAACTGCTTTCACAAGGCTTCGACGGCCCGACCACGCTGGAAATCGCCGGCGAGGAAGCCGTAAAAGTTTCCGCCGAGCGCCTGCGCCAGTGGGCTATCTGAAATTTCCAATCTCAAAATTCCAATCTCCATTCCAATGAAAACCACACGCCGCCGATTTCTAACAAGCACTCTCGCAGCCGCAGCCGCCCCACGCCTATTCGGCGAGGAAAGCGCTGGCAAAACCGTTCGCCTCGGCCACATCGGCGTGGGCGGTCAGGGCACGGGACTGCTGCGCAATTTCCTCTCGATGAAGGGCTGCACCTCCGTCGCCATCGCCGATCCTTTCCGCCACAAGCGCGAGGCAGCCGGCAAGATCGTCAAAGAAAAACAAGGCCACGAACCGAAACTCTACAATGACTTCCGCGAACTGCTCGCTGATCCGAACATCGACGCGGTCGTCATCGCCACACCGGATCACTGGCATGTTCCCGTCGGTCTCGCCGCCGTGCGTGCGGGCAAGGATGTTTACATTGAAAAACCGTTAGGCCACACGCTCGCCCAGAACAAGGCGATGCTCGATGCCTGCGTGAAACACGACCGCATCTTCCAATACGGCACCCAGCAGCGCAGTCAGGAAATCATCAAGCGCGGCATCGAACTGGTGCTCAACGGAACCATCGGCGAGATCGAACGCATCGACATCTGGGCACCCGCCGGCGCGGGTGGCGGATCGTTGGAGGAAATCCCCGTGCCGGACGGACTCGATTACGATCTCTACATTGGTCCCGCGCCGATGAAGCCTTGCAGCAAGGACCGCACCACCAGCTCGGCATCATGGTATTGCACGGATTACGCGCTCGGTTTCATCGCGGGCTGGGGCGCACATCCGCTGGACGTCGCCATCTGGGGACTAGATTACGATCAACAAGGTCCATTCAAAATTCGCGGCACCGGCACCGCCGCCACACCGAACGCGCTCTTCAATGCGATCACTTCCTGGGACGTTCACATGGACTTCGCAGGCGGCATCAAGACGCATTTCATGAGTGACGACATCGCGAAACCCATCGTGGAAACCTACCGCAAGAACTGGACCAACGACGGCACGACATTCTTCGGACCCAAAGGCTGGATCAGCCTTAGCCGTGGTGGCTATGCCGCCAGCAATCCCGAATGGTTCCGCGAAAAGCAGGCTGAGGGAGCCAAGCGCGTGCTCTACAAAAACAGTTACTATCAGGCCTTCATCGACTCCGTGCGCGACCACACGCCATCCGTCGGCCCCATCGGCGATGCCGTGCGCTCGGATGCCATGAGCCACCTCTCCGTGCTGGCCATCCAGTCCGGCGGTGAAATCGTGTGGGATCCAAAAGCTTACCGCATCGTATCACCGGAAGCGTTTAACGAACGCATGAGCCATCCCGTGCGCGGCGATTGGAAGCAGGGGTGATCGCGGCCTGGCGGGTTGACAATGACAACCTTCAACGCATGAACAGGCTCACCATCGAGATCGAACCGGAACAACATCGGCAGATCAAAACCCTCGTGCCATCTCCTGAACAATCTCGGCAAGCCGGGGACACGACCTCCCTCCTGCTGGGATCTCCGAAGAATGCCAAACGGCTTCGTGGCGCGATCGCCTCCAAAACCCCGAAGCGCTTGGTCTTTGAAACCACGGAGGATCTGAAGCGTGCGCTTGGAATTTAAGGAGCAAGTTCAAGTCCACTCATTTGGGATATGAATCTTCCAAGCACCAAAGGCGCGTTCTATACCAGCCTGGGCCAACGGCCCAGGACATGGATGAAAAATCAGATTGGAGGGCTGAAGGCCCGATCCTTTGCAGGAGTTGGTCTCGTATCGCGACATGCGGATGGAGCGGACCTTTGGCCCTCAATATGGATGGAGAATCCCTGACCCAGCCCGATGGGCTGGGCTGGTATGGCATGGGCCTTTGGCCCGGACTTCTCTTAGCCACTCAAAATGGAGTCGCACTGGGAACAAGCCTTCGAAGACTTGCCGTCGAATCGGATCGTTTGATTGAAAAGATCCCCTCCAGTCGTATCTTCGGCCCGATTTCTTTATGCGCTGCGTGTTTTTCCTCATCATTCCATTTCTCACCGTCAGCCATGGCATGGGCGGCGAACGCGTGGAATTCAATCGCGACATCCGGCCGATCCTCACCAAGCACTGCACCGCCTGCCACGGCGGCGTGAAGGAAGCCGGCGGCATCTCGTTCATTTCACGCGACCTCGCGACTGCCGAGGGGAAATCCGGCGAGCACCCAATCGTTCCCGGTGATCCTGCGAAGTCCGACATGCTGCGGCGCATCCGCAGCAACGATCCCGAGGAAGTCATGCCGAAGCCGAAACACGGGCCGCGATTGTCTTCCGAAGAAGCATCGTTGATCGAGCGCTGGATCGCGGATGGCGCGGTGTGGCAGAACCACTGGTCCTACGAAATGCCGTTAGAAAAGGAAGTGTCCGCTTTGTCCGATGAGAAGTGGCCTAGGGTGCCGTTTGATCGTTTCATTTTGCAGCGCTTGGACCACGAAAAACTCAAACCATCACCCGCAGCCCAGGCGGAAGAATGGCTGCGGCGTGCATCGCTCGATCTAACAGGCGTGCCACCCTCGCCTGAAGAACTCGCCTCGTATCTCAAAGAACACGCACAAGATTCCCGCGCGGCGCAACAGCGGGCGGCGGACCGTTTGCTGGCGTCGCCGCGCTTCGGCGAGCGTTGGGCTGCGATGTGGCTGGACCTCGCGCGTTACTCGGACACCTACGGTTTTGAAAAAGATCCGCATCGCAACGTCTGGCCGTACCGGGACTGGTTGATCCGCGCGTTCAACGAGGACATGCCTTACGACCGCTTCACCATCGAGCAACTCGCCGGCGACCTCCTGCCGGATGCCACTGCGGACCAGCGGCTCGCCACCGCTTTCCATAGAAACACGCAGTGTAACACCGAAGGCGGCACCGATGACGAGGAGTTCCGAGTCGCCGCTGTGCTCGACCGCGTCAACACCACATGGACTGCCTGGCAGGGCACCACCTTCGGCTGCGTGCAGTGCCACTCGCATCCATACGATCCCATCCAGCATGACGAATACTATCAGTTCGCCGCGTTTTTCAACAACACGCTGGATCACGATCTGGACAACGATTTCCCGCACATGAAGATCGCCAACGATCCGGCGCAGCGCGAGGAAGCATCCGCATTGGAAACCCGGATGCGCAAGCTGCGTGCGGAACTCAATGCTCCGGGCGCAGCGCTTGCGAAGTCTGCGAACGACTGGCAGCCATTCACTGCGGACGCATTCAATCCGAGTCATGGCAAACTGATCCCGCAATCTGATGGCACGATCCGCGCGGAGGGAACACTGCCCACGGGCTGCAAGCATGTTCTATCAGGTCCGGCTTCCGCTTTCAGTGCGCTGCGATTGAGGATTTTACCGGACAGCGACGATCCGAAGAAATGGCCCGAGCGCGGTTCGCTGGTCACGAAGTTCGAAGTGGCGCTCGTGGATGTGGCAGGTGCCTCCAAGCCGGTGGCAATGAAGGAGGTTTTCGCGGATCATCTCAGCGGCTCACACGATCCAAGTCCTACAGGAAACGTGGGCGGTTTCCCCAAACTGGAAGGTCCGCGCTGGTTCGTATTCGTTCCCGCCGCGCCGGTGACTCCCACGCCGGGCGCGAAGCTTTCGGTTTCCATGACGCAGAAGGATGATACCGCCGGTGAGCAGGCGACACCGGTTCGCAGGTTTTCGTTAGATTTTTCCAATCACTCCGGGTGGGCCGCATTGATGAACGATCCTGCCCGTGCGGCGTTGTGGGAGAAGAGCCGTGAGATGAAGAAACAGGACGATGGCATCAAGGGCACGATGGTGCCGGTGATGATTGCACAACCGGATGAGGGAGCGCGTGAAACACGAGTGTTCGCACGCGGCAACCGTCTCTCGAAGGAGCATGTGGTCTCGCCAGGACTGCCTGCGGTTTTCAATGCACGCAGCACTGGGAAAAATCCAACCCGCCTTGAGATGGCACGCTGGATCGTGGGTCAGGAGAATCCGCTCGCCGCCCGAGTGCTCGCGAACCGCTTGTGGAGTGAGCTTTTTGGCACCGGCATCGTGCGCACGCTGGAGGACTTCGGAACGTCCGGCGAGTTGCCATCACATCCCGAGCTGCTAGATCATCTCGCGCTGCGCCTGCGCGATCATCACCGCTGGTCCATCAAGGCGATGCTGCGTGAAATGGTCCTCTCATCCACCTATGGCCAGAGCCACCGCGCGTCTGCCGCACTCGTCGCTCGTGATCCCGGCAACCGCTTGTTAGCCCGTGGTCCGCGCAACCGCCTAACGGCGGAAATGGTGAGGGATCAGGCTCTCGCCGTGGCGGGTTTGCTTTCTCCAAAAATGTTCGGCCCGCCGGTCTATCCGCCGCAGCCGGAGGGCGTATGGAACTCGGTCTATAGCGGTGCCACATGGAAGGACTCGACCGGCGAAGATCGCTTCCGCCGCGGCATCTACACCTACAGCAAGCGCACCAGCGGTTTCCCCGGCTTCCTCACATTTGATGCGCCGAGCCGCGATCTTTGCAGCGCGCGGCGCATCAGCAGCAACACACCGCTGCAGGCGCTCGTCACGCTCAACGATCCCGCCCACATCGAGGCAGCGCAGGGTTTCGCAAAACGCATGGAATCCCAAAGCGCGGACCTCGCGCAGCGCATCGGCTTCGGCGTGCTGCTCGCCACCCAACAGACCGCTTCTTCCATGATGCTCGAAGAACTCGTGGCATTGTATGTCGCAGCCAAAGAAGACTACGTGCGCTCTCCCGAACTTTCCTCGAAACTCGGCAGCACGCCGGATGTTTCCGCGCTCGTGCTCGTCGCTAACACCATCCTCAACCTCGACTCCGCGTTGAACCGTTAGAAACCATGGACCCGCTCATCACCGCCCGGCTCCGTCACGCGCAACTGGAGCACCACACCCGCCGCCACTTCCTTTCGCAGTGCGGGCTGGGACTCGGTGCGCTGTGGCTCGCAGGCACCACCGGCCGCAGTTGGGGTTCCTCTGCGCCGCCTGTTAGAGACGCCGCCAATCCGCTCGCTCCCGCCATGCCGCACTTCGCGCCGAAGGCGAAACGCGTGATCTACCTGCACATGGCCGGCGCGCCCTCGCAGCACGAGTTGTTCGACTTCAAGCCGGAGCTACTCAAACTCAACGGCAAGGAATGTCCGAAGGAGTTTCTCGAAGGCAAACAATTCGCATTCATCCAGGGCGTGCCCAAAATGTTAGGCCCGCAGTTTCCTTTCCAGCAGTATGGGCAATCCGGCGCTTGGGTTTCCGACCGCCTACCGCATTTCACTTCTGTCGTGGACGACGTGTGCTTCATCAAGTCGATGCACACGGATCAGTTCAACCACGGTCCCGCGCAGTTGTTGGTACACACCGGCTCGCAGAATCTCGGCGCGCCATCCATCGGCTCATGGGCGACTTACGGACTCGGTTCGGAAAACCAGAACTTGCCGGGATTCATCGTCCTCACCTCAGGCGGAAAAAATCCCGACGCCGGCAAATCCGTGTGGGGTTCCGGTTACTTGCCGTCCGTCTATCAGGGCGTGCAATGCCGCTCCCAGGGCGAGCCGGTGCTCTATCTCGGCGATCCCGCCGGCATCGACAGATCGCTGCGCCGCAAGTCCCTCGACGCGCTGGACAAACTCAACCGCCGCATCGCCGAGGAAGTCGGTGACCCGGAAACCGTCACCCGCGTTTCCCAATACGAGATGGCCTACCGCATGCAGGTGCATGCCACCGATGCCTTCGACCTCAAGCTCGAACCCGAGACCGTCCACCAGATGTATGGCACGCAGCCGGGCAAGGAATCGTTCGCAAACAACTGCCTGCTTGCCCGCCGTCTCGCCGAGCGCGGCGTGCGTTACATCCAGCTCTTCCACTGGGGCTGGGACTCCCACGGCGCATCCGCCAGCGAGGCCATCAACGGCGGCTTTGGTGATCGTTGCAAAGAAGTCGATCAACCGATGACCGCGCTTCTCAAGGATCTCAAACAACGCGGCTTGTTAGAAGACACACTCGTCGTCTGGGGCGGCGATTTCGGACGCACGCCGATGCTCGAAAACCGTGGTGGCAACGACAACCAATTCGTCGGCCGCGATCACAATCCCGGCGTCTTCACCATCTGGATGGCTGGCGGCGGAGTGAAGCCCGGCATCACCTACGGCGAGTCCGATCCCATCGGCTATGAGGCGATGACCGACAAGGTTTCCGTCCACGATCTCCACGCCACGCTCATGCACCTGATGGGCTTCGATCACGAAAAAATCACCTACGCGAGCCAAGGCGCGAATCAACGCCTCTCTAACATCACCAAACCCGGCACCAAGGTGGTGAACGGAATCTTGGCGTGAGTGTCGCTCAACTCAGCGTTTGATGAAACGTGTCCTTTTCCCGCAGGGAGAGCACGAATTCGGTGAGCAGGCTGATGGTGTGGGCGATGTCGTCGAGGTGGGCGGTTTCCACCACGGAGTGCATGCAGCGCAGCGGCAAGGAAACGAGGGCGCTGGGCACGCCTTCGCGGCTGTGGAAGATCTTGTCGGTATCCGTGCCGGTGAAGCGGCTGCTGGCTTCGTGCTGGATCGGCACTCTTGCAGCCGCTGCCACGTCGATGAGGCGCGTGACGATTTGGGGATGGTTGGCGGTGCCGTGGGTGAGGGTGGGTCCGCCGCCGAGTTTGATGCTGCCGTGTTTCGCGGCGTCGAGACCGGGGGTGTCGGTGGCGTGGGTGACATCGAGGCAGACGCAGAGATCGGGCTTGAGGCGGTAGGTGGCCATCATCGCGCCGTGGCCGCCGATTTCCTCTTGGATGGCGTTGAGGCAGACGAGTGTGAAAGCGGGCTTTTTCCTGCCGGTGGAGATGCGTTTCATCACTTGGGCGATGATGTAGCCGCCGATGCGGTTGTCGAGGGCACGGCTGACGAGCTTGCGGTTCGCGAGTTCCATCGGCCCGTCCTGATAGACGGCGGGATGGCCCACGCGGAGGCCGAGCTTGGCGACTTCCGCCGGGGTGGCGGCTCCCACGTCCACCCACAGATCATGCACGGCGGGGGCTTTTTCCGAGCCGTTTTCATCGCGGCGCAGGTGAATGGCGGTGTTGCCGATGATGCCGGAAACGGGGCCCTTGTCGCCGAGGATGGTGAGCCGTCTGCCACGGGCGGTGGCGGCATCCGATCCGCCGACGCGATCGAGCCGGAGGAAACCGCGCTCGTCGATGTGTTTGATCATGTAGCCGATCTCGTCTGCGTGGGCTTCCAGCATAATGATGCGGCTGGACTTGCCGGGCAGAGTGGCCCAAGTGGAGCCGTAAGCATCGCACTCGACGGCGGCGGCGTGACTGCCGATCCACTCCGCCCAAACCTTTTGGCCGGGCATTTCAAAACCCGTGGGACTCGGGGTTTCTAACAAGCGGTAGAGAAAATCGCGGTCTTCCTTATTCATGTGCCGGATTCAACCAGACACGGCCTTGCTGGCAAGTGTCTTGAAACGGGTAAATGAAAGTTCAATCGTCGGATTGGGCTTTTGGAATTTTTCTTTGTAGGATAATGGCATTGCGCTGAAGCGCGAACTCCACCCCTCAGATCACATGCGCCTCGCCCGGCAGTGGGATGATGACTTCAGTGTCCGGCAGGCGGCGTTGGATTTCTGCTCGGAACCACTCGACGGCTCCATCATCACCATGCACGAGGAAGGTTTTCTTCGGCCTCACCTTCAGGATGTAGTCAGCGATGGCGTCGCGGGTGGAGTGGCCGCTGAAATCGAAGACGCGCGTTTCGCAGTTCAACTTCACCGGCGGATGCGCGGGATCGAGCAGGATGCTATCGCCCGGCTGCGCCTTGCGGATCTTCCCGCCGGGGGTCTCGGGGTCGGCATAGCCCACGAAGAAAAGTCCGTGTTTTTTGTTCTCCAAGATACCCTGCCTCGCGAAAATATTAGAGACCGTGTTCTCGGACATCATGCCGCTGGACAGCGCGTAGATGCAGCCGGAGCTGAATGGGATCGGCCCGACGCGCTTCTTGCTGCCAGCCTCAATCTCCATGTCCTTGAGGAAGCGGAAGCCCGGCAGATGCCTACGGGAATCGTCGCAGAAGCGGTCATACACATGCGTCATCTTCGTGCTCAGTCCGCCGATGTACACCGGCGTGTGCTTGGGGATGCGCCCTTCGGTTTTAAAGCGGTGAAGCATCGCTAACACTTCCTGCGTCTTGCCCATCGCAAACACCGGCACCAGCACGGATCCCTTTCTTGCGATCACACCTGCGATCGCTTCGGCAAATGCGTTCTCCTCGTTCGTCCGATCATATCCCGGCGCACGCGCCTGCTCGCCCCGCGTCGTTTCTACGATCAACGCGTCCACTTGTTCTTCAGGAAACATCGCGCCCTTCTGCAGCGTGCTGTGCTCGAAGTTCACATCACCAGTGTACATGATGCGCTTGCCTTCGGTCTCGATCGTCACGCCCACCGAGCCGAGAATGTGACCCGCGTCATGAAACGTCGCGCGTATCGTGCCGCCATGATCGAGATCGAATGGCCGCTCGATCCCGCGTAACTCGAAGACGTCCTCAATGCGATCCAGCTCGCGATGCTCAAAGAGCGGATACTCGCTGATGCCATGCTCGATGCGCTTGGCCTGCATCACGTTCACCGAGTTATGCAACATCGCGATGGCGAGTTCCGAAGTCTCGGGAGTGAGAAAAACGCGCGCTTGCGGCTGGTCTTCGAGAAACACCGGCAGCGTGCCGACATGATCGAGGTGCGAGTGGGTAATGATGATCGAATCCACCGTCCCTTCCTCCAGGAAATCGTAGTGCGGGATCGCCTCCGTGCCTTCGTGTTTCGGATGCATGCCAGCGTCCAGCACCACCCTCGCGGCTTTGGTTTCCAGTAGATAAGAGTTCGCGCCGATACCGGCGTGGCGACAGAGGCTTTTGAAAATCATGCGGGTGCGTGGGACGGGAACGGCGAGCCGTAACCATGGAGGGCGCTTGCTGCCATGTCAACCCGCCCGCATGCTGTGAGAAAGAGCGGACTGAAGTCCTCGACTACGTTCCCGCAGCACGGGATTGACCGGGTAAAAACGACAGCTATCGTGGCTTCGTTCTAACAAAAATGCCTTCTGTCATCCAGCTCGCCGTCATCGGTGGTGGCCCCGCAGGTCTCCGCGCGGCGGAAGTGGCGGCGACTGCGGGCGTGACCGTCACCGTGTTCGATGGCAAAGCTTCGGTCGGCAGGAAATTCCTCGTCGCCGGCAAGGGCGGGCTGAATCTGACCCACGGTGAGGCTATGGAACGATTCGTCACGCGCTACAGCCAGCCAAGCGATGTTTGGCAAAACATGCTGGCGGACTTCGACCCCCAGGCACTGCGCGATTGGGCGTCGGACCTCGGTGTTGAAACTTTCCAAGCCACCAGCGGCCGGGTTTATCCGAAGGCACTCAAAGCCGCGCCGCTGCTGCGCCGTTGTATCGCAAGACTCAAGAGCCTCGGTGTGCGCTTCGAGATGAACCATCGCTGGACCGGATCGAAACCCGGCACTCCTCATCAACTGGAGTTTGCAAATGGAGTGCAGGTTTCGGCAAACGCGGTGGTGTTCGCACTCGGCGGCGCATCATGGCCACAGACCGGCTCGGATGGAGGCTGGTTGACTTCATTCGCAGAGTTGGGAATTTCCTGTGAGCCGTTGGCCGCCGCCAACTGTGGCTGGCAACACGCATGGCCGCCGCAAGTACTCGCTGTGGCCGAAGGCGAACCACTGAAAAACCTCAGTGTCCGCGCCAATGATCAGACCGCCATTGGCGAGCTGCTCGTCACCCGTTATGGCATTGAGGGCGGCGCGATCTATCAACTCGGAGCCGCCCTGCGCGCGATGGAACATCCCGCCATCGCTATCGACTTCAAGCCCACCTTCAACCGCGAACAACTCATCGCCAAAATGGAATCCGTGCGCCGCGACTTCCTCGCGGAGGCACGAGTGCGCTGGCGTCTCAGCGATGCCGCGCACGCCATTCTCGCGCAGCAAGAATGGCCAGATGCACAGACCCTCGCGGATGCAGTCAAACATTTCATCATCCCTCTCGCTGGACCACGCCCGGTCGCAGAAGCGATCTCTTCCGCAGGCGGCGTGAGTTGGAACGAACTGGATGCCACGCTGATGTTGAAACGTCATCCGGGCCTCTTCGTAGCCGGGGAAATGATCGACTGGGAAGCACCCACCGGCGGCTATCTCATGCAGGGATGTTTCGCCACCGGCACGCGGGCCGGTATTGCGGCTGCGGCATGGCTGCGATCCTGAAATAATCCGTGTGACCAATTTGGGCCGCCGTCGCTCCGAGCCGCAGATTGCTGGCGCGGAGCGGTGGCCACCCGAAGATGGGTCACACTGACATGCATATAACTGCGCCGGGCTCCGGATTGTTTCAAAAAAATCTGATTTTTTTCAGTGATAACTTTTCTGCGTAAGTTGCGGCAGCAACACATCGAACTTCATGTCCTTGAGACTGGCCCTCACCGCAGCGGGGAAATCCGCAGCCTTCACCAGCAGCCGGATGATCTTGTGGCCCGCCTCGCGCGGATCATCGCTCACGCTGTCCACCACTGCATTACTCACGGACTTGCCATCCGCCGAACGCACGGGAACGGTTTCGTTGGGCACTGCGGCATCAGCGATCGCCGCAGGCACCGAGACCGGCAGGAAGTAAGTTGTATCGTTACTAATCGTGAAAAGGTGGGTGCCGAAATTGATGGGCTTGCCTACATCCACCAGCACATCCGTCACCACGCCCTCCACCGGTGCGTGGAAGAAGCGTTTGTCATACTGATCCTTCCAATAATCATGCTGAATCTGCTGGTTACTCTCCGCATCGAGTTGCATCTCGTAGTTTCCACGGTGCATCTTCTCCATCGCCACTGCCCAATCGAGGCGTGATTTCTCAGCTTTGCGGCGGCGCACCGCCTCCTCTGTCTCCTCGCGGGTGACGGTCCATGCATCGGACTGGCCCTTGGCGGCATCGACGTTGGCCTTGGCCTCCATCGTCTGCTTCGCGAGATCGAGTTGGAGCTTAGTGGCATCCAGCTCGGCATTTCCTAACAACTGGTCCTTCGTCACGGCTTCTCCGGGTTTTACATGCAGCGCGAACATCACACCCTGGCACGCGGAACGCACTTTCTCCATCACGCGAGTGGCTCCTGCGGATTGAAACATCACCATCTCACCGCCCTTGTTCTGAGAGGAGGTCTGGCACATCGCTGTCTGCGTACTAAAGATGACCGCGATCATTGCGGCAATCGCGCTTGCCACATCCATTCCGAATAGTCGGCGTTGTTGGTTCGCATTCATGACATCACTTTATACGCAACGCCCGCATTGATGCTTTCATCCCCCCCACCGCGCGGGCCGCCGCCGCTCCGGGCCTCTATAGACACGGAGCGGCGGCCGCCCGGAAAACGAACCCGCACATATCCTTCCGCAGGATCGCACATAACGGCTAGTGTTTCCCCGTGACGGATTCTTCACCCGGCCTTGCGGCGTGGCTCTAGCCGTGTTACCGCACGGGCCACATGGGTCTTGCTGATCGCGATTATCAACGAAACACGCCGCCTGGCGGAGGCGGATTCATGGCCCGGCTTACCCCCGTGGTGAAGTGGCTGCTCATCGCGAACATCGGCATCTTCGTTATCGATTACCTCCTGCTGCCGCTGCTGTTCGGAGTCCGCGTGGATGAATTACGAAAGCCCCCGATCTTCAAGTGGGGCGCGTTTTCCGTGGAATCCGCGTTGATGCAGTTCCGTTTGTGGGAGTTCGTCACTTTCCAGTTCATTCACGGTGGCCTCACCCATGTATTGTTCAACTGCATGGGCCTTTACTTCTTCGGACCATGGCTCGAACGCTGGTGGGGATCGCTCAGATTCATTGGATTCTACCTGTTATGTGGAACTGCCGGAGCCGCGTTCTACACGATGCTTATGTTGCTGCATGTGGTGCCAGGGGATTTCCAATCTGGCTTAGTCGGCGCATCCGCAGGCATCTACGGCATCCTGATCGGTGTGGCCTTCATCGCGCCGAACTTGCGTGTGATGCTGTTGTTTCCTCCCATCGAGCTTTCCATGCGGCAGCTCGCCATCGCCTTGATGGTCATCGCCATCGGATCAATCTTGTTCAGCCTTGGTGGCAACGAAGGAGGCGATGCCGGCCACCTCGGCGGTGCGATCCTCGGCTTCATACTGATGCGTTTCCCATGGCTGTTAGGTGGCGACCCATCTGTGAAAACAATCCGCCTCCCGCGCGGTCCCTTCGTTTCCAAACTGCGGCCACGCACCCGTGTGGAACTCGATCAGGATACCGCTGTGGATCTCATTCTCGACAAGGTGAACCGCGAAGGCTTGCAGAGCCTCACTCAGGCCGAGCGCGACATCCTGCATCAGGCATCCGAACGCAAACACCTCGACTCATGACCGACGCCGAAATGATCGACTCCCCGGAAAACGGCAAACAACTCGCCCGCCTCCACGCCATCATGCATCGCCTCCGCGCGCCCGGCGGTTGCCCGTGGGATGCCGAGCAAACCCACGAATCGCTCGTCACCAATCTCATCGAAGAAGCCTACGAGACCGTCGATACCATCCAGCGCGGTGATTACGAACACCTGAAGGAAGAACTCGGCGATCTCCTACTCCAAGTCGTTTTCCACAGCGAACTCGCCGAAGAAACCGGCCGTTTCAATCTCGACGACGTCGCCCGCGGCATCAGCGACAAACTCGTGCGCCGCCATCCGCACGTCTTCGCGCAGAGCGAAGCCGCCACATCCGACGCCGTGCTCACCCAGTGGGACGAAATCAAACGCGCGGAAAAAGGCGACGAAGCACAGCCCTACCTCCATGGCGTCGGCAAAGGCCTGCCCGCCCTGCTCCGCGCCGCCAAGCTCCAGAAAAAAGCCGCCAAAGTCGGCTTCGACTGGCCGGACCAAGCCGGAGTAATCGCCAAGCTCCACGAGGAACTCGACGAGCTGCAATCCGCCATCGCAGCCGATGACGACGCCGCCACAAACGAGGAACTCGGCGACCTATTGTTTTCCGTCGTGAACCTCGCACGCTTCCGCAAGCTCGACCCGGAAGTCCTTATGGCCGCCGCGAACACCAAGTTTGAGAACCGCTTCGCGCTCATGGAAACCGCCCTCAAACAACGCGGCCTCGACCTCACTGCCGCCACTCCGGGCCAAATGGAATCCGAATGGCAATTCGCCAAAGGGTGAATCCTCTTGCTAGGCTTTGGCAGATGATTGCAGCGCTGCCGCGACGGCCCGGAAACTGAGCAAGCCCGCCTCGATGTTATCGATGATCTCCTCGGCGAGGTCTGCGGGCTCCGGGAGGTTGTCGAGGTCTGCGAGGCTGTCGTCTTTGAGCCAGAAAAGATCGAGGCTTGTCTTGTCGCGGGAAACGAGTTCGCCGTAGGTGAACTTCCTCCAACGGCCTTCGGGGTTCTTCTCGGTGTGCCAGGCTTCCTTTCGCTTGTGGCGGTTCGCCGCGTTGTAGCAGGAACTCCCGCAGATCCTCTAACCGAAGCGGGCTGCGCTTCAAGGTGTGGTGGATGTTGGTGCGGTAGTCGTAATACCAGACTTCCTTGGTGGCGTGTTCCTTGCTGGCAGGACGATTGTCGAAGAAGAGGACGTTCGCCTTCACGCCTTGCGCGTAGAAAATGCCGGTTGGCAGGCGTAGGATAGTGTGAAGCTCGGTGGTTTCCATCAGCTTCTTGCGCACGGTCTCACCCGCTCCGCCTTCAAACAACACGTTGTCCGGCAGCACCACGGCGGCGCGGCCAGTGGTCTTGAGCATGGAGCGGATGTGCTGGAGGAAATTGAGCTGCTTGTTTGAGGTGGTAGCCCAAAAGTCCTGGCGGTTGTAGGTGAAATCGTCCTTCTCCTGCTCGCCTTCCTCGTTGGTGAAGGTCATGCTGCTCTTTTTGCCAAAGGGTGGGTTGGCCAGGACTAAATCGAGCGTTTGCGACGGCTGGGCGATCAGGGCATCGGCGGCGGAAACACAGCTCTCACCGTCGATCTCGCCGATGTTGTGGAGAAACAAATTCATCAGGCACAAGCGGCGGGTGCCTGCGACGATCTCGTTGCCGTGGAAGGTGCCGTTTTTGAGGAAGGCTTTTTGATTTCTGTCGAGCTTGTGGTTTTTGATCAGGTAATCATAGACGGCGAGGAAAAACCCGGCGGTGCCGCAAGCAGGGTCGCCGATGGTTTGGTTCGGCCCCGGGGCGACACACTCGACCATCGCCGCAATCAGTGCGCGTGGCGTGAAATACTGGCCAGCACCCGACTTGGTGTCCTCGGCGTTCTTTTCGAGGATGCCCTCGTAAATGTCACCTTTAACGTCTGAATCGAGCATCACCCACTCGGTGGCACCCACCATTTCGATCAGCCGGGCGAGCTTGGCGGGGTCGGTGATCTTGTTCTGCGCCTTGGTGAAAATCTGGCCGAGCATCCCCTTCTCTGTGCCGAGCGCCCGAAGGATTTCGACGTAGTGGACTTCCAGTTCCGCCCCCTTGAGTGTCCGTAGGGTAGCCCAGGCATACTTTTTCGGAACGCCGACATCGCGCTTGTAGGGCGGGCGGCCGTATTCGTCGGCCATCTTGAGGAAGATGAGGTAGGTGAGCTGCTCCAGATAGTCGCCGTAGCCGACGCCGTCGTCGCGGAGGGTAGTGCAGAAACTCCAGACTTTGGATATGATGGTGTCGGTGGTCATGCAAAGATGTTGTTGGCGGGTCAATGTAAACGGTAGACGCTGTTCAGTTACCATTCTTGCTAGCCCGGAAGAGCTCCTTCACCTTCCCTTGCCCAATAAGGGTGCGGTGCTTTCGGTAATCTCCAGCTTCACGGCGAAGGCGGCCAGCGATGATCGACGGATGAATGGCAAGATGTTTGGCGGCGGCTTTGATTTCGCCTGCCAGGTGAAGAGGCCCCAGTCGATCCCACTGTTCTTCAGTGATGAAGGCATCCAGAGCAAATTTATCAGCCTCCCGTTCGGTCTCGTTTTCCGAGACCGAGTCAATATCTGTGTCGATAAAGCAGTCCCCAGGAGATGATCCAAGGTGCCTGATCACGTGGCCGAGTTCGTGAAAGAGCGTGAACCAGAAGTTGTCCAGCCGATCGTATCGCAGGGTGAGGGCAATCACAGGAAAGCCATCGGGATGCCACATTGCAGCTCCATCGAGGTGCGTCTGCGGCAGGTGTTCTTCAATGATCACGGCGATACCAGCTTCCCGGAGTTGCTGCTGAACCAACAGAGGGCCGTTCGACAGTCGACTCAAGGCCTTAAGCTGCTGAATGAATGCTTCGCTGAGGACGTCGGGATCGTAGTCAGGCAATTTGAGAGTGCCCGCAAGATCGAGCACGCGGCAACGCCAGACATGAATAGCGTTCAAATCCACTTTAGCTTTCTTATGGGTCGTCTGCCGGTTGAGTGCTCGGATGGGATCATCCTGCCTACCGTTGAAAAACTGCTGGAGCATTTCCTCGGCCCTATCCTTGACCTTGGACCAATCAGAGCCGAAAGCAGCTTTGAAGAATCCGCGGATAAACATTTCCTTCACCGGGTAACTCTCTGTTTCGATACGTGGTGGAAGCTCTGTCGATCCATCCTGCACAAGGGATTTGAGCGGAATACCCAAGCCCTCGTGAAGCTTGCGGACCATGGCGAGCGTAAGTTCCCGCTTGGCGCCAAGCACCTCGGATACACGACCTTTCGAACCGATGAATGGCACGAGGTCATGTTGTTTCAGGCCTGCCTGCTCCATGCGGAAACGGATGGCTTCCGCAGGGGTAGCGGCGGGAATCTTAGTGGTGCGCTTTTCGTAGTCCTCAATGAGGAAGGCGAGTAGCTCCAACTCCTCGTCCTCGGCCGTGCCCGGAGCGGGATCGGCAAGCATGAGCTGCTCCATTCGCTGGAGAGCAGCGTCGTGGTCTTTGGAGGTTTTGATCAGTTTCATGGTGTTGGTGGATTGGTGATCAGGTCAGTTTCCATTTCGAATACTCGGCGTGGGTGCCGATTTTCTGGATGAGAAGCATTCCGTTTCGGTATCGCACAAGGACCATCAGGCGGTAGTTGTTGCCGCCGATGTCGAAGATGACGCGGTTGCCGGAAAGGAAGTCCGCGGATCGGTAGCGATCCTTGATGTCCTGCGGTGTTTCCCATTCGACTTCCTCGGCTTCATCGAGCCACGCAGACAGCGGCGCCTTCGAGTTTGCATGCTTGCGAATGAATTTCTCGATCAGTTGGCGGCCTGCGACAGTCACTTGCTAAACGGACGATAATTCACAATTTGCTCACAGAAAGAAAAAACTTTTATTTTTTGGGAACTTTTCATCTTGTCGCATCCTGTCGCATGTGCTTCACTCAGCCGTTCCAAGAAAATGGACAGGTGCTGATAACACCTGTCCATTCTCCCAAAACAGCTCCGGTTTCACGGGAGTGCTCCGGGAATTTGTCATAGGTGACGGGTTCTTTTGGCCATGTAGGTCTGGGGCGTCAAGGACGAAGCCGGTCATCCACAACTAGCACATGGCTAATAGCAAAAACATCCACGTCGTGAAACACGGCGATCAATGGGCATGGAGACGCGAAGGTTCCCAGCGCGTCTCTGGCATCGTCCCGACTCAGGGCGAGGCAATCGACCGGGCTCGCCCGGTGTCACGCCGCGAAAGCGGCGAACTGTTCATCCACCGGCCAAACGGCCAGATCCGCGACCGTGACAGCCACGGCAAAGATCCGAGAAGCTCAAAGGGATAAGATCCATGATCAAAATCACCACAAACTCAGACACCCGCAAGTTCCAGAGGGATCTGGAAAAGCAGGTGCGGGAAGCTGCTGAAAAGCAAGTCCGCTCCAAGCTGCGTGACCTCGAGGCCAAAGGGCTGCGGGTCACATTCCGTCCGGGAGATGCCTCCTGTCTCAACATCAACCTAAATGGCCCGGACGAACTGATTCAGGAAGCTGAACGTAGGCTGGGGTGAGATCCAAGCCACTCAAGCGCGTCACCGGTCAAAAGACGGGTGGCGCGCTTTTCTTTGTCGATCTAATCGTCAAGATAGGTGAGATACGCCTCTTCGAACTCGATCTCCATGCCATATGAAATGGACGACGGGACGGCACGATAATATCTCACATCCTCACCCTTAAGACATTCTCGAATTTGTTCGACGGTTTTCCGGTCGCACCTGAATCCAAAGATAACTTCTTTCAGGGCTTCGATGGGATACACGATTACATGAACGCTAGGAGCAACTTCCGTGCAAAACTTGAAGGGCATCAGCATTCGATATTCTTCCTCGTATTGCCAGTCCATCGACTTATGCAAAAACGTTTTGAATGCGTCGCCTTCGTCCATCTTCAATCCGAGTTCGACCCTTTCTTTGGAATATTCGACGGGCAAAAGCCTACACAGATATTTGGATGTTTCGGGCTTCCCTTGAAAAAAGGCATGTGAATCGTCGAATCCAAGAACGTAACCTTTGTGTTTGTTGCAGTAATGGCTCCACATAAGGCTGTTTTTCTGCGATGACGTTAGGGCGAGTATCCCTAGGATATCGCTCGTCTTATTCTGCATCAGAATCTGATTTAGCAGCGTTTGAGTATTGTGCTGGGTGCCGTTGTATTTTGAATCAGCCGCTTTGAAGGCATCTCTCATGGAACGCCTAGCATCTACCTCGGATAGTCCTTCTAGTAATTTCTTCGTCGTCTCTAACCCTTGAGATCTCTGGATTTGGTCTTCAATCGGTTCATGCGTTTGGCGAGCGCGAGGTAGGTTCTCAAACGGATCATTGAGATCTTCAATTCTAGCGAATTTTAGAGTACGGTCTTGAACCGGCTGTAAGGTGCTTTCGTCGAGGTATTTGTAGATCATCTGACGTTCCGTTTACGGGCTATCTTCGTTATGGAGGGTTTTGCCGTCTTGGCAGCTTCCCGCTCCTCCCGGATACGGGCGAGGAGTTTGGAGGCGGGTTCGTCGCTGGGGTCTTGGGCGACGAGCTGGCCGGTAAAGGTCTTTTTCAGGATGGACTGGCGCAGGGCGTTGCTGCGCTTCAAGGCGGCATCGATCTCTCGCTCTTTCTGCTCGACCACCGTGAACTTGGACGTTGACGCTGATCCGAATTCGAGCGAATTTCTCGTTGCACTCCAATGAATCGAACCCCAACGCTCTGCGTCGGGTATTGATGTAGGTCCAGCGGAGTGTTTTTTTGTGTTCATGAATTCGGTTTGAAAAGCCAATGCCGGTAAGGCATGGACCAAGAACCTTTCGGAAAGGACTCGCAGGCCGTGGAAATCTTGGGATGAAAGTGCGGTTTGAGCGTCCGGATCTGAGCCAGAACATGCTTGTAGAGCTTATCCTTGGCGATCGTCCGCCTGCCCCGCCTGTTGGTTCCCTCGGCCTTGACGAGATGCTTCTCGTTGAAACGGAAGGCCATCGAACCAAGCACAATATCGACGCATTGGAGCAGCACGTGCTCGCTTGAATCGACCTCGGCGATGTGGGAGGGATCCAGCCTGAGGCGCTTTTCACGCAAGCGCGAATTCAAGGGCAGTGCCGCCAGGTAACTTTTGAATTGCGCGGAGTGCTCTTCGGTATGCGGCAGCCGATCCAAATACAGGCGGAGCCGGGTTCCTCCTTTCCGTTCCGGTATGTGGGCCAGACCGAAGGCGTGTTTGATGAATTGGTAGTAAAGCTTGTAGTAGGGCTCGTGGCGAAGCTCTCCCTCAACCCTCCGCCGGACGTTCTGATTGTCTTGAAAAACGACCCGCATCCGAACCCGGTCGGCGCGAAGTTCGTCGAAAAACGAGGTGACGAACTCTCGGTAGTCCGCGAGCCGCTGGTCGGTCACGCGCTGCCACTTGAGTTCTTTTCCGAAACCAAGCTCGTCCTTTTTCGCTGACAGGCGGGCTTCAATTTCCGCGTGACGGTGTGCAGGCACGATGCAGCCGCCGAAAAACTTGGAGAACAGCTCCCCTTCCTGCACGGACTCGTCGGCGAAAATCCAGTATTCCTTGGCGTCATCCATGGCGGGCAGTGCGCTTCGGGGCAGCTTTCTTCTTCGGTGCGTTTGCAACACCACTTTCCCGCTCCTTGCGAATCCGCTCCAGCAGGGCGGAGGCGGGTTCGTCGGTGGGGTCATGGGGGACGAGCTGGCCGGTGAAGGCTTTTTTTAGGATGGACTGGCGCAGGGCGGCGCTGCGCTTCAAAGCGGCGTCGATCTTACGCTCGTTCTGCTCGATCACTGAGAACTGGTCGTCGAGGAGGCGCACGATCTCGCGCTGCTCGGGGAGGGAGCACTCCGGAACCACAATGGAGCGGATACGTTCTTGGCCGATGTTCCGCATCGACTCTTGGTTTCCGGTCGAACGCTTCTCGATCTCACGGCGACCTTGGCGGCTGCGCAGGTATTGCAGTAGGAACGATTTCCGTTCGTCATCAATGGTCATTCGGAGCGTCTTATCGCTGAGCATGATTGGCTGTGTTACACGGCGGACGATGACGCAGGCTCCAACAAGTTCGATGGTATTGGCACGACTGAGGAGAAAGTCACCGTCTCTGATGAAATAACTGGGATTCACCTTTGCCGCATCAATGCAGGTTTTGCTCTCCGCTTCGTCATATTCGCCCCATGCCACGGCACTGACTTTGGCTACTCCGATTTCATCTGGTTTTGGGCGACGTTCTTCACAGCGGAAGCTCTCACCAGCGTCAATGTGGTGAATGAAGCGACCGAGACGTGTGTAGCGCCAACTTGCGGGTAGCTCTGAAAATCGTTCTAACTCATCGGCTGGAATGTCCTTGTCGGCAGCCAGGGATTCGAGGAGGTCGGGATTCTGTTTGCGCCATTGCTCGGAGAGCTTGCCCTCGAAGGCTTGTTTGAGGAGGGACTGGCGATAGACGCCGAGTTGCCGCCGCGCCCGGCGCAGGCTCTCCTCCCCGGCGTCGAGCTCGCTGAACAGCTCCTCGATCTTCGCGACGATCCGCCGCTGCTCGGCGAGGGGTGGGAGGGGGATTTGAATGCTTCTGACAATCTGCTGGCTGATATTGGGTTGGGCTCCTCCTTGTCCCAGCTCGATCAATTTCCGTCGGTGGAAGATCAAAAACGAAAAGAGAAACTGTCGGCTAACATGCTGCGAGAGAAAGATGCCGCAAACCGCTTGATTGGTGGCTGCTTGGATCGTGAGGATTCCCAATTTACCAATCGTCGCGCCGTAGAGAGCGATGAGCAGGGTGCCTGCTGGAAACAGTTTTGCAGCCGAGTTTTTCAGAGCGAGATCCGAGATGAATTCATCGGCTTCATTTACGGTTCCATCTTTCAGATTCCCGGATTTGATCCAAGGGATGGTGCCGTTGTAATTCCCCGGGTTTGTTCTGCTAGGCGTGCCGCCACTTGAAGTCTCGGCAATTTCCGCGAGTTCAACGCAAAGCCATCCAACCGGCATTTGTCCCGCCTCTTCAGGGCTTGGGATTTGTGGGGGCGGTGGACCCAGGGCGGCGTCGCACGGCTCCTTGCCCTGGGCTGTCGTCTTTCGCCCCGTTGGGGCTTTAGGAGAGGTCATGCGCGTGGAGATGGGTCAGATGCGGACGAGCCTAAGCAGCGGCTCGAAGCTGTAGATGGCGGATTGGCGACCGGAGGCCTCACGGACGGGGACGAGCAGTTTTTCCTCCAGCAGGATGCGGGAAAAACGGGCGGCGGTGTGCGGGGCGATGTCGGCGTGATTCGTGAAGCGGCTGTTGCGGAAGACCGGGTTGGTGAAGATGTAGTCGAGGGCAGTGACGGCCTTGGCGGAGTTGAGCAGCTTGGCGAAGCGGTCTTTCATTTCCTCGTAAAGGCTGCGGATGCTTTCGGCGGTCTGGAGGTTCTGCTGGGCCTGTTCCTTCACGGCATCCAGGAAGAACGCGCACCAGTTTTCCCACGCGCCGGAGGAGGAGACCTCGCGCATGTGGTGGATGTAATCCGCCTTGTGCTCCTCGAAGTAGCGGCTGATGTAAAAGTGGGGCGTGGAGATGCAGCCGAGCTGCCAGAGCAGGAGGGTGACAAGCATCCGGCCGACACGCCCGTTGCCGTCCTTGAAGGGGTGGAGCGCCTCGAATTCCAAATGACTGATCGCCACGCGGAGCAGGGCGGGCATTGCGGCGCTTCCGGAGAAATCGAGCAGGCGGTCCATGCCGCTTTCGAGCTGTTCCGGGGAGATTGGCACGAAGCTGATCTTCGTACTGCCGCGGCTGCCGATGTAGTTCTGCTCGGTCTTGAACTGGCCGGGGTTTTTGGTCTGCCCTCGGGCGAAGGACAGCAGGAGCTGGTGCGTCTGCCGGATCAGCGACTTTGACAAGGGTTGGCCGTCTTGCATCGTCTGCCGGGCGGAGCGCAAGGCACGCCCGTAGAGGTAGGTCTCCACGGCCTCGGAACGGTATTCGTCGCTGGCGGACAGGTCGGGATCGGTCTCCGATTCCAGTTCGAGAACCTCTTCCAAGGTGCTGAAGGTGCCCTCCATGCGCGATGAGGCAAGCGCTTCCTGGCCACGCAGAGGCGCGAGAAGAATCTCGCTGTTGTGCATGCCTTTGAGCATCTGATCGTAACGGGCAAGGGCGTCTGTCGCCTCCAACAGCGGCCCTAGGATACGTGCGGCATCAAACGCCTTCGGAGGGAAATTTCCGTAGTGGTAATCGACGGCTTGGCTAAGATCGACATTCATTTCTTTGCTTTAGAATTACGACAAGCCATCTTGTTGTCAACGAATAGTTGTTCTGTGCAATACAAATTACTTTGTTGTGTACGAAAATCGGCCAAGACCGTTTCTTGTGTACCAACGGGCCTTTCGTGCACTACAAACGGGTTTGTCGTTATCCCATGCAAGGTAAAGCGGCTTGTGATGCACGAAATGGCCATTCGTGCGAGACAAGCAATGGCCAAGTGTCATGCCACCAGCTCCCCGTTGATTTCCTCAATCAGCTCATCCATGCCATCGCCGAAGAGCTGGTGCATTTTGCCGAGGCCGCCTTGGGCGTCGAAGGGGGCAAAGTCGAGGTCGTCGCGCTCGAAGCGGAGGGAGGTCATGATGTGATCGCGGATGAGCTGGAGGAAGGCGGTCTGGGATTCGTTTAAGGGCTGGCCGGCGTTCTTTTTGAGAATCCAGTCGCGGTAGTTGCGGCGGACGGTGGCGTCGAAGGGAGTGAGGGCTTGATCGAGGCCGCAGGCGCGGCGGATGAGGGCGACGAGCCGGTCCTGATGCTCGCGGCAGAAGGTTTCGAACTCGCTGACGAAAGCGGCGGAGCGCTCGCGGGCATCGGCATCCCACTCGGCGCGGACGAGGGCGTCCTGGGTATCGAGGTCGATGGTCTGGAGGTTGGCGGTGCAGGTCTCGACGATGAGTTTCACGGCAGCTCCGGTGAGCGGGGCTGCGGCGGCGGTGACGAGTTGTTGCTGGGCTTTTTCCCGTGCGTAGTCGCCGGGTTCGGTGCCGGGCTGCTGGCCGGTGATCGCGAGGGCTTTTTGCTCGATGGCCGTGCCGCCGAATTTTTCCGCGACGGCTTGTTTCTGCTCGTCGGTGAGCATGCGCTCGATGCGGGCGAGGCGTCCGGCGAGGGAGGAGATGGTATCGGCATCGGTGGCGCCCATGACGACTTCCATGGCGAGATCCTTGAAAGGGGCGGAGGGCTTGGTGATGGGCGGGCGGCTGGCGGTCTT
>JANMLQ010000244.1:0-6430 GCA_031372635.1 Akkermansiaceae bacterium | reverse complement strand
CCGGGACACGCGCTCCGTCATCGCATGGACTGCGCCGGAGTGGCAAGAGGCGGTGTGGTTGATGCCCGCTGTGGCTCTCAGCAACGAAAGTTTCACCCGCCGCATGGAGACTTGGGTAAGGGACGGCGGACATCTCATCCTACTCGTCGAGCACGCTGATGCGGAGATCAACGACTGGTCGAAATACTCGCCGATGCCCGAGCTGCAGCCCGCGCTGTTAGGGATGCTCACACGCTCCGCCATCCATCTGGACGAAAGCGGAGCCAGCGGCGCGGACACCAAGCCGAAGGAAATCGAATTCGACGGCGTCACATACAAAGTGTCGGCGGAATCCACTTCATCCGTGGCCGTGCGCAGTGGCAAACACGGGGTTTTCGCGTCGGAGAAAGTGGAGGATGGCCGCATCACGGTGCTGACGGACGGACGCTTGTTCCGCAACCGCTGGATCGGCGATCACGAGCACGCCGCGCTGTTGGATGCGCTGATTTATGCGACGGCGGATGACGGCACTGTCGGTTTCATGCGCGGCAGCGGTCTCTCGCTTTGGAAGATGCTGATGAATCATCTTTGGCCGGTGCTGCTGGCACTCGGCGTCTGGCTGCTCGTCTGGCTTTGGAAAAACCTCACCCGCTTCGGTCCGGTGGAGTCTGCCGACATTCCGTCCGAGTTGAGGGGCTACGAACATCACCTCGAAGCACTCGGCGATTTCCAGTGGCGTCAGGATCGTGCCGCATCGCTGTTAGCACCGCTGCGCGAGCAAGTGGTAGAACTCGGCCAACGCACCAGCATCCGCGTGGGCCGCCGCGATGATGACTTCTTCCATTTTCTAGCAGACCGCGCCGGCATCCCTCGCGAGCGGGTGTTCCGCGCACTCGCAGAAGCCGCCCCTGCGGATCCCGCCATCCTCACTCGCACCACCGCCGATCTCCAACAACTCCTCAAAGTCCTTCACAATCCCATCCCATCATGAACCCTGATCCCGAAGTCACATCCGCGCCGCCCGTCAACAGCTTGGCGGAACTCATCCAACGCATGCGCGATGAAATCCGCCGCGTCATCCTCGGTCAGGAAACCGTCATCGATCAGGTAATCGCCGCGCTGTTAGCGGGTGGTCACGTTTTGCTGGAAGGCAAGCCCGGCCTCGGCAAGACCCATCTCGTCACCACGCTTGCGAAGACCTTCGGCGGCGCTTCCGGGCGCATCCAGTTCACGCCGGACCTGATGCCTTCCGATGTCACTGGCTTCCGTTTGTTCGACATGAAGAGCCAGACTTTCCAACTCCGCCAAGGTCCGGTTTTCACCAATCTTCTGTTAGCCGATGAGATCAACCGCGCTCCCGCTAAGACGCAGGCGGCGTTGCTTGAAGTGATGCAGGAGCGCCAAGTCACCATTGATGGCGAGACATTGAAACTCGCGCCTCCTTTCATGACACTCGCCACCCAGAATCCGGTGGAGCACGAAGGCACTTATCCGCTGCCCGAAGCCCAGCTCGACCGCTTCATCATGAAGGTGCTCATCAACTACCCGGAACAAGCGGCGGAGTGCGAGATCGTCACCCGCGCGTCCTCAGAAAATCCCGGCGGCTTCGGTGATGGCGTGCAGCTCATCTGCGGCCCGCGTGAAATCATCGCCGCGCAACAAGCGACCGCCGCCGTGCATGCCGTGCCGGAAGTCGTCGCTTATGCCGTCGCGCTTGCGCAGGCCACGCGTGAGTCGAAAGCAATCTCACTCGGCGCAGGCACTCGCGGTGCCATCAGTCTGGTGCGCATCGGCAAGGCCTACGCCGCGCTGGATGGCAGGGGATACGTCACGCCGGACGACATCAAACTAGCCGCGCTGCCGGTGCTGCGCCACCGTGTGCAACTCACACCCGAGGTGGCGATCAGCGGCCAGGAAGTGGATGAAGTGCTGCGCACCATCGTCGATAGCGTGCCTGCTCCGCGCGGCTGATCTAACAATCCGCATGACGCCCACCTCACGACTGCTGGCCCTCGCGACCGCATGGATGCTCCTGTCCATGGCGGTGGTGGCGGCTCCGTGGCTGGCGCACATCTGGCTCGGCATCGGTGCGTTCGCGGTCGTCTGCTCGTTGACGGACGCGCTGCGGGTTCGTTTTCTAACAGCGATCGAAATCCGCCGCCGCTTGCCGGGCAGATTCGCGCTCGGCCAGCCGGGCGAGGTCACGCTCACATTGCGAAACGACAGCCGCCGCGCTGCGAAACTGGAGATTTTCGATGGTATCCCGCAGGGCTCGCAGTCGGAAACGCTGCCTTGGTCCGGCGAAGTGCCGCCGCAGCGTGAGATACGCGTGATTCATCCGGTGAAGCTGCTAGAGCGCGGCGAGGCAGTCTTCGGCCCGGTGCAGATGCGGCGCGTCTCGCCGTGGGGCTTGTGGACACGCCGCACCAGTCATCTCGATGCGGAAACCGTGAAGGTCTATCCAAACTACGAGCCTGTCCTTCGTTTCGCGCTGCTCGCCATGCAACAACGCGAAAGCCCGATGGGCATCGTGCGCCGCGCACGCGCAGGCTCCAGCCGGGATTTCCATCAGCTCCGCGATTACCGCGATGGCGATCCGCTCTCACAGATCGACTGGAAGGCAACCTCGCGCAGGCAGATGCTCATCAGCCGGGATTTCCAGGAACAACGCGATCAGTCGATCGTTTTCCTGCTAGATACAGGCCGCCGCATGCGCGCGCTCGATGGCGGTGTGCCGCAGTTCGATCATGTGCTCAACGCCATTCTGTTAGTCGCGCACGTCGCGCTACGGCAGGGCGATCAAGTCTCGGTGAAATCCTTCGGCGGCACGGACCGCTGGCTACCGCCGATGAAGGGCAGCCACGCCATGCCGGTGCTGCTGAATCATCTCTACGACTACCGCACCACCTCCGCGCCGAGTGATTTCGCGGGAGCGGTGGAACAATTGATGATGCGCCAACGCCGCCGTTCGCTCGTGATCGTGCTGACCAACCTGCGCGGCGAGGATGCCAAGGAGCTGCTGCCTGCCATGCAGGTGCTCAATACTCGCCACCTCGTATTATTGGCCAGCATGCGCGAAGGCGTGGTGCAGGAAGCGTTTTCCCAACCGGTGGAAAGTTTTGCCTCCGCCCTGCGCTATCTCGCTGCGGATCGCTACGTGCAGGAACGCCGCGAAGTGCTCGCCAGCCTCGCCGCCTCCGGCATCCTCACGCTGGACTCCACCGCGAAGGAATTTCCCGTCGCGCTCGCTAACAGCTACTCCGACATCAAGGCAGCGGGACGGATCTAAAAATGTCACCTGTGATTTCTCCATATTATGCCGAAATCCACAAATCTTGATGCGCGGCAGCATAACACGGAGTGATTTGGCATAGGTGTTTCTCTTCGTCCCATCGGGACGGCTCATACCAGCCCGGCACAGGGTGCCGGGTTACTTCACGCGCGATATTCCGTGTCCTGAAAGGACACCTCATGCGGTTGGCGCTCCGACATACGCAACCCGCATGAAGCGTCCCGTCAGGACGCGGTTCCTTTGCAAACACGAATCCCGGCACCTCGTGCCGGGCTGATATGAGCCGTCCCATCAGGACGAAGAGAAATGCCGAGGTTTACACTCCACTCATGTCCTGTCTTCAAGATTCGCAAGATTCGCGGTGCGTTTATCCTCGTTCCATTGGGACGCGGTCACGGTGATGCCAATTTCACGCGATCACGTCATGGCGATGTGGCCGTTTTGTGGCAATCTCGCCGCCGTAAGGGATAGCACAATGCCCCCCAAAGGGCCCAAGGGCGTCGGAACAAGGGATCCGACGCCCTTGGATTGTACTGACTCAGCGTCGGTAACTGAGGAAACATTCGCCCGCTTCCGCATGGAATTCATGCAGCGTGAAAACCCGCGACTGCGGCAGGAATTCCGCCGGGATTCCGGTGGCGGTGGGTGCTTTCGCTCCGCCAAATAACGTATGCCCCGCGAGTGTGAGGTGGAATTCGTCGATGAAGTCCAGCTCCGCCAAGGACCGGATCAACTCGCCGCCGCCCTCGCAATGGAGGTGCTTCACGCCGAGATCACACGCCAGCGTTTCCAGAAACGCGGATAATATGCTGTGGTGCAGAGTGACTCCCGAAATGCCGGGATGCGCGGCGTTTTCCGTGACGAGCAAATGCAGCCCTCCTCCCTCGCTGTGAAATACCGGGTGCTCGGGCGAGATTCTCCCGCTGCGCGAAACAATGCAGCGCAGCGGCTGGATGATTTTTCCGGGAACTCGCATCGTCATCCGGTCCGCCTCCAAAGTGCCGCGCCCGACCATCAGCGCGTCCGCATTTTCCCTGAGCCTCAGCAGCCGCGCATGATCCGCCGCCGAGGTCCAGCCTGATGGGCGCTTTGTGACGGAGCTGATTTTTCCATCTGCGGAAACCGCGAGGTTAGTGGAAATCCACGGGCGGGGCATGGCGCAGGCTGGCCTTTCCACACAGGCGCGGCAAGCGTCCACCCGCAACTTGCCCTTGCCAAAGGCTGCCGCCCCGTACATTGCGGACCCGCCTCACGGCAAAATCTTACAGCCATGACACTGGAAATCGGTCTGACCTTGTTGGTGATTGCACTCACTCTCATCGCGTTCATCCGCGAGTGGGCTGCACCGGATGTGATCGCGCTCACAGTTCTCGTCGGCGTGGTGGCGCTCGGCCTGATCGACATGGCGAAGATGGCGGACGTTTTTAAAAACGAAGCCCCGCTTGCCATCGCGTCGCTGTTCATCATCGGCGGAGCGTTGGAGGCTTCGGGTGCCGTCGATCACATCGGCCGCGTGTTGCGTGACCGCCTGCCTAGCAATATCCGCTTGGCGATCCTCGGGTTTTCCGTGCTGACCTGCTTTTTCAGCGCGTGGATGAACAACACCGCCATCGTCGCCATCCTGCTGCCCGTCGCACTCGGCTTCGCTCGCTCCAAGGAAATCGCGCCCTCCCGCCTGCTGATGCCGCTCTCGTATTGCTCCATTCTCGGCGGCGTCTGCACACTCATCGGCACCTCCACGAACATCCTCGTCAATGGCACGCTCAAGGACATGAAGATGGAGCCGATGACGATGTTCCAGCTCGCGCCGATCGGCATCCCGCTGTCCATCGTCGGCATCGCCTACCTCACCATCTTCGGCCCACGGCTCATTCCCTCCCGCACCACGATCACTGGCAGCCTCGAAATCAAGGACCGCGCCACGCCGCTCTTTCACATCCTGATCGGCGAGAATTCCCCACTCATCGGTATGCCGCTGAAGGACACCGTGCTGCTAGAACGCAGTCACAACATCCACATCATGGAAGTGCGCCGCCAAGGCGCTCGGGAAATGCACGCGCTCAACACGCTGACCGTGGAGAAGAACGATCGTTTCCTCGTCGCCCTCCACGGACGAAAAGGTCGCTCCGGAAAATCCGACGAATTGTTTTCCGAAATCGGAGCCAACCTACTTTCCACCATCGAGGGCGTGGTGACAGAGCTCGTCATCCGCGACGAATCCTCACTCGCGGGGCAGACACTCGCTGCAGCGGACTTCCGCCAGCGCTACAACGGCGTGGTCATGGCCGTGCATCGCAACGGTCTGAACATCACCCATCAGATCGCGGACATTCCGTTAGAAATCGGCGACACACTTCTGGTCATCACGCCGCTCAACAACTTGGAAACCCTCGCATCCACCCGCGACTTCATCCTTACCGACGCACCCGAGGACGCACCCATCGCCACCGAAAACAGGAAGCCACCACATCACGCCTGGGTCGCTTGGGCCGTGCTCATCGGCGTGGTTCTCGTCGCCACACTCACCGACGTACTCGGCGGAAAAGGCGGCGTGTTTCCAAGTCTGCCAGTCATCCCGATTCACTACGCGGCGATGGTCGGCGCGCTGGTTTTGCTTTGGTCGAAAATCGTCACGCCGCGCGAGGCATACGGCAGCATCGACTGGCAAGTGCTGCTGATGCTTTACGGCTTGTTAGGACTGGGGATGGCGATGCAGTCCACCGGCACCGCCAAGTGGCTGGCCGAGGGAATGGTCACGATGGCGCAGGGCGTCGTCACTCCCGAATGGCTGCCGTTGGTCCTACTGTGGAGTGTTTTCCTGCTGACGGTTCTGCTCACCGAAGTGCTGTCTAACAACGCCACCGCCGTGATGATGGTGCCCATCGTCGTGACGCTCGCCCACAGTCTCGGCGTGAGCCATTGGCCCTTCGTGATGGCCGTCACCGTCGCCGCCTCCACCGCCTTCGCGCTGCCGATGGGCTATCAGACGCACATGATGGTCTATGGCCCCGGCGGTTTTAAATTCTCCGACTTCCTACGCGTCGGCATCCCGCTGAACTTCATCTGCTGGATCATCTCCTGCCTGCTGATCCCAATCATCTGGCCGTTTTAAGGAGGGTGGACATCTTGTCCACCATGTGAATCAAGAACCGGGCGACA
>JANMLQ010000238.1:0-4804 GCA_031372635.1 Akkermansiaceae bacterium | reverse complement strand
CGAGGATGTCCGCCCGGCTCGCGCCGCGCTTGCGGCACTCGGTGATGACTTCCTCCACGAACAAACGGCCCACCGGCAGGTTGATCGGGCCGATGGCGACGAGGCGGGCGGCGTGTTTGCCATCGAAAAACGGATCGTCCTTGAGCGGTTCCGCCTTGTAGGCGCGGAGGATGAGTTCGCGGAATTCCTGTTCCTTGCGTTGCAGGGCCTCCGCCTTCTTCTTGCCGGTGAGGCGGCTGGAGATATTGAGGTAGGCCTGGCGCTCGTAGCGGCCGAGGTTGAGCACCTCGAAGGCGCGGAACGGCTTGCCCGCCGTCTTCAAATCCCGCTGCACCTGGATCAACCGCTTGCGCGTGGTGTGGATGCCGAACTTGCCCAGATCCGTCGCAATCCACGTGCGGCCCAGCTTCTCCGCCACCGCAGCGGTGGTGCCTGAACCGTTCCGGACAAAGTCCGCCAAGCCGTTGATTTCAGGCATTGAGATCATCGAGAAACTCAGAAGCAGGTGCGACACTGGTGATGAGAAGGTTGTCGCGTGCCCGAGTGCAAGCGACGTAGAGAAGCTGGCGCTCGGTTTCGTAGACCTCCTGAAGGTCGGAGTCGTCGCCGACTGTCTCGATGCGCTCTTGCAGCGGGATGATTTCGTCGTCACAGGCCATGACGGCAACGGCACGGAATTCCAAACCTTTGGCGAGGTGCATGGTGCTGATGGAAGCGTGTCCGCTGACGGTTTCGACATGCTCGTCGAGGATTTTGTAGGGAATGCCTGCCTCGTTCATGGCAGCCTCGGCACGCGGGAGCTGGCTTTCGGATCTGACAAACACACCCAGTTCGTGTGGCAGAACGCCTTGTTGGATCTGCTCCGTGAGCCATTCGGCGACGCCGCTTTGTTCTTCTTCTTCGTCAGCGTAGGCGACGATTTGGGGCGCTGGGCCGTTGAATACGGAAATGGTGTCGCTGCGGTCCTCGCGATTGCCGTCCACATCGGTGATTTCGGGGCCGAGAAGCCGGTCGGCTTGCTGGCGGATTTGGTGGGAGGTGCGGTAGTTGATGCGGAGGCTGCGGGAGCGTCCGCGGATGTCCACCCCGAGGGATTTCCAGGAAAAGGGTTGTTGGAAGATGCGTTGGCCGAAATCTCCGGCGAAAAACAGGGCGTTGGGGCAGTCTCCACCCAGCGCGGCGAAGAAGCGCAGTTGTGAGACACTGAGATCCTGGCACTCATCCACCACCGCGTAGTCGTATGGGGATTTTTTCTCTGCAAGGTTGGCGGCCAGTGCTGTGAAGACCGCGGACGGGGTTTTCAGCCCCTGCTGCTCAAGATCGGCAATTACCTTTTCGAAGATGGACCATAGGACGAGTCGCTGGGCTTCTGGGAGTCGCGTCTTGCGACCGAGCCGGGCCACATCGCGGTAGCTTTCCCATGTGCGGGGCTGCCATGCATCCACCACATGCTCCCATTCGGAAAGAAGAAACGGGAGACCGAAGCGGTGGCCGGTGATTTCTTTTGCTGCCGCTTGCACTGCTGCTTTGACATCCTGTCGGGTTGCAAGACGAACCGGACCGAAATTGGCCTTGTAGAGTCGCAGTCCCAGCGATTCGAGCGAATGGACGTCGATGCGCTCGCCGAGGCGGGGTTCGCTGCTGAGAAGTCGCTTGAGCTTGGTGTGAAGGGCGTGGGCCAGGGCGTCGGAGAACGTGGCGAGCAACACACGGGCTTCCGGCTGCTTGCGGGCGAGATGCGCGGCGCGGTGCAGGGCCACGATGGTCTTGCCCGTGCCGGCGGAGCCCGAGACGCGGGCTGGGCCGTTGTAATCCCGGTCCACCCACTGGCGCTGTTCGGGATGAAGGAAAACCGTCCATTTCTCCCATGGGAAATCGAGAGCCTGCTGGAGTTCCTCGACGTTGCTCATCACGCGGAAGCGGCGCTGCGCGTCGGGATGCTGGAACGGATCGATGGTTTGGGTTTCGGTCTTTGCCACCCGGGGCTTGCCTCCTGTGGCGAGTTCGAGCAAAGCTTCGGCAGCTTCACCGGGCAAACGATCCGCCAGAATCAAGAGGCTGTCTTCCGTGGCTTTTCTAACATCCTCCAGCCATTCTGCGGGAACGCCGTAGCCAAGAAGTTCCTCATCGGATCGGTTGGCGAACAAGGGCGGCTTTGATGGTGTGGGCAATGCCGCCTGCACATACACGGGAACCACAATCTCCGTCACTGTTTCACGGATTTCCACCAACTGCGCTGCCCCGGTGCTCGGGTGGGTTTCCAGCTTACGGCGCTCCGCCCAGTGGTAGGCTTTGTCGTGGTGATCCACGTAGCATAGGAGTAGGCTGCCGGGTGTTTTGTGAACGATGAGCCGGATGTCTCCACTCACCCGCACCGACCAGAAGTTCTTATCCTTGGCCTTATCCAACTTGTGAAAACTCAGACCGTTGCCAGACGGATTCATCTGGAGGTCGAAAGCCGAGGTCTTCGTCGCCTTCTGCTCGTCGCCCGTGAGGCGGGCAAGGCTGTCGGTGAAGGTGTCGGAGATGAGGAAGTTCATGAGTTCAACTCATCGAGCAATCGCGAGGAAAACACAGGAAGAAATTTACCCAAATCAATCAAGTGGTCCTCAAGTGTGCAGCCGCGTTTCTGAGAGATGGCACCCAACTGGTGCATGACCTGAAGGGGCTCCATTTCGAACAGAGTCAGCAGATAGTCCTGCGGATGGCAGGCCGCGACTCCCCATGGAGCCATTGACTCTTGGGAGAAATCCTTGAGGTTAAAGGTCAAAATAACCTCTGCCTTGGAATGGATCGCACAAGCAAGCACATGCCTGTCTTTTTCCTGATTGGAGCATTGCTCAACGATATGCTTGTAGCCATCGATCAAGGCCTCTGGGAAAGCAACTCGCAGCGCCGATTGGAAACCATCCGCGATCCTTGTTTCCCAGCCAAGGTGATCAATCTGTGTCCTCTGGGTCTCTTCCAAAATCTCATCGCTCCACACGGGAAGGTAAAGCCGGGGTTTTTCAGCAAGCAGGAGCAATAGATTCGCAACGCCATAATTGGCGAGAACACAGGCATCGAGCACCACCCGGAAATCAGCCCTCATTGCTCGATGATTCCGGGGTGTCTGGGAAATACTTGCCTGCTGCGATGACTTGGTCGGTCAATCTGTCCAGCGCTTCGCGGCGGGCTTTGTCCCGGGTTTTTTCGTAGGCGAGCAGGCTCTTGAAGGACACTCGACGGTGGGTCCCGACCATGTGATGAGCGATCTCACCCTTGTCGATCAGGTTCACGAGATGCTGGCGCGAGACGCCGAGGTAATTCGCGGCAGCCTGGGTGGTGAAAGCCTCGTCCTCGGGAACCATGACGATGGCCTTGCGCTCGGACATCAGGCGGACGATGCGCGCAAAGTGCTGGAAAAGAACCTCCGGGATCTCAGTCTGATTTCCGCTGCTGTCGGTGAGCAGAACGTGATTCGGGCGGGCAAAGACCTGTGCGATCCTTGCCAACTGGTCAGGCGGGATCAAAGATGGGTCTAGGCGGTTGGTGCGTGTGGTGAGCATGGGAAGTTTCTGGTTGATTGACGACCGCTTGAGGGCGGTAGCGGGATCGTCGTCGCAAAGGACTGTAAACGTAAGCGCTTAGGTTTCGCAACTGATATTCACCACAAACGCCAAATTCACCATTGACGCTACACCCGGAATACCTTCATCACCTCATCTCCCAAATGATTGATGACCTTCACGGCGATTCTTCCCTGCTTCGGCTTATCAAAAGGCCGTGAGGTGTCGCTGTTGAGGGTGGACCAGGCTTCGGGGTCGATTTCGGCTTTGAGGGTGGTTTTGAGGGAGTTGTAGGGGTCGTTGGCTCCGAGGAAGTAGGCGTGGCGGACAAAGAAGGATTCCTCGTTGTAGTCGGTGTCGATGAACCAGCAGGCGATGCCGTCGGCACCGTCGCTGATGACTTCGCCGGTTTGGGGTTTGAAGACATCCACGCCATTGACTTTGACGCGGAGCTTGCCGTCGGCTTGTGGGAGGAGGTCGATGTCGGGTTCGCCGAAGATGACGAAGAGGTTGCCCTTGCCGGTGTTCTTGAGGTCATCGGCCATGTGGAGGTCGGCGTTCATGCGGGCCTTGAGGACGGGGATGCGACCGAGTTTGTTGAAGTCGGTGGTGTGGGCCTCGTAGTTGAAGGCGCAGGCGATGAGGACATCGAAACCGGCATCGCCGCATTCGCAGGGCGGCTTCCACGAGGTCGGCGCGCTGGACGGTGCCGAACTCGGGCCCGATGAAGATGCCGGCGCGCTTTTCGGTGTCGCCTTCCATGTAGCGGCCTTCGGCGCAGACGCTGCCTTCTCCAGGCCATGGGGTTAGACTGGTGAAGGTGATGCGGTCTTCCTTGTGGGCTTGCTGGACGCCGGCGGTCTTGAGGTTCTCCAGAATCATCTGGGGGAAGGTCTGCTTGGCTCCGTATTCGGCCACGTCGTCGTGGAGGCTGTCGATGAGGTCGTCATTCTCATCCACGCCGAGCACGCGGTGGGGGCTGAGGCTCTCGACGGTGAAGGGACCGGCGACGCGGACGGCCTTCTTGTTCTCGTAGGGTTTGTCGTAGAGGTCTTCAATCTCCGCCTTGGCGGCGATGGATTTGTCGATTTCCTGCTGCCGGGCGATGCGGGCCTGCCACCAATCGGCGTGCAGCTTCTTGGCCATGTCCGGCCACTTGCCGTCGGCATCGCGCGGAATATCCCACTCCGCCCACGCCTTCTTGAGCGCGGCGTTCAGCTTCTCACGCAACGGCTCCAGCTTCGCCTGCCACTGGT
>JANMLQ010000225.1:0-13714 GCA_031372635.1 Akkermansiaceae bacterium | reverse complement strand
CTTGATGTCAGGATGCTGCCGCGCGATGAAACGCGCCAATTCCTCCACCACACCCTCTCCCCACACCGCCGTCTCGATTTTCCCGCTGATGAACCCGCCGACCTGCCAGTAGAGTTCCACCAGCTCGGTATTCACCGCCCGCAAAGCGCGCCCCCGGGCGTCCTGAATCATCCCGACCACTTCACGAAACGTCGCCTCGCGGATACCGCTGCCGGGTTTCGCGGGCTGAAGGGCTTTGGATTTCGATGGGCGTTTGGGTTTCATGGCTGCCCCCCTCCTTCCAGCAACCGCGCCGTACTCTCGGTGAGCGTCCGCATTTGGCGGATGGCGATGACGTTCAGCTTCGTGAGCCGCTCGCCCGACGGCAGCGCCATGTGGATGAACTCCGCATTCAGGCTTTCGAGATTGGCGAGTACGAGAAGCTGCTCGATGGTCGCGTGGTCGCGCATGTTGCCGTCAAGCTTCGGATTCGCCTCGCGCCACTGCCGCGCCGTATGGCCAAAGAGCGCGACGTTCAGCAAATCCGCCTCGCTCGCGTAAGTCATCGCCGCCTGCGCGGGCGTCACCTCGGGCGGGATGAGGTGCGCTTTGATGGCATCGGTGTGGATGCGGTAGTTGAGCTTCGAGAGAGTGCGGTTGAGATTCCACGCGAGTGAAAGCCGCCGGCTCTCGTCCTCCTTGAGGCGTTGGAATTCTTTGATGAGGTAAATTTTGAACTCCGGGCTGACCCACATGCCGAACTCAAACGCAATATCCCGGTGCGCGAATGTGCCGCCGTATCGACCCGCGCTCGCCCGCAACCCGATGGCCCCCGTCTTCTCCACCCAATCCTTCACGCTCAGCTTGTAACTGTTCAGCCCTGCCTGACTTTTAATTATGGCGAATTCGCCGGAATTAAAACGCGGGTTGTGAACCGACTCCCAGATGCCGAGAAACTCGACCGTATTCCGGTTCCGCAGCCAGTCGGAGATGAAAAAATCGCCGTCCTTGGCCTTGAGCATGTCCGTCAGCGATACAAAATCGCCCTCCTTCGAGTGGAGGACGGTAACGTTAGTTCCCTGAACTTCGATGGTGGATTTGGCGGGCGGCTTTTTCATGTGAGGAAAGCTGTGTCTCTTCATGTCATGCTCTGCCTGCGCCAAGAAAGGACTGCTTCGGAAACACCTCCATGTTTACCGCCTTTTTCCGACCATTCGTCCCAAAAGTTGACCGTGGCACTGTCGGGGCGCTGTTTTGGTTCGGTAATACGAATACGGCTCGGGAGCAGGCAGGCATCACCGACGACAAGCGCCTCACCCGTATCAAGCACCGGTAGTAAATCGGTGAATCCGCCAAGACTGTCCGGTAGCAAACGGCGCACGACACTCTGGTCTTCAGCGTTGGTGAGTCGGAGCGCGATGAAGTTGTTGCACTGACTGAGAATGGTCCGGTTCACCTCAGCCGGTCGTTGGCTGATGACAACCAGCCCGACGCCATATTTTCGTCCTTCCTTGGCGATTCGCTCGAAATGCCGAACTGCGGCTGAAGCTACGCTGTCCGCTTCACTGCGGTCTGGAATATAGAGGTGCGCCTCATCGCAGAAGATGGCTATGGGGTGACGCTTGTCTTTTGGCGTCCACTGTTGAACGGCGAAAATGAGACTGGCTATGCGCGCTGCGATCAGCGGTAACACGTCCGACGGCACTTCTGAAAAGTCGATAACCTTCACACCTCCATTTTTCTTCGGTTGGTCGTCGGTGCCGCACAAAAGCAGTTCTGAAAACTTCGGGAGCCAGTCCAACTGTTGTGCTTCCTTGGGTGGCGTCATCATAAACCCCAGCCGTCTGTCTGTGAGTTTGTTTTCTAGTCGTGAGATGAATCGCGTCAGCTTGCCGTTGAACTCACCGGCTTTATCCGTGTTTTCACGCGCCCCTTTCTCCCTTCCCTTGTCTAGTTCTCTGAGCTTTTCCAGAACCGCGTCAAGGTCGTATGGAACAGGGCTGTCCACAGTGAAGTTTTTGAGCAGTTCGGTTTCCTTGGCTGCAACAAGCGTCTTCCGCTTTTCCTCAGTGACCGTTCGCGCGAGAACCATCGCTTGGTTCGGGGCGTTGGTCTCTTTCCGGTCAATCATCATCGTCACCATGTCCTCGTAGGTCAGCAGCCAATACGGGAGAAAGAGGACATCCTCGTTTGGCGGAGTATCCAAATCAGCTGGGCCAGCGATGCGAAGATGCCGCACTCCGTCTCCGGCCAGCGTGTGATATTCCCCGTGAATGTCGAAGAGGACTACGTTCGCGTTTGGCAGCTCGGCGACCTGTTCGATGAGCCGCGCTGTCGTGCAGGATTTTCCAGAACCGGTGCTACCGACTATCACCGCGTGCCGCTGGAAGAATCGGTTGGCGTTCAGGAAAGCCTCCGCGCTTTCGTCTAGTGTATAGTGTCCGAGGCTCAATCGCTGGCTATCAGTGCCGCTCTGGAACGAAATCGCTTGCATGAACTGGGTTAGTTTTTCGCGTTCAACCGGAAAGCATAGCGCATCAATTTCGGGGACGGATTCGAGCGTGCGGCGAAAGACATTAGTTTCCTTGCCCTTCTTGTCGAAGAACGTGCCAATCAGCGTGATTCGGACCACGTTCTGCTCCCCGGAGGCCGGTTCACCATCACCCGCTGGTTCGTCAGTCAGCGCTTTCTCGGTGACTGCATCTCGAATGATTTTCTGGACGACACCCACAAGGTGCTGACCAGCCTTTGAACTGCGGAGAACGACGAGGCGATTTACTTGCAGCTTTCGGAGTAGTTCGACGTTTGCAACCGCAACCACCACGTTGGCGGTGTCCACGGCGCGGACGTTTCCGAGTGAATCTGAATCTGGGAAATCAAAGAGTGGCATGTAATTATTGAGTTAAGCGTTTCCAATGGTCACTTCAAGAAATGCGGGGAACTGCCAGATGGAACCGGGCACTTCGATGCCATCCGGTTCCTGGGAAAAGTAGGCCCTTGTATTCGTGCCTGCCTGCTCCAACGCGAGGTAGTGCGGACTTGTGCATGTCTTGAGAAAATCCCGAATTTCCCGTGAAAGAGTCTTGGCGAGAAACACGGTAGGCACCCGGTCATTCGCAATCCGCTTCTGCATCTTCGGCTGGATATGGCGGTCGCGGAAGCCATAGCCCACGCTCAGAATTGACCGCGCAGCTTTGAAGGCATTGTCAGCTCGCGTGATGATGGTGCGGAATGGGTCGTCGTGGGTTTTCTCATATTTGCCGACGCCGGGAGTAACCATCACCGGCGTGAACCCAGTGGGCGGTGGCAGAGAGTCTGGCAGAGCCACAGGATTCTGGCTCGTATCCAGAAACCAGTCCAAAGAGCCATGCACTTTCAGAATCTCTACCCACGCCAGTTTGTTGGCTGGGAATTCGGAAAATGTTCGCCAGTAACCGTGAGAGAACCCCGTGTGATGCGGGACGTTCGCTTGGTCAGCCGCATACTCAGCAAGCCGGTCATAGTTGGTGGTGACAACGACGATGTTCGGATTCGTCGTCCGCAGGAGATGGCGAAGCAGTTGAGCCAAAGTCAGCTTGATGCTGCCGTCGGCAATTCGCCCAAATACCACTTGGTCATCAGCAAGCAGTAGCTTCCGGGTCTCTTCTACGACTCGACACTCAAGCACAGTCGGCAAAGTCACTCGATGAAGTGCGTTCTCCAAGTCACTATTGGCTTCGATGTCAGCGACAAACTTGTCCCAAATCGCGCATTCACCGCTCTTGTCATCGGGAACAACATTCTTTCTGAGGTGCGTCCCCAACTCATCCATTCCACCAACACCATACTGACGTGACGCTCCGCTACCGAGAACAACAACGGGGACTTCACTCAAACACTTCTGTGCCAGTTCAATTACTTGGTCTTGGGACGCTTTCATTTCTATAAAGCCACGTTCTTTCAGGTTCTTAAGGCATACTCAAGTCACTTCCGTGCCGCAGCGAGTTCACTTTAAGTTTTTCACGGTGGAAATCACGCTATTACTTCGTCTTCTCAGCAAACGCACCATCCAGCTTATCAAGCAGCGCCAGCCCTTTCTTCACAGACCCACGCGCGGCGAGGGTGCGGAAGCGGGTTTCGGCGTCGAACTCGGCGATGCTGATGGTGGCGAGTTCTTCCATGAGTTTGTTGATGCTCATGGAGCGGCGGCGGGCGAGTTCGCGCAGGCGGGCGTGTTTGTCGTCGGGCAGGCGGATGGTGAGTGTGCTCATGGTGTCAGATGGTTTTGAGGAATTGGGCTGGAGTCAGGATTTGCAGGTGCGGAAAGGCGAGTTCGCCGCCCCGGACGTCGCGCACGTTGTTGGTGACGATGACGTCCGCGCCGCCTGCGAGAGCGAGTTCGATGAGATGGTTGTCGGCTTCGTCGGGCAGATTGGGCCGCCAGAGAAAATAGATGCGTGCCCAATCGCAGACGGAAAGAAACGCTTCGAAAAGCTGGCGTCGTTCAGCGGAGTTGAGCGGGCTTTTTGCCATCAAGCCCGAACGGGCGAGCAGGTCTTCGTATTCGTGAAAGAGCGCGGCACCCATGAGGGGGTGGGCTTTTCCGAGCAGGCAGGCCCGCAAAACGGCGCGATTCGCTCCAGTCGCGCTGATGATGGCGGCGGTGAAGACGTTGGTATCCACAACGATGCGCGGCATGAGTTAGTGATAGCGTATGCGCTGTCACATCGTCAACGTGGATTCTCAGCTGCGCTATTTACCCTCCCGCTCTAGCCGCTTCCGTGTCGCGGCGAGTTCGGCTTCGAGTTTTTTCACGGCGGGGAGGGCGAGTTGGTATTCTCTCGCCATGATTTTGTTCGGGAGCGTGTCGAGGGTGCAGCGGGCGAGGGCTTCGTCTGCGGCGGAGCAGAGGATGATGCCGACGGGTGGGTTTTCGCCGTCGTGGGTCCAGTGCTCGGCGGCGTATCTGAGGTAAAGATGCATCTGGCCTGCGTCGGCGTGGTCGAGGGTGCCGAGCTTGAGGTCGATGATGACGAGGCAGCGCAGCTGCAAAATATGGGGGAGCACATGCGCCCTCGCGTGTTGTTTTCGACGCCCCCGTCGAAAACATTGTGGAATGGCCTGACGCGCCTGTCTTAGGCGAGGGCGCCAAAGACAACACGCGGTGGCGCGTGTGCTCCCCATGGATACTTCGCCACCACCCCATCCGTCATTTGTCATCCGACGCTCCGCAAGCTTCAACAGCAAGTTTTCGAGCTGGCGGACGCTCCAGCCGCCGCGCAGGGCTTCTTCTTCGTAAAAGCGACGGGCGTTTTCGTCCTTCACGGTGAGGAGCTTCACGTAGTGCGACCACGGCAGCGGGAAGCGTGCGGCGAGGGTGCGGAGGAATTCGACCCAGTCGGGCGAAGAGAATTTGGCAGACGGTGTCTGCTGAATCATCGCTGTGGGGAATTCTTCCGACACTGTCGGAAGAATTTTGGGTGAACTGGATTTTGCAGACAGTGTCTGCAAAATCTTGTCAGCAACCGCTGTTCCCAATTTTGCAGACGGTCCAGCTTATCAAGCAGCGCGAGCCCTTTCTTCACAGACCCACGGGTTATGATGAGGAAGAATCCTGACATGATCAGGATGAAGAGCGAGATACCTGAAATCCTGTCCATCAGATGGGCGATGGGCGCCAGACGGATCCCTCATCGGTCCTTCACACGCTCGACGTTGGCGCCGAGCATGAGGAGTTTTTCGTCGATATGTTCGTAGCCGCGATCGATGTGATAGAGGCGGCTGATTTGGGTGGAGCCGGTGGCGGTGAGGGCGGCGAGCACGAGGGCGGCGGAGGCGCGGAGGTCAGAGGCCATGACGGGGGCGGCGGAGAGTTTTTCCACGCCGCGAACGATGGCGGTGCCGTTGTCCACTTTGATGTCGGCACCCATGCGCTTGAGCTCTGCGCAGTGCATGAAGCGTTGTGGAAAAATGGTGTCTTTGATGACGCTGATGCCGGGTGTGGTGGCAAGCAGCGCGGTCATTTGCGCCTGCATGTCTGTGGGGTAGGCGGGATAGGGGGCGGTGGAAAGATCGACGCCTTGGAGTTGCTCGCCGCGATGGATGGTGCAGACATCGCCTGCTTCGTTGAAGTCCACGCGGTGGCCGGATTGCTCGATGGCGGCGGTGATGGCTTTCATGTGCTCGCGGCAGATGCGGTGGATTTTTACTCCATCTCCGGCAAGCGCGGCGGCAGCCATGAAGGTGCCAGCTTCGATTCGATCAGGTATGACGGTGTGTTCCACGCCATGGAGTTCTTTCACGCCTTCGATGACGATGCTGCGGGTGCCGGCTCCGGTGATTTTCGCGCCCATGGAGTTGAGGAAATTCGCGAGATCGAGCACTTCGGGTTCTGCGGCGGCGGATTCGATGACGGTGATGCCCTCGGCGAGGGTGGCAGCCATCATGACGTTGTCGGTGCCGAGCACGGTGGGTCCGTGAGTGCCGCGCAAGTCGATCTCCGCGCCGCGCAGTCCGTCCTTGGCAGTGAGGATGATGTTTCCTCCCTCGAACTCGATTTTCGCACCGAGTGCTTCGAGTCCGCGCAGGTGGAGATCGACGGGGCGATCACCGATAATGCAGCCTCCGGGCAGTGAAACGACGGCGCGGCGCTTGCGTGCGAGCAGTGGGCCCATGACGCAGATGGAGGCGCGCATGCGGCGGACGAGTTCGTAGGGAGCTTCGTCTGAAATCTCCTCGCAGGTGATGCGCACGGTGCCGGATGAGCGCTCCACATCGGCTCCGAGTGCGCTGAGGATTTGGATCATGTAGTTCGTGTCCGAGACATCGGGCACGCGGCGGATGATGCAGGGCTCCGCTGTTAGAAGCGAGGCCGCGAGGATGGGCAACGAGGCGTTTTTCGAGCCGGAGATGTTGATAGAGCCGCGCAGGGTGGCGCCGCCGTGAACGATGAGTTTGTCCATCTAGGAAAGAGAGATTTGAAATTTGAAATTCGAGATTTGGAATTCAGAGCGGCCGCCTCGCGAAGGGGAAACGCGCGACTCCGGAGAGGTCGGTTTTCACTTCGATGTCGGTGAAGGTGGCAGCTTGGAGAAATCCGGCGACGTGTGAAGCCTGATGATGGCCGATTTCCAGGACGAGCCAGCCGCCGGGCTTGAGGTGGGTGAATGCTTCCGGGATGAAACGCCGGATGAGGTCCAGTCCGTCCGCGCCGCTGAAGAGGGCGAGTGCCGGATCGTGCAAGACTTCGCGGGACATGGTGGCTCGCTCGGATTCGGGCACGTAGGGGAGATTGGCGACGATGCCATCGAACTCTCCGATCACTGCGGAAAACAGGTCGCTTTCGACGAAGCTCGTGTTGTTCAATTCCAACGCCGCGTCGTTTTCGCGGGCCAGCGAGAGTGCGTCCGGCGAAACATCGGCGAGCGTGACATCCCAATCCGTTCGTGCGGCGGCGAGTGAGAGTCCGAGCACGCCGGAGCCGCAGCCCATGTCGAGCACTTGTTGGTTTTGCGGCAGCGGCCAGGAGAGAATCCACTCGGTGAGTTCTTCGGTCTCGGGACGCGGGATGAGTGCGCGGGCGTCGGTCTTGAATTCGTTTTTGTGAAACCAGACGCTGCCTAACAGGTGTTGGAGCGGGATGCCTTCGCCGCGTTTCTTGAGCTTGTCACGCAGTGGGAGCAGATCGGGTTCTTCGAGCGGCTTATCGAACTGAGTGTAGAGCTGCATGCGTGTGCAGCCGAGTTGGTGGGCGACGAGCATCTGCATGTTGCGCCGCGCATCCTCGATGCCGCGTTTCTCTAGGTAACGGGCTCCTCCATCGATGGTCTCCAGAACAGTCGTCATGTGCGGTCGGCAGCGTGATGCAGCCCACCCGGATCGCCAAGGACGATGATGGGGAAACTGGAATCCCGGCGGTTTTTCCTACTCGCGCTGATGGAGCGGGGTTGTTACATCCACTCGCCGTGCGTCAGTATGATTGTCCGCAATGCGCCGCTCCCGTTCCGTTTGAAACGCCGGGTGCGGTCTTCGCCGTGTGCGCGCAGTGCCGCAGCATGGTGGTGCGCAGTGACATCGGCCTGAGCGAGATCGGCACCATGGCGGAACTCCCGCCGGACCATACGCCGCTACAGATCGGTGCGAGCGGGCGCTATGGAAACACCTCGTTCAAATTGTTAGGTCGGCTGCGCGTGCGATGGGACGATGGCACGTGGAACGAATGGTATGCGGACTTCGGCTCCGCCGGTCATGGCTGGGTGGGTGAAAGCCAGGGCATTCTCTATCTGACCACGGAAACGACCGCGCCGCCTGCGCTCGATGCGAACAGTGACGCTGCGCCGCAGCAGCTTCTGTTAGGAAAGGAACATTTCACGAAAACCGACACCAAACGCGTGACCGTAGTCGCTGGCGAGGGCGAACTGCCATTCGTCGCGAAACCGGATCAAGAATGGACATCGGTGGACTACACGAGCAAGAGCCGCAGCTTTCTAACAGCGGAGATGGACTCGGGAACAATCCGTTTCTATCAGGGCTGGACTTGCATGCCGCATGATGTCGAGTGGAGCGGATTGCGCGCTGTGCCGGGATGGAATGGCGAGCCTGTGCCTATCGAGAGAAACCGCTCGTCTGCGATTCCATGCCCGGCTTGCGGTGGCGTGATCGAACGCCGCGCCGCAGGCGATACGCTCTCGCTCGTCTGCGGACACTGCGGCACTTTGCTCGATGACGATGGCATACACGCCACCGCTGTGAGCAAGCTCAAGCAAGCGGAGCTTCTACCGACGCCCGCTTTGCCACTCGGCACTCGCGGCGTCTTGCGCGGTGTGGAGTGGATGGTCATCGGCGCGTTGCGAAGGAAGACCGCCTACTCCACATGGGAGGAAATCCTGCTCTACAATCCATGGCGCGGCTACGCATGGCTCACGACCTGGGGCGGCCACTGGAACTTCATTCAACGGCTCTTGGAAACTCCGGACATTGCTGGACGCTTACCGGAAGACAAAGTCGATTTTCGCAAATACTCCACTGAAGACACCGTCGTCTCGCAAGTGGCTGGTGAGTTTTACTGGCGCATCCGCATCGGTGAAAAATCCTGCTGCACCGACTACATCGCTCCGCCGCTGTTGCGCTCGCGCGAAGAATATCCCGACCTCGATGAAATCGCATGGTCCGAGGGCGCATACATTGAGCAGTATGAAATCGAGAAAGCTTTCAATGCCAAGGCAAGCGCATCACCCATCGGCGTCTTCCTCAACCAGCCGAATCCATGGATCGCGAAATGGAAGCGCCTGCGGACCTATGCGGTAATCGCCACGCTGCTGCTGCTCATCATCCAGCTCATCTCCAAAGGAAGTTCGCGGCAGCCGATCTACTCGGAACAGTTTTCCTATCAGAAACCCGTGTCCGCCGAGGCGATGCCGGAGATTGTCACTCGCTCGTTTGAGATCAAACAACGCACTCATCCGGCGCGCGTGACCATCCAGGCGGAAGTAGATAACTCTTGGCTCGGCGCAGACGTGAAGCTAGTGGATGAAGGCACAGGCAAGTCTTATCCCGTGAGCGCCTGCGCGGAATACTACCACGGCCATGATGATGAGGGCCAATGGACCGAGGGAAACCAGCGCGACACCGCAGACATCCCCGCCGTGCCACCGGGAAAATACCACCTCGCCATCAATCCCGATGCGGATGCGAACATCCAATCATCCAACTACTCCGTCACGCTCGAACACGGCGGCGTGTTCTGGTCGAACTTCTTCGTTTCACTACTCGTCATCTGGATCTGGCCTGCGATGGCCGGCATCTTCAGCGGTCGCTTTGAAGCCAAACGCTGGGCGGACAGTGACTGATCGTTTCTAAAACCATGAGCCATCTCTTCTACAAAATCTTCGCAATCTCCACCGCTGCGTTTTTGTTTTACTCAAACGACAAGGGCTGGAGTTTCTACCGACTACTCATGCCCGGAGCATCTGGTCGCTCCGGCCTGGGCCACTCATCACTCCACCATAAATAACCCACCACCGCCATGCTCGCCAACTACGTCAACACCGCCGATGTCATCTCCTCGCTGCTCTACACGCTCATCGGCATCGCCGTTTTCAGCGTGTCGTTCATCTTGATCGACAAGCTCACTCCCTACGATCTCTGGAAGGAGCTCATTGAGAAGAAAAACACGGCGCTCGCACTTGTCGTCGGGGCCGTGGGCCTCGGCATCTGCATCATCATCGCTGCGGCGATCCATTGAAGCGCGCGATGTCCGGACTGGATTCCCGCGGTTCACGAGTGTTGTTGCTGGCGTCGGTCTTCACCATCGCCACCTGCGGATTGGTGTATGAGTTGATCGCCGGGACGTTGGCTTCGTATCTATTAGGGGATTCCGTCACGCAGTTCTCTACTGTTATCGGCGTGTATCTTTTCGCGATGGGCGTGGGCTCATGGCTCTCGAAGTGGGTGAAGGGAGACGTGCTCGCGTTTTTCATCCGCATCGAGTTTCTGATCGGCATCGTGGGTGGCTTCTCGGCGTTGGTGTTGTTTGCGTTGTTCTCACACGTCGCCTCGTTCCGCGTGTTACTCTACGGGATCGTGTTTCTCACTGGTACCTTGGTGGGTTTGGAAATCCCGCTACTGCTGCGGTTGCTTAAAGATCAGTTTAAATTCGAGGATCTCGTTTCGCGTGTGCTAACGCTCGACTACATCGGCGCGTTGGCTGCCTCGTTGTTGTTTCCGCTGGTGCTGGTGCCGAAGCTCGGGCTGGTGTTGTCATCGTTTCTCTTCGGCCTTGCGAACGCACTTGTCGGCATGCTGGCGCTGGTGTTTTTCCGCGAGCAGTTGAAATCACGGCGCGGACTGTGGGCAGGCGGTATCCTGAGCGTCTTGCTGCTGACCGCAGGTGCCATCACGGCGGACCGGCTGATGGCATGGGCGGAGCGAACCGCGTTTGATGAAAACATCATCTTCGCACGCAGCAGCCCGTATCAGCGACTCGTTCTCACACGGCGCAAGGATGACGTGCGGCTCTATCTGAACGGCAACTTACAATTCAGTTCGCGCGATGAATACCGCTACCACGAGTCGCTTGTGCATCCCGCGATGGCTCGTGTAAAAAATCCACAGCGCGTGCTCATCCTCGGCGGAGGTGATGGCTTCGCCGCGCGCGAGGTGCTGCGCTATCCATCCGTGACTGCGATCACGCTCGTCGATCTCGATCCTGAAATGACGAAGCTGTTCCGCGATCAGGAATTGCTCGCACGTTTGAACGAGCACTCGCTTTCATCGCCCAAGCTCACGGTCATCAATCGCGATGCCTTCGGCTGGATCGAAGAAGCCGCCGCCGCGAAATCCAAGTATGATGCCGTCATCATCGACTTCCCCGATCCATCGGGATTTTCGCTTGGGAAACTTTTCTCACTCACCTTCTACCAACGTCTGCGCGGAGTGATGGCGGATCACGCCGTGGCATCCATCCAATGCACATCCCCGCTGGTGGCACGCCGCACTTTCTGGTGCGTGGGTTCCACACTGGAAGCCGCGGGTTTTTCCACACTGCCGCACCATGTCTATGTGCCATCCTTCGGCGAGTGGGGATTCATGCTTGCTTCGATCGACGCGCTCCCGCCGGAGCAGCCGCTCGCTCTGCCGGAATCGCTGCGTTTCCTCACGCAGGAAACGTATGCCGCCGCACTGCGATTCCCGCCGGACATGACACGCGTGCCCGTAGAGGTGAACCGCCTGAATAACCAGATTCTCGTCCGCTACTTCGAGGAAGAATGGAGGGTCTATGAATGACGGCATCTCGCGGCGGACGTTTCTAACAGGAAGCCTCGCACTCGCTTCTTGCAAACCTGGCGCGGCCAAAACTCATCCATGGGAAGGGGAAATTCTCGGCGCATCCCATGCGATCGGTCACTTGCTCAAGACCGCGCGCGAAGGTAAGCCGCCACCTGCGGAAAAAGTGGATGTGATCGTCGCAGGCGGCGGCATGGCCGGACTCATCACCGCGCACCGGCTGCGTCAGGCAGGACGCAGCGTTTTGATACTGGATCTGGAATCCGAAGTGGGAGGGAACTCCGCATCCGGCCGCAACTCCGTCTCCGCATATCCATGGGGCGCACACTATGTTCCGCTTCCATCCGCAGACATGACGGATGTTTGCGAACTGCTGCGTGAAATGAAACTCGGCACTCCGGGGAATTGGGACGAGCGCCACATCTGCCACGATCCCGAAGAGCGCCTGTGGATTCGCGGCACATGGCAGGAGGGAATCATCCCGCAGTATGGACTTGATGCGGCGGCCCGTGAACAAATCGCAAGGTTTCTCGCATGCATGGAGAGTTTCAAATCCGCGCGCGGTGATGACGGACTGCGCGCGTTCGCCATCCCGGCACCGCTGAGTTCGCAGGACGAAGCGTTCACACGCCTCGATCAGATCACCATGGCTGCATGGATGGATGCGGAGGGTTTCACCCAGCCGGATCTCCGTTGGTATGTGAACTATGCTTGCCGTGACGACTACGGCGCAGACAGCAAACAAGTTTCCGCATGGGCGGGCATCCACTACTTCGCAGCGCGCGATTCGCATGAGGTCTTCACTTGGCCGGAAGGAAACGGCAGGATCGTCCGGCATCTAACGGATCAACTCACAGGCTCCACGCTGCCCGATCATCTCGTCACCTCCATCACGCCGGAGGGCGAGGTGTGTGCCATCCACGCGAAGACCGGCGCACTTCGCCGCTGGCATGCGAACGTGGTGGTTTGCGCCATGCCCTTGTTCATCGCGAGTCGCATCGTGAAGGGTTTCCCATCGCATCCATTGCCGCAGTACTCGCCATGGCTGGTGGCGAATCTCACCTTGCGCGAACCGATTTCCGATCACTGGGACAACGTGCTTCGCGAGTCACGCGGCCTCGGCTACGTGGTCGCCACACATCAAAACCTCAGCCCGCTGAAAGGCCCAAGCGTCATCACCTACTACCGCCCGCTGGATCATCTGCCGCCTGCCGACGCGCGTGAGATGGCGCTCAAGATGAAGTATCGTGATTGGTGCGATGACATCCTCAGCGATCTCTCGCCCGCGCATCCGCAACTCGCACGTTTGATTTCTCGCTTCGATGTCTGGCTCTGGGGTCACGCCATGGCACGGCCAGATCCGGGTTTCCTAAAAAACCCCGCACGGCTCGCAGCTCGTGCGCCATTCGGGAAAATTCACTTCGCCCACAGTGATCTCAGTGGCATCCCTATCTTCGAAGAAGCCTGCCACTGGGGCTGCCACGCAGCCCGCGCCATTCTCTCCTGATGCAATCCACACCCATGACTCACGCCTGGCACACACTCGCGGATTACCACGAATGCGATCCCGCCCGCCTCACAGATGCGGAGGGAATCCGCCGCGTGCTCATCGCCGCCGTGGCGGAAGCGGGCGGCACTTATGTCACTGATGTGTTTCATCACTTCAGCCCACACGGCTTGAGCGGCGTCATCGTCATCGCGGAAAGCCATGTCGCGCTGCACACTTGGCCGGAGCATAACTTCGCTGCGCTCGATGTGTTTTCCTGCACCACTGCGCTGGATTCCGCATTGATCCAAAAGCGACTTCATGAATGGCTGTTAGCGAATAGGGTGACGGCGGGAACGCATGCGAGAGGACGACGCTGAGAAAATTGTGGCGGCGGTTTGCAACCGCCAAGCCCATCCATTGAATTAGGGCATGGCGGTTGCGAACCGCCGCCACGGGCGCAGCACCAGCAGCGACCACATCATG
>JANMLQ010000216.1:0-12996 GCA_031372635.1 Akkermansiaceae bacterium | reverse complement strand
GATGACCACGTCGATCCCATCCGCGCGCAGCATGGCGACTTCGTTGATGGAAACGGTGCCGCAGTCCACGGTGATGAGCAGGTCGGGTTTCGGGCCTTCGCGCATGCAGCGTTCGAGCGCGGCGACGCTCAGTCCGTATCCCTCTGGACCGCGTTTCGGGATGAAATGGCGGGGTTCTAGGCCGTAAGCCATCAGGATGCGCCGCATCAGCGTGATCGAGGATACGCCGTCCACGTCGTAGTCGCCGTAGATGCAGACTTTTTCATTCCGATCAATGGCGGCGAGGATGCGCTCCACCGCCAACTGCATGTCCGGGATTAGGAAAGGATCGGCCAAGTCCTTGAGTTTGGGCCTCAGATAGCCTTCCAGATCGAGGCCCGCGGGCAGCCCCCTCTGGCGGATCAGGTGCTCTAATATCGGCGGAAATGAGCTGGACGAACCGTTTTCCTGTCTCTGGAAAGGTTCGCCTCGCGGAATCCATCTGAATGGCTGGGCGCGCATGATTGCCCCGGACCCTAGGGACGGATGACTGGCTGGTTCAAGGTTGGAAACGCAAACCGCGCATTTCCGCGCGATGAGACATTTTGGCTCGGCTGAAGTGCGTCATCTTGTCGCGATCTGGCCGAGTAATGCTCCGGGGCAGAGTGCGCATGAAATTTCAAACTGCACAGCATCAGTGAGTTAAAATCTCCATCCGGCCTTGGCACATGCCATGCGAAAGACCGGGCCGCGAATCACCGCCCCACCCGACAAACCTCAAAGGAAACCATCTTATGTCCAAAATCCTCGGAATCGACCTTGGCACCACCAACTCCTGCATGGCCGTCATGGAAGGCGGCGAGCCTACCGTGCTGGAAAACTCGGAAGGTGCCCGCACCACTCCATCGGTCGTCGCCTTCGCCAAGAACGGCGAGCGCCTCGTCGGCCAAGCCGCCAAGCGCCAGGCCGTCACCAACCCGAAAAACACCATCTTCTCCGCCAAACGCCTGATCGGCCGCAAGTTCGCCGAACTCACCGAGGCCGACAAGCGCATGCCCTACACCATCGTCGCAGCCTCCAATGGCGACGCGCACATCCAGGTGGAAGTCGCCGGTGAAACGAAAACTTTCTCCCCTCAGGAAATCGCCGCCATGGTCCTCGGCAAGCTGAAAGCCGATGCCGAAGCAAAGCTCGGCGAATCCATCAAGCAGGCCGTCATCACCGTCCCCGCCTATTTCAACGACTCCCAGCGCAATGCCACCAAGGCCGCCGGTGAAATCGCTGGCCTCGAAGTCCTCCGCATCATCAACGAGCCCACCGCCGCCGCACTCGCCTACGGCCTCGACAAAAAGGCCGATGAAAAAATCGCCGTCTATGACCTCGGCGGCGGCACCTTCGACATCTCCGTGCTCGAAATCGGCGACGGCGTCTTCGAAGTGCTCGCCACCGATGGCGACACCCAACTCGGCGGCGACGATTGGGACAACACCCTCATCCAGTGGATCGTCGGCGAGTTTAAAAAGGACCAAAGCATCGACCTCTCCGGTCAGCCAGACGCCCTCCAGCGCATCAAGGAAGAAGCGGAAAAAGCCAAGATCGCCCTCTCGTCCACACAGTCCTACGACATCAGCCTGCCCTTCATCACCGCCGATGCCACCGGGCCGAAGCACATCCAGCTTTCACTCACCCGCTCCAAGCTCGAACAACTCACCGACTCTCTTTTCGAGCGCACCAAGAAACCCGTGAGAGACTGCCTCAAGGAAGCTGGCGTCACCGCTGCGCAAATCGACGAACTCGTCCTCGTCGGCGGTATGACCCGTATGCCGAAAGTCGTCGAAGTCGCCCGCGAACTCGCTGGCCAAACCCCTCACCAAGGCGTGAACCCGGACGAAGTCGTCGCCATCGGCGCATCCATCCAAGGCGGCGTGCTGCGCGGCGATGTCAAAGACGTGCTTCTTCTCGACGTCACCCCGCTCTCCCTCTCCATCGAAACCGAAGGCTCGCGTGCCACCTCGATGATCGAGCGCAACACCACCATCCCCGCCAAGAAATCCCAGGTCTTCTCCACCGCCGCCGACAACCAGCCCGCCGTGGACATCCGCATCTGCCAAGGCGAGCGCCCGATGTTCTCTGATAACAAACTGTTAGGAAACTTCAAGCTCGACGGCATCAACCCCGCCCGCCGCGGCGAGCCACAGATCGAAGTCACCTTCGACATCGACGCCAACGGCATCCTCCACGTTTCCGCCAAGGACAAACAATCCGGCAAGGAGCAGAAAATCTCCATCCAAGGTTCCTCCGGCCTCTCCAAGGACGAGATCGAAAAAGCCAAACGCGACGCCGAAGCCCACGCCGAGGAAGACAAGAAGCGAGTTGAAAAAGTCGATGCCAAGAACAAGGCCGAGAACCTCGTCTTCTCCGTCGAGAAACAACTCACCGAACTCGGCGACAACGCCCCCGCCGAACTCAAGGAAATGCTCGAAGGCAAGATCAAGGCCGTCAAAGACGCGATCTCCAGCGACGACGTGAACCAAATCAACAGCGCCGTCACCGACCTCGAAAACTCCCTACAAGCCCTCGCCCAAGCCGCCCAACAAGCCCAAGCCGGAGCCGCCCAGCAACCCGACGTCGAACCCGCCGAAGAACAAGCCTCCAGCGAACCCAAACAAGCCAAGGGCAAGGTCGTCGATGCCGAAGTCGTCGATTGATCCGTAGCGGCGGTTTGCAACCGCCAAGCCCAACTCAAGCACAAGGCATGGCGGTTAAAAACCGCCGCCACATTTCTAAGTCATGCTCACCACCAAACACCAACGCCTCGCCGCGCTGCGTCCGCTCTCTCCAGAGTCGGTCGCGAGCCTTGCGGCGGCTTGGGATGTTCGGATGGTGCATGAGTCCAACGCCATCGAAGGCAACAGCCTCACGCTTCGCGAAACCGAGCTGGTGCTTTCCAGAGGCGTCACCGTTTCCGGCAAGCCGCTCAAGGATCACATTGAAGCGATCAACCTCGCGAAGGCATGGGAGCAGGTGAAAGCCTTGGCAAAACCAAACGCGCTTCTCACCGAGCGTGATCTACTGGATCTTCACCGCATCGTTCTCACCCGCGTGGAGGACGATTTCGCAGGCTCCTATCGCACGGGTGCCGTTCGCATCGCCGGTTCCAGCCACGTTCCACCGAATCCGGTAAAAGTGCCGGACCTCATGGAGGAACTCTTCACTGAAATCCAAGCCATCACCGATCCCGTCGAGCGCGCTGCGAAACTCCACCACGGTATCGCCCGCATTCACCCCTTCGCCGATGGCAATGGCCGCACCGCACGCCTTGCGATGAACTTCGTTCTCCTCGCCGCAGGTTATCCGCCGATTTCCATTCCAACCGATCTCCGCCAAGCCTACTACCACGCCCTCGAAGCCGCCGACTCCGGCGATTTCAAAACCTGGCTCGATTTCCTCACCGCGCAACTCGAGCACGAACTCGACGAGTGGCTTGATGCTCTCGCACAAACCAAAGAACAGAAATCCTAAACAAAGAATCCGTCTTCATCCCTTTCTTCCATCTGCGTCAATCTGAGTTCATCTGCGGTTAAAAATCTTCTCCAATCCATCTCACTCGCGGCGACCAATGATCGCCGCTACAACACTTTCCACTCCGCATCTGCGGCGTGGCTTCTCACAGAAACCAAACCACAAACCAACAACACAACAACATGGCTAACATCAAACCACTCGGACAACGTGTCCTCGTCAAGCGCATCGAAGCCGATGCCATCAGCGCCGGCGGCATCGTCCTTCCAGACACCGCCAAGGAAAAGCCACAAGAAGCTGAAGTCCTCAGCCTCGGAACCGGCGGCAAGGATGACAACGGCAAGGACATCGCCTTCACCGTCAAGGTCGGCGACAAGGTGCTCATCTCCAAATACGGCGGCACCGAAGTGAAACTCGACGGACAAGAAGTCCTCATCATCAACGAATCCGACATCCTCGGCATCGTCGGCTAAGTCTTACTCTTGCTATCAACTCTCAACCATAAACCATCAACTACATCATGGCCAAACAACTACAATTCGACGAATCCGCCCGCCAAGCCCTGCTGCGCGGTGTGGAAAAACTCGCACGCGCCGTCAAGGCAACCCTCGGACCCGCCGGTCGCAATGTCATCCTCGACAAGAAGTTCGGCTCGCCGACCATCACCAAGGACGGCGTTTCCGTCGCCAAGGAAATCGAGCTTGAGTGCCCCTATGAAAACATGGGCGCACAATTGATCCGCGAAGTTTCCAGCAAGACCAGCGACATCGCCGGTGACGGAACTACGACGGCTACCGTACTCGCCGAAGCCATCTACAAAGAAGGCCTTCGCAACGTGACTGCCGGTGCCAATCCGATCTCGCTTCAACGCGGCATCCTCAAGGCCACCGAAGCGATCGTCGCCCAGCTCAAGATCCTTTCCAAGCCCGTCTCCGACGCCAAGGAAATCGCCCAAGTTGCATCCATCTCCGCAAACTCGGACGCTGAAATCGGCGGCATCATCGCCGAGGCCATGGATAAAGTCGGCAAGGACGGCACCATCACCGTGGAAGAAGCCAAGGGCATCGAAACCACACTCGACGTCGTCGAAGGCATGCAGTTCGACAAGGGCTACCTCAGCCCCTACTTCGTGACCAATGCCGAGTCCATGGAAGCCTTCCTTGAGAACGCCTACATCCTCATCAACGAGAAGAAGATCTCGTCCCTCAAGGACATGCTTCCGCTTCTTGAAAAAGTCGCCAAGACCGGCCGTCCGATGCTCATCATCGCCGAAGACGTCGAAGGCGAAGCACTCGCGACACTCGTCGTCAACAAGCTGCGCGGCATCCTCAACATCGCTGCTGTGAAGGCTCCTGGTTTCGGCGATCGCCGCAAGGCCATGCTCGAAGACATCGCCATCCTCACCGGTGGCCGCGTCATCACCGACGACCTCGGCATCAAGCTGGAGTCCGTGGACCTCAGCGACCTCGGCGAGTGCAAGCGCATCACCATCAGCAAGGAAAACACCGTGCTTGTTGAAGGCGGCGGCACCTCCGAAGCCATCACCGGTCGCGTGAATCAAATCCGCCGCCAGATCGAAGAAACCACCAGCGATTACGATCGTGAGAAGCTCCAAGAGCGCCTCGCCAAGCTCGCTGGCGGTGTGGCCGTCATCAACGTCGGTGCCGCCACGGAAACCGAGATGAAGGAAAAGAAAGCCCGCGTCGAAGACGCCCTCCATGCGACCCGTGCGGCCGTTGAAGAAGGCATCGTCGCAGGTGGTGGCACCGCGCTCATCCGCGCCCACGCAGCCATCGGTGATCTCGGCCTCACGGGTGACGAGAAGACCGGTGCAGGCATCGTTGCCCGCGCCGTCGAGTCACCGCTCCGTCAGCTCGTTGCCAACGCCGGCCGCGAAGCCGCGCTCATCGTTGAGCACGTCAAAAAGGGCAAGGGTGCCGAAGGCTACAACGTCGCGACCGACAAGTTTGAAGACCTCATCGCCTCCGGCGTGGTCGATCCAACCAAGGTCACCCGCACCGCGTTGCAAAACGCAGCCTCCATCTCCGGCCTCCTGCTCACCACCGAGTGCCTCATCACCGACATCCCGGCCAAAGAGCCAGCGGGCGGCGGTGGCCACGGTCACGACCACGGCATGGGCGGAATGGGCGGTATGATGTAATTCAAATGTGGCGGCGATCACTGGTCGCCGCAGCAGCTAACACAAAGCCGGACAGGGAAACCTGTCCGGCTTTTTTGTGATCATTAATCCAGTTCCGCCCCCCAGCAGATCATACACGGCCTCGGCATCGTAGCTCAGTAGGATGCGCCTTATTGTCAGGAGTTCACGGTTCACCGTGCTTCTTCCACCATTTGCACGCTGAAGCGTGGACTCCATGTATACCGACACACATTCGGTATCGACCCTGCGGCGGATTTTTTCCTAGACTCCGCTCACCATGAAAACCATCCGCTTCATTCTTCCCTTGCTGCTTCCACTCACCGCCCATGCCGCCGATACGGTGGTGAAAATCGCAGGGGTGCAGGCGATCATCGACGATGGCTCGAAAGAGTTCGAGCATTTCAAAACCTTGAACTCCGATCAGGGCCATCAGGTCGTTCTCATCATCCGTTCCGGAGACAAGCAAATCGTCGGCTTCGATGATGACAAGGCGGCGCTCAAGATCGGAGGCACCGACGCGAAATGCCGATTCTTCGGCGGTGGGGACACGTCGTTTTCAAAGGACCGTCTGGCACTTCGGTTAGAATTCACAGCCAAGGGCGACAGCCGCGTGTCAGCGGACGGCACGCTGAAAGTGACCGGCGAGCTTCCGGTCATCTTCGCCACAGGCAAGGAGGAAACCCGCAGTGTGCCGTTCACGGTGGCTACCGGGACCGAGGTGAAGTTTCCTGCCGAGAAGGCGACTGCGCTTCCCACCTTGAAAGTGAAATCCTCCGGCAAGCCGAAGTGGGGCGATGACCCCTTCGAGATCGTGCTCAGCACGAATCGCAAGGCAGATGAATTCGCGGGCATCCGCTTTTACACGAAGGATGGCAAGCCAGTGGATGCCGAGCGAGGCAGCACCAGTTGGATGGGATTTGGCAATAAAGGCAGCGGTGAAATCAGCTACACGTTCAAGTCCGCGCAGACGGATCTGATCCTTGCCGTGGAATCTTGGAGTGGTCGTGAGGAGAAGAGCCTGAAGGTCGATCTGGCCGCCGGGCTCGCCATGCCGAAGCCCTAACCTGGCGTAGCCGGAATCAAGCCGTAGGCGCATTCGTAAGAATGCGTTCTTCCGGCATCACGACGTCCACCCCTCCTCGTTCTTACGAACGAGCCTACCCGCGTCATCGCGTAGGATGAGCTAAAATCCTTTTCAAAGGCTGAGTAGCACGGGAATATCAAGGCTTCACCCCCCATGCTTTTCACCAGCATTCCATTCCTGGTGCTCGTTCTGATCACCTTGCTGCTTTACTACACGCCGCCGTTGCGGTCGTGGCAGGTGTTCTTGCTTACCCTCGCGAGTTTCATCTTCTACTCATGGGAGGCACCGATCCTGGTGATTCTGTTAGTTTTCTCGATCACCATCAACGTGGTGACGAGTTACTACATTTCCCGTGGAAACCCGGCCCATCAGAAGTTGTGGGCGATCCTCGGCGTCGCGCTCAATCTCGGCGCACTGCTGTTCTTCAAATACAGCCCGATGTTTGCGCGGACTTTGTTCGGCGGCGATCACGGATCGGTCGGACATTTCCTGATGACGATTCCGTTGCCGATTGGGATTTCGTTTTTCACCTTCCAAGGTATCAGCCTGGTGGTGGAAGTGTTCCGCTCGAAACAACCGAACGATCCTTTCGGCTATCCGGAAATGGTGCCGCCGTCGTTCAAGGAGCACTTGATGAACACGATGTTGTTCAAGGCCTTTTTCCCAAGTCTGGTGGCGGGACCGATCATCAAGGCGCACGAGTTCTATCCGCAGATTCTCCCGAAGTTCGTGAAGGACATTCCATGGCAGACCGCGTTCCGAGCGCTGGTGGTCGGGTATTTCCTCAAGATGGTGGTGGCGGACAATCTCAAGGACTCGACGTTCTGGATCGAGTATCCGTATTTCCTGAACTACTCCACGATCACGCTGCTGTCGCTGCTCTTCGGCTACTCGATGCAGATCTTCTCGGACTTCGCAGGCTACTCGCTGATCGCCATCGGACTGGCGGCATTGTTCGGCTACACGCTGCCGCAGAACTTTAACTACCCCTACATCTCACGCTCGTTCGCGGAGTTCTGGCGGCGCTGGCACATCTCGCTTTCCACCTGGCTGCGCGAATACCTGTATCTTCCGTTAGGTGGCAACCGGAAAGGAAACGGGCGCACTTACTTCAACTTGTTCATCGTGATGTTCCTCGGCGGCCTATGGCATGGCGCGGCATGGAGTTATGCGGTGTGGGGAACCTTCCACGGTCTCGCACTGGCGCTGGAGCGGCTCTGCACGAAGCGCGTCACTCTGCCGGACAACGTGTTCTTCTCGGTGCTGCGCGCGCTCACGGTCTTTTCGTTTGTCACGATGGCGTGGCTGCTCTTCAAGCTGCCGAAGTTCTCAGACGTGCTCGCCTATCTGGAAGCCATCGTTGCGAACCGCGCTGCGACCGATTCGGGACTCGTCGGCCACATCCTGTTCTACTCCGCGCCGGTGGTCGCCTATTACGCGTGGTACTTGCTGAAACGCAGATGCCCTGCCGTGGTGCGCTGTGATTTCCTGCTGCTCGGCATCCTGTTAGCCGCGATCATCCTCGATGCGGGTAGCACGGGGAAATTCATCTACTTCCAATTCTAACCGCGCGCCGCCATGATCCCACGCTCCATTCTCGTCTGCGCCGCCGTCTTGCTGGCATGGCACTTCGCGATGCCGCGCCTCACGCGTGCCTATTACACGATCCCCGGCCAGCAACGTGCGAACTACATGCACGCGCAGAAATTCGTGCACGACGTATCGCAGGATGCCGAGGTGATCGTGGGTTCCTCGATGGCGGACCGTCTCAACGAAGTGACGCTCGGCAAGAAACGCGTGAAGATGACTTTTCCCGGCGGTGGGCCGTTCACCGGTCTGGAAATCATCCGTAAGACTGGCAGGCGTCCGCCGGTGTTGTGGATCGAAACCAACGTGCTGCTCCGTGATGCCGAGGAAGATCTGTTGGCCGACGTGCTTTCGCCCTGGCGCATGAAGCTGCGTGAAACTTCGCCAGTTTTCAAAGAGGAGGGTCGCCCTTCCGAGTATGGCATCGGTTTCCTTAAAGCCGTGGTGGACAAGCTGGGCAAACTCGCGCCCGCCTCCGCAGTGGCGCAGGCCGGTGGATTGGATGACGAAGTCTTCGCAGGCATCATGAAAGCGAACCGCGAGCATCTGAGCCGCAGTCATCCGGAAGCGGAAATGAAAGCGCGTGCGGAGCGACTTGGTGGCTATGTGGACGAGCTGATGCGCGCGGGAACGAAGTGCGTGTTGTTTGAAATGCCGATCGATAGCACGCTCAGGGATCTAGCAGAACCTGCTGCTTTAAGGAAGGCAGTGAAGGAACGATTTTCTAACGGAAAATACACTTGGCTGGAACTGGAGCCGAGCCGCGAATGGAAGACTTCCGATGGCATCCACCTTCAGCCTGAAGAGGCGGACCAAGTGATCGCGAGAATGGTGGAGTTCGGGAAAACGCTGCGGTGAGTCTTCGGAGCGCGGCAATTCATTCCGATAGCTTTAAGGATTCGTGGACGAAGCATCCGGGAACTTTGGGCTGCGGCGGGGATCGCCGCTTTGGCGCTTGAGCTCGCTATAACTTCACGGCCTGATCCCAATCACCAAGAACGCCCGCATCATTGTCTGTGTGAATGTTCATGCTGCCGGGGAAACGTTCACGTCGCCCTCAAAGCGGCGATTTCCGCCGCAGTCCAAGGTTTCGCACTAATCACGCCGTGCCCGCGAGGCGATGGTTCAGCGCGATGGAGCGGCGCAGCGCGCGCATCACATCGATCATGCCGTTATGGGATGCGGAGGCCGCGGCACAAGCCGGATCCTGGTTCGAGTGGCGGCTGACGAAGCGACCGATCTCGGCAAACAACTGGCGCATGCGGGTGTCGATCACGCCGCTCTCGGCGCGCAGCACGGAGATTTCCTTGTTGCCATCACCGATCACTTGGAAAGCTCCAGACGCTTCACGTCTGCGTTCCTGGCGTTTCTCACGCAGCTTCTCATCGACGATGTCGAGCTTGGCATCACCCGTCTCGATGGCTTCACCGATGCGGATGCGCTCTTGCTTGAGTTCGGAAAAACGGGTCTTCAACTCTATCAGGCGGGTCTTCACCTTGGGGATCTGCTCCTGATGGCTGCCGCCTTCCCTGGCCTCGTTGGTGAGAACCTCCAGCTTCATCTTGAGTCCGACGTAGGCGCGGCGGACTTCACGCGCATCGGTGACGATCTGATCGCGCTGATGGGCGAGAGTTTCGAGTTCGGTGAGCATTTTCATCCTTTCCTCCAACAGCTCCTGGCTTTCTTCGGGCGTGTTGTTGAGGAGGATGGAGCGTTCCTCGTGGGCCTTGTCCAAACGCTCCTGACAGGCGGCCAGTTTGGCGCGGATTTCATCACGCTCCTTGATCAGTTTACGTAGGTTCCAGTACTCCACCGAGAGAGCCTCGATGTTTTCGACTTTCTCCCAGATGGCCGCGCCGAGATAAGCCTCCGCCTCACGCAGCAGATGCATTTCGCTCGCAGCGTCCGCCATGCGCTGGCTGCGGCGGAAGTAGCCGAAGGCCTGTGCGAAACGCGCGACGAAATAGCGGGAGGAAGTCATGGGTTACTGCGAGATTTTCCGCTGGAGGCTCTCAATGACGGTGAAGTCCTCCAGCGTGGTGACGTTGCCGGAGATCTTGCCGGTGGTGACGAGTTCCTTGAGCAGCCGTCGCATGATCTTGCCGGATCTTGTTTTCGGCAAGCCCGGAGCGAAGTGAAGGTCATCCGGCTTTGCAATCGCGCCGATCACTTTGCCGACGTGGTTGCGGAGCTCCTCGCACAATTCTTTGGATTCGTTGAAACCGCCCTTCAGCGTGACGAAGGCGGCCACGGCTTGGCCTTTCATGTCATCCGGACGCCCGACGACTGCCGCCTCCGCGACGGCGGGATGCGATACGAGCGCGCTTTCGATTTCCGCAGTGCCGAGGCGATGACCGGAAACGTTGAGCACGTCATCGAGACGACCGATGATCCAGAAGTTGCCGTCCTTGTCGCGGCGTGCGCCGTCGCCTGCGGTGTAGATGCCGGGGTAGTCGGACCAGTAGGTTTTCTTGTAGCGCTCCTTGTCGCCGTAGATCGTACGAATCATCGAAGGCCACGGCTTGCGGATCACGAGGCGGCCGTCCTGCCCGGCTTTGCACTCCTTGCCGGCATCGTCGAGGATGGCGGCGTCGATTCCGAAGAAGGGCATCGTCGCGGTGCCGGCCTTGCAGGGAGTGGCTCCGGGCAGCGGGGAAATGAGGATGGCTCCCGTTTCCGTCTGCCACCAGGTATCGACGATCGGGCATCTGCCGCCGCCGATGTGTTTGTGATACCAGTTCCATGCTTCCGGGTTGATCGGCTCACCGACGGAACCTAACAGCCGCAGCGATGAGAGATCCGAGGCAGCAGGGAAATGATCGCCCGCCTTGATGAAGGCGCGGATGGCGGTGGGCGCGGTGTAGAAAATCGTGACGCCGTATTCCTCGATCATTTTCCAGAAACGACCGAAGTCCGGGTGGTTCGGAGCGCCTTCATACATCACCTGAGTGACGCCATTGGCGAGCGGGCCGTAAACGATGTAGGAGTGGCCGGTTATCCAGCCGACATCCGCCGTACACCAGTAAACATCCTCTTCGCGTATGTCGAAAATGTATTTGCAGGTGGAGTAGGTGCCGGTGAGGTAGCCGCCGGATGTGTGGAGGATACCTTTGGGTTTTCCAGTGGAGCCGGAGGTGTAGAGCACGAACAACGGATGCTCGGAATCGAAGGCTTTAGCCGCGTGTTTTGCGGAGACTTGGGAAACTTCGTCATGCCACCACGAGTCGCGCTTGGCATCCATGGAGACTTCGTTGCCGCAACGGTTCACCACGATCACGCGCTTGACGTTTTTGTATTTCAAAAGCGCCTCATCGACGACGGGTTTGAGCGCGACGACCTTGCCGCGCCGCCAGCCACCATCGGCGGTGATGATGGTGGTGGCACCGGAGTCTTCCAGGCGATCTACGATGGCTTCCGATGCGAATCCGCCGAAGACCACGTTGTGTACCGCACCGATGCGCGCGCAGCCTAACATCGCGATGGCCGCTTCTGGAATCATCGGCATGTAGATCAACACGCGGTCGCCGGCTTTGACGCCCTTTTTCTCTAACACGTTTGCGAAGCGGCAGACCTCGCGTTGGAGTTGGCCGTAGGTGAGCGTGCGCTTGTCGCCGGGTTCACCCTCCCAGATGATGGCGGCCTTGTTGTGGCGCGGCCCCTCGGCGTGGCGGTCCACGCAGTTTTCGCAGACGTTGAGTTTTCCGCCATCAAACCATTTCGCGAAAGGCGGTTTCCAAACGAGCGCCTTGGTCCATTTTTTCCGCCAGACGAGTTCCTTGGCTTCCTTCGCCCAGAATTCGCCGGGCTTGTCGATGGATTGTTTGTAGAGCTTCTTGTAAGCCGCCATCGACGGGATACGGGCCTTGGCGGAAAACTCCTTGGAAGGCTTGTGGACCTTGTCCTGATCGTGGCTGGTGTTGGTTTTCTTGGCGCTCATCGGGTTTGAAAATTGACGTGCCGCTGTGGGTTGAACAGCGCACGGCGGCGGAAATCTATGGAGCGAAACCGTGGGCGGCAAGCCGTCAGAACTCCTCAACCGGGTCTTTTTTTCCGGGCGATGGGCTTTTCTTTCGGCTCCGCGGTGCCAAGTAACATGGCGATTTCCTTGCTGTTGAGGATGGCAAAACGCCCGGGTTCCAGATCGCCCAGCCACAAGCCGCCGATGCGGACGCGCAGCAATTTCGTCACCTGATAGCCGAGGGTCTCGAACATCACGCGAATCTGGCGTTTCGCGCCGTGATCGAGCACCACGCTCAAACGCCGTGGCGAGAGGCGCTCGATGGACTTCGCCTTGAGTTTGCCCTCCGGTGTATAGACGCCTTCGAGAAACTGATCGAGGTGCGTGTTTTCAAAAGCTTGGTTCGCAGTGACGAGGTATTCTTTCTCCACCGACTTGGTCGGGTGCATCAATTGTTGCGAGAGATCGCCGTCGTTGGTGAGGATCAGCAGGCCTTCCGAATCGCGGTCGAGACGGCCGACATGATGGAGCGCCCGCATCGTTTCCGGCAGCAGGGTGTAGATAGTGTCCCGTCCCAGTTCGTCCTCGCGGGTGCAGACATAGCCGCGAGGTTTGTGGAAGGCGACGATGAGCGCTTCCTTCGGAGAAACCCGCTTGCCATCGACGCGGACGTGGTCGCCCGGCGAAATGCGGGTGCCCATGTTG
>JANMLQ010000079.1:0-15474 GCA_031372635.1 Akkermansiaceae bacterium | reverse complement strand
CTAGTGGTCTGTAAAGTTAAGTTTGGAGGATGGGCGTCCATCCTGCCCGGATGCCCCATTACGGTATGGTCCAGGCTGCAAGCTCAATGCCTTTAAGGATTGGGTCTTGTCAGCTTCGTTTCTTGATCCCGGCAGGGATCGAAGCCAGTAGCCCCGGGTCGAGGAGCGATAGCGACGACCACCCGGGGTTTGACGCCAGGTGGTTGCGGCGTCTCGCCGCAATGCGAGGTTGCTGCGAGACGCAGCAACCACGTTCTTGCACGCCCTCCGGGGTGCGAATGCTTTGCAATCCCAACCGGGGGTGTTCGTCTCCCGCAAGGCGGGATCCTCGACCCCCGGCTAATTTCTGTAATCCCTCCGGGATAAAGATCTGCGGCTTTTCATTCACTATCCTTGCAGGAATTCAGGCTGGAAGCTCGAACTCCGAAACAGCCAAGATGGCTATCCTCCTCTTTTCATATCCTACGCCGCATCTGTCCCCACTCACCACTGCGTAGCCGCACGGAACTCCTCTATCCGCTGATCCAGATCTTCATGAGTCAGGCTTTCCAAGCGGCGCGTGGAAAATGCCTCGCAGGTGAATGACGCGAGCATCGAGCCCTTGATGATTGCCTGGCGCAGCGCGGCGGAGTCGTATGGCGGTGCGCCTTGGGCCGCGAGATAGCCGGCCATCGCGCCGAGGAAAGTGTCACCGGCACCGGTGGGATCGGCCAAGGTTTCCAGCGGCCATGCGCTGCAGCGGAAAATCTCTCCGCCTTCGGAAAACAACATTGCTCCGAACTCACCGAGCTTCACCACCACGTTGCGCGGGCCTTTTTCTAACAACAACTTTCCGGCCTTCACGAGATTGGAGGAACCCGCAAGTTCGCGGGCTTCGCCTTCGTTGAGCACGAATAGATCGAGGTGCGGCAGCACGTCATGCAGGCGCTCGTTTGCGATGGAAATCCAGAGGTCCATCGTGTCGGCGATGACGAAGCGTTTCTCGGAGCTATTCATCTGGCCGAGCATTTCCAACTGGTTGTCCGGTGACATGTTGGCAAGCACGACGATGTCTGTGTCGCGGATGGATTCCGGCACATTCACCTTCCAGTCTTCCAGCACGTTGAGGCCCACGCGATGCGTTGTGCGCTCGTTCATGTTTGCATGATACTCGCCGGACCAGGTGAACGATTCGCTTTCCGAACGCTCCACGCCTTTCAGACAGACGCCGCGGTTTTCCAGCATCGCCAAGTGCTCCGCTGGGAAATCATGGCCGATGATGCCGATGAGTGAAACGGGCTTGGTGAAGAACGAGGCCGCCAGCGCGGCATAGGCGGCGGAACCACCGAGAAGATTCGCGCCTTCGGCGTCTGGGGTCTTCACGTGATCGATGGCGATGGTGCCGCCGATGGCGACGGTGGAGTGTGGGGTGGGCATGGCGGGCGTCTTGTAGCGGCGGCATGGGATCGCCGCAAGGAAATCAGCGGGGGCCGCGAAGAACATCCACAGTTTCCCGTGCGGCGGCGCGCACGTCCGCCGCAGTTAGTAGATCGGAAACGATGACTACCCGCCGCGCACCGGCTGCAAGGACATCGGCGAGATTCGTGCGCTTGATGCCGCCGATGCAGAAGGCTGGGATTTGCGAACCGACTTCTGCCTCCATGGTGCGGATGTTTTCCAAGCCGATGCCCGGCCTGCCCTGCTTGGTGGGCGTGGGAAACAATGGCCCGAAGCCGATGTAGTCAAAGCCCTCCGCCAGCGCGGCATAGGCGGCGGAACCACCGAGAAGATTCGCGCCTTCGGCGTCTGGGGTCTTCACGTGGTCGATGGCGATGGTGCCGCCGATGGCGACGGTGGAATGTGGGGTGGGCATGGCGGGCGTCTTGTAGTGGCGGCATGGGATCGCCGCAAGGAAATCAGTGGAGGCCGCTAAGAACATCCACAGTTTCCCGCGCTGCGGCGCGCACGTCCGCCGCAGTTAGCAGATCGGAAACGATGACTACCCGCTGCGCACCGGCTGCAAGGACTTCTGAGAGATTCGTGCGCTTGATGCCGCCGATGCAGAAGACCGGGATTTGCGAACCGACTTCTGCTTCCATGGTGCGGATGTTCTCCAAGCCGATGCCCGGCCTGCCCTGCTTGGTGGGCGTGGGAAACAATGGCCCGAAGCCGATGTAGTCAAAGCCCTCCGCCAAGGCGGCGCGCGCCTGCTCCAGCGAGTGAGTGGAGCGACCGATGATTTTCCCCGCCCCGATGATTTCCCTAGCTGCAGCGAGCGTGCCATCGTCTTGGCCGATGTGGACGCCGTCCGCGCCGAGTTCTCCGGCGAGTTTCGGGAAATCGTTTAGGATGAAAGGCACACCCGCCGCGCGGCAGAGTGGGATGAGGTTTTCCGCGAGGCGGCGGATGGTGGCCGTGTCATGGCCCTTCGCACGTAACTGAAGAAGACCTGCGCCACCCTCTATCAACGCGGCAGTCACGTTCACGGCTTCCGTTTCTGCAACGTAACCAAGATCGACAATGGCATATAAGCGGGCGTGTTGCATAAGTCTCAAAGCGCGGCGTTTATAAGTCGGTAAGACCGTGTTGTCAAAGGCCGCGCTCCGGCAGCGTCCATGCAGAACAGTGGCGCGGGCATTCTGCACGCTGCCATATTACCGAGTTAAATCCGCAGGGTGGCTTCTTCATCCGTCTCCTCGTGTGGCTGGTGTTTGGCTGCGATGATCGAGTAGAAGGCAGGCACCACGAAAAGGGTGAACAGAGTTCCGACGACCATTCCGGCCACGAGCACGATTCCGATGCTGTTGCGGGCTTCTGCTCCTGCTCCGGTGACGAAAATCAGCGGCGCGTGGCCGAAGACAGTCGCCGCCGTGGTCATCAGCACCGGACGCAGACGAGTCTGTGCGGCTTCGCGAAGGGCAGCGATTTTTTCATGGCCCTTAACTTGGAGTTCATTGGCGAACTCGACGATCAGGATGCCGTTTTTCGCGACCAATCCGACGAGCGTAATCAGGCCGACTTGCGAGTAGATGTTGATAGTGGTGAAGCCCATGAAGGTGAAGATCAAGGCTCCGGAAATCGCCAGCGGCACCGAGCCGAGAAGGATGATGAGTGGATCACGGAAGCTGTGGAATTGCGCCGCGAGGACCAGATAGATTAACACTACTGCGAAGCCGAGCGTGACCACCAGCGCGGAACCTTCCTTGCGGATCTGGCGTGACTCACCGGCATGGTCGAGCGTGACACCGGGTGGGTTCACTTTCTTTGCCGCATCTTCTAACACGCGGAGCCCGGCCTCCTTCGTTACGCCCGGTTGGACACCGCCGAAGATTTTGACCGAGTTGCGCTGCTGGAAGCGGTTCAACATGCGCGGCGAGGTGGTGGCCTCCAGACTGGTGAATGTGGAGACCGGTACGAGATCGCCCTCAGGAGTCTTGATCTTGAGATCGAGCAAGGGGCCGACGGCCGAGCGATCACGGTCACCGAGCTGCGGGATGACTTTGTAGCTGCGATCATAGTAGTTGAAGCGGTTCACATAGGCTCCGCCTAGCAAGGTGCCGAGTTCCTGCCCCACGCCTGCGAGATCTAGCCCGAGATCGGCGAGGCGCTCGCGGTCGATGAGCACCCGTGCTTCGGGGCGGTCGATCTTTAAATCGCTGTCCACGTAGAGGAACATGCCGCTCCGAAAACCTGCGTCGGTGATCTGCTGCGCGGTTTCCATCAATGGTTCCACTGGTCCGTCGGTCTGGAGGATCAACTCGACATCGTATTGACCGGAAGAGGGTAACGATGGATCCAGGCGAGGAAAAACTCGCAGTCCTGGCACTTGAGACACCGCACCGAATACCTCGCCGTAGATTTCCTCGGTGCTGCGGTGGCGCTCGCCCCATGGTTTCAGTGCCATGCCACCGAAGCCGCCCCATCCCGCCGTGAGGGACCACATGAACTCAGTCTCGGGAAATGCAGTGACTTTTTTCACAAGCTCCATCGACTCGCGATTCACCGCCTCGATCGTGGAGTCCGGCGAGGTGTCGAGGAAAAGACTGATGTGACTCTGGTCTTCTAACGGCGCTAGCTCGGTGGAGGACATGATGTAAAACGGATAGGCGGCGAGCATCACCAGCGCTGCGACGCCGACGATCACCCAGCGGATTTGCAGGGTGATGTCTAGCAGCACGGCATAAGCGGCTTTGACCCGGTCAAAGGCGCGGTTCACGAAGCGCGTGAAGCGACCTTCCTTGCCATTCGCGTGGATGAAACTCGAACTCATCACTGGCGAAAGCGTGAGCGCGACAAAACCGGAAACCACAACTGCCGCCGCCAACGTGATTGCGAACTCAAGGAACAACGAGCCGGTAAGCCCGCCTTGGAATCCGATGGGGGCATAGACCGCCGCCAGTGTGATCGTCATGGCGATGACTGGCCCCTTTAACTCGCGTGCTCCGATCAACGCCGCCTTGATACGCGACTTCCCTTCGCGCACGTGGCGCTCAATGTTTTCCACCACCACGATGGCATCGTCCACCACCAGGCCGACGGATAGCACGATGGCGAGGATGGTGAGAAGATTCAGGCTGAAACCGCAAGCCTGCATGATGGCTGCGGTGCCGATCAGTGAGATGGGCATGGCGATCAACGGCACCAGTGCGGTGCGGATCGATCCCATGAAAATGAAAACCGCCAGACCTACGATGAGAATGGTCTCCGCCAGCGTCTTGCTGATTTCCTTGAGTGCTTCCCGCATGAACATCGTGCCGTCATAGGCGAGGTGCATCTCGATGTCTTTCGGTAGGGTCGGGCGTATCCTCTGCATCTCTGCTTCCAGCGCCTTGGCGACGTCGATTTCGTTAGATCCGACTAGCGGCCAGATGCCCAGATAGACCGCCTCCTTCTCGTTGTATTTGGCGATGAGATCCGGCTCCTCCGCGCCGAGCTCGACTTTGGCAACATCGGTCAGACGGACGATGGCACCATCACGCTCGACGACGATGAGTTTTTCAAAATCATCGGTGGAGCGCAGGTCGGTGTTTGCGAGGAGGTTCACTTCCACCAAGTTCCCCTTCGTTCGTCCGACGGCGGCGAGATAGTTATTCCGGCGCAGAGCGGACTGGACATCGCCGGGTGTTAGATTGAGCGCGGCGAGGCGATCTGGATCAATCCACACCCGCATGGCGATGGGCCGGCCGCCCTCGATGGTCACGCGTTGAATCCCCGGCAAGGTCGCGAACTGCGGCTGGAGCGAGCGCGAGAGCCAGTCGGTCACTGCGGCGACATTTCGCTCGGACGAGGTGAAGCTGAGATAAAACGTCGCGTAAGGCCGGTCCGCGCGCTGGATCTCGACCATCGGCGGCTGCGCATCCGGCGGCAGTTCTGCGCGAACTTGCTGGAGCCGCGCACTGATCTCCGCGAGCGCGGCGGTGGTGTCGTGGTTGAGTTTCAGCCGCACCGTCACCGTACTGACACCTGCGCGGCTGCTGGATTCGACATGATCGACTCCGCCGATCTGGGAGACGACGCGCTCGATCGGCGTGGTGAGGAAGCCGCGGACGGTTTCCGCGCTGGCTCCGTAATAGATTGTGGTGACGACCACTGACGAGCTTTCGAGCTTGGGGAACTGCTGCACCGGTAGCGAACCGATGGAACGCCAACCGACGAGAACGATCACTAGGTTGACCACGATGGCCAGCACCGGGTGCTTGATGAAAATATCCGTGAATGAGCGCATCGGGAAGTGATGATGAATTTACTTATGTGCGGCATCGGCGACGAGCATGCCTTCCCTCAGCTTGAACGAGCCTGATGCGGCCACCGCTTCACCGGCCTTCAAGCCGCTTTCGATGAGCACTTCATCACCCATGGTCATGCCGCTTATCACCAGCCGCTTTGAGGCGCGCAATTGGCCCTTCGGATCCGTGGTGATCACGAATACATGGTCTCCCTCCGGCCCACGGCGCAGCGTGCTTACCGGCACGGCGACGACCTCGCGCACCTTGCCGATCGGCACGCGCACCTGCACGGAGGCTCCCGGCGGTGGAAGCGTGCGGGCGTCATCGACCTTGGCGCGGATTTTCGCGTTGCGAGTCGTGCGATTGATCAGTGCGTCCAGTGCGGTGATGGTGGCTTTCACCGGTGCATCCGGATTCGCCCCCAGCACCTCGACCACGTCTCCCTCGCGCAGTCCTAGGCCGACGTTCTGGGTAACGGTGAAATCCACATGCACCGCCTCATCCACTCCTTGCAAGGTGGTCAATTCGATACCTTCTAACAGGTATTGGCCGGGATGCAGATCGGAGAGTCCGATGCGTGCCCGGAATGGTGCGCGGAGGATCTTGCGGTCGATCATCGCCTTGGTCCGCTCCATCTGTGCCAGCGCGACATCGTATTCTGCCTGTGCTTGCTCTACTTCCTGCTTGGAGGTCGCGTTACTTACATCAAGTTTCTTCATCCGCCGCAGGGTCGCCTCTGCTAGAAATGCTAGGGCTTGCTGTGCTTTCAGCTCGGCCTTCTCGACCGAGTGATCGAGCACCACCAGCGCGGTATCTTTTTCGACAATCTTGCCCGGTGTGAGATCGACTTCCTTGACGACTCCCGGCAGCTCGTTTTGCAAAACCACAGAGCGCAGTGCGGACACGGTGCCGACGGCGTTGGTTGTCCGGCGGTGCTCCACCGTGCGGGCTGTCTGCACGACTACCGCCTCCATGGGTTCTGGCATCATTGCAGCCTCATCGGCGGCAGCCTTAATGTCAGACTTTTTCCAAGCCGCTAGGCCCAAGCCAGCAGCAACCACCACGCCGATGAGCGCGAGCGATGCAATCCAAGATGATGCCTTCATGATGCTTGATGAGTAAGAAAATTGGCGAACGAAGTGATCGACCATTCCCACAACATTTCAATTGGGCAAGGCGTGTATTGAAAATTTTTGGGATTGAAGCAACGCGGCTGATTTTGCATTTCACAATCCGATGAAATGCCCGCCCTTCCATGCCCTCGCCGCCGTGAAATGGCTGGCGGTGCTGATTCCGATGGCGTCGGTGATCGGCTCGGCGTCGGCGTTTTTCCTGTGGAGTCTGGATGCGCTCACGCGGGTGCGGTTTGCGAATCCGGGATTGTTGTGGCTGCTGCCGCTCGGCGGCTTTGTGGTGGGCTGGATCTATCAGTATTACGGCAGGGCTGCGGATGGCGGCAGCAATCTTTTGATCGATGAAATCCACCAGCCGGGTGCGGGTGTGCCGCGTCGGATGGCTCCGCTGATATTGTTAGGGACGTTGGTTACGCATTTGTTCGGAGGCTCGGCGGGGCGCGAGGGCACGGCCTTGCAGATGGGTGGCGGAATCGGGGCGACTTTCGCGCGCATGTTGAAAACGGATGAGTCTGGTGTGCGGCTGCTGTTGATGGCGGGCGTGGCGGCGGGTTTTGGATCGGTATTTGGCACGCCGATCGCCGGGGCGGTGTTCGCGCTGGAGGTGTTGGTGATCGGGAGGATGCAGTATGACGCGCTGGTCCCGTGTTTCATCGCATCGCTGGTAGCGCACTGGACTTGTGGTGCATGGGGGATCGGCCACACGCATTATCAGGTGGAGGTGGCGGCTGCGGGTGTGAGGCCGGATTTTATGTTGTTAGGAAAAGTGCTGCTGGCGGCGGTGGCCTTTGGTCTCGCAGGTGGATTGTTTTCGTGTTGCTCACACCGGCTGACGGCGTTTTTCAAGCGCGCGATCCCGCAGGCCGAGCTGCGGCCTGTGTTCGGTGGGGTGTTGGTGATCGGCTTGTTTTTCCTATGCGGCACGCCGGACTATCTTGGTCTCGGAGTTATGGGAAACAGGCCGGATGCGATCACGCTGCCTGCCATGTTCAGCTCTACGCAGATTCCGGCCAGCGCGTGGATCTGGAAGCTCGCGTTCACCGTCGTCACCCTGAGTGCGGGCTTCAAGGGTGGTGAGGTCACGCCGTTGTTCTTCATCGGCGCGGCTTTGGGAAACACGCTCGCCATCGCGCTGGGTGCGCCTGTGGATCTGTTCGCAGCGCTGGGTTTTGTGGCCATCTTTGCCGGGGCCACGAACACCCCGCTGGCATCCACGCTGCTCGGCATGGAGCTGTTCGGAGCGGGCAACGGCCTCTACATCGCCACCGCCTGCATCGTGGCCTATCGCTTCAGCGGCCACAGCGGCATCTACACAGCGCAGCGTCTCGCGGTGCCGAAATTTCGCGCACTGCGGCATGACAAGTGACTTGCCTGCGCCGTGGCTGGCGGCTATCGAGTTTCCGCGCAAGGCCCCCGTAGTTCAACGGATAGAACAAGCGTTTCCTAAACGTTAGATTCAGGTTCGATTCCTGACGGGGGTATGTGCGGCGCTGTCGAATTTCATTTTCTCGATCTCGTCATCGAGAAATCGGGAGCTGGTTTTCCTCCAGATTGCGGATTTCGTCGTCGAGGGCGTCGAGGGCGTCGAGGGCGTCGAGGGCGTCGAGCATGGTGCGGTATCCGGGGGAAGCGCGGTAGTCGAGACGATAGGATCAGCTCACTTGGCAGCGGGCTGGGGAGCGGGTTTGCCGGTGAGGGCGGTGTAGGCTGCTTTGGCCATTTCTTCGGCTCCTTCGGCATTAGGGTGGACGCGGTCCGGCAGGAGCTTGGGCTTGTCGGCTAGGGCGGCGTGCATGTCGATGATGCCGAGTTTCAACTGTGCGGCGAGTGCGTCGATGCGCGTGATCTCCAATTGGATGTTGGCTTCGTTGATTCCGAAATTTCCATTGCCGGGGACAGGGCAGGGGCGGCAGATGTAAACGCGTGGCTTGCTTTTCAGCGTGAGGAAGGATTTCACGAGTTCGGTGTAGTCGGCGATGAACGCCGCTTCGTGTTTCCAGTTCTGCGGCTTGGTGTCGTTGGTGCCGAGCATGATGATGACAACGTCCGGCTTGAAGCCGAGCGCGTTCTGATAGGCTTTTTCATTCCAGTAAGGATAGTCGCCTTTCTTGAGTAGGGTGCGACCGCTGACACCGAAGTTACCGATCTTCCATTTGTCACCTAACATTTCCTGAAGCTGGGATGGATAGGCTTTCCCCTTTCCCGCACCGGCCCCCTGGGTGATGCTGTCACCGACGCAGGCCACGCGGACGGGCTCCTTGTAGGAGGCGGGATCAATGGCTGCCGCAGTATCCGCAGCGATGGCCGATGTGAGGGTGAGGGCGGAGAGCAACAGGGTTTTCGTGATAGGAGACATGGCCGGAATGAAGCGGAAACACGCGGGGGCGTAAACGTCGGAATTCTCCGCTACGCGGGTTTGCATTCCAGAAAAACCGTGGCAGGCTCGCGCCATGTTCCGCAAAATCCTCATGCCCGCCGCAGTGCTTGTTTCCAGTTCTTTCGCAGCCGATCTCAGTGCCATCCCGTTCAAGGACGCGGCGGGCAAGGGCACTTCGCTGAAGGCTTACGAGGGCAAAGTGGTGCTCGTCGTCAACGTCGCCTCGAAGTGCGGGCTCACGCCGCAATACAAGGCGCTGGAGACTCTCTATCAGAAACATAAAGACGCTGGGCTGGTGGTGCTCGGTTTTCCGTGCAACGACTTCGGCGGCCAAGAGCCGGGCACGATCGAGGAGATTCAGACCTTCTGCAAAGCGCAGTATGACGTGACGTTTCCGCTGATGGCGAAGATCAGTGTGAAAGAAAAAGATCAGCATCCGCTCTACGCCGCGCTCACCGGAAAGGACGGCGTGTTTCCAGGCGATGTGAAGTGGAACTTCGGAAAATTCCTGATCGGTAAAGATGGCAAAGCGCTCGCGCGATTCGAGCCGAATACCGCGCCGGACGCGCCGGAGATCACCGCGGCGATCGAGAAGGCGCTGGGGAAATGATATTGGGGATTGGATAATTTGATAATTGGGATGGCTCCTCAGTCGCTAACAAGCGGCGTGGTATTCACTCATGGAGTAGCTGATCGTGCATTTCCAAGTGATTAAAAAATTTGAGCGGCGGCATTGCTGCCGCCGCTCTGGGTTTGTTTGTCTGGAGGGAAGGAATCCGCTGCACTCAGGGAACGATGACTTCAAAACGAACGAAAATCTTCGTTTCCCCGGTGGGCAGGGTGTAGCGGACGAAGTTCGGATCCGTGGTGTTCACATTGGGGCTGGTGGTGACATCGGTCCAGATCGAGAGATCTGGCGAGGTTCTGATGCGGAAGGTGGCTCCTGTGGCCAAAGGATCGCGCGGCCAAGAGACGATGCCGGTGACGGGCTGTGGATTCGCGGTGAACTGGGAGTTGTTGGAACCCATGAAGTATTCCAGTCCGTTTTTCATGCCATCGCCGTCGCGATCCTGAGTTGCGGACTGGCCACCGGAGTAGATTCCTGACCAGATTGCGAAGCTGTTAGGCCGGAACATGACGGTGGACAGAGTCTGAGTCACCGCGAGCGGGCCGAGGTTGAAATCCCGGTCCGCGCCGTATTCGTAGCCGGAGTTTGGCGCACCGGCTTTGGTGTTGAAGAATTTGTAGTTACCGAATGCGGCCAACTCCGCACCCTCGGCCATGAGGGAGCCGGTGTAGATGCTGTCCGCATTGTCATCGGTTAGAAACATCTCGCCGGGGATAGTTGAGGCGAGGCCGGAGAAGAATAGAACCTTCACCTTGTTGCTTGCGGCGCTGAAGTTTCCTTTGGTGATTTCATCCGTCATGTTGACGTTGAAGACGACTTCGCGGGAAGCGGGTCCGGTCACATTGAAGGAAAGAGTCTGGGTGTTGGCCTCGCTTTGGAAATTGATGGAGTTGATGGCGGTTCCAATGTCGCCGGTGGAAGATCTGGTGGCGAGTAACTGGTTGGAGCCGTAAATGGAATCCGTGTCGACAAGCAAGGCCATGAGCTTGACGGATTGCGCACCTGATGGAATGCCGAGCGCTGAGAGGCTGAGTTTCATCTCCACGCCATCGGTGGCTGCGGCGTAGGCGGTGATGTTGTTGGCGATGCTGCCGGTGCCGAGATTGTTGGCCCGCATCTGGGTGATGAATCCTTTGCTGATGACGCCTGCTCCGGCGTTGCCCGCTTCAGTGCGCGTTCCAGCACTGAGATCGTAGATGTTGACGAAGGCTCCGTCGGCACCGTTTCCAAAGATGCGGATGGCGTAGTCCGGAGTGAAGCCGGTTTCAAAGGTCATGCCCGCGCTGGAACTGCTGCCGAGATTGTTGATGTAGTTTTCCTCGCCACCGTAGTTGATGAGGTTGTTGGGAATGAAGGTTCTGCCGCCGGTTTTGGAGTCGATGAAAAAAAGGATGCTCCTGTTGGTGACACGGGCGGCGAGGTGAAGTGCGAGGTCGTTTCCATCCTGTGCGGCGTGGATGTTGGCGAGGGCTTCGTGCGCTCCGCCTCCATCGCTCCAATTCGAAACGGTTCCCTGCACGGCGAGCGCGGAGTACTCGGTTTCCGTCCCCGTGTTACGCGTGCCATTCACGTTGATGGCGGCGCTGGCGTTGGTAATGCAAAGAGCGGCGCTTACAGCTCCCAGAAAATGAGCGATCGGCTTGGATTTCATGGCTTGATTGGATTTGTGGTGGACGCTTGTTTCCACCGGATACGAGGACGGGACTTCATGCCGGGCAATCATTCAAATGTTTTCGCGCGGGTTATGGTTTATGAAATGCCGGGAAATTTTTGAAATGTTCCAGCATCGACGGCGCAGAGCACTTGCACTACGCTGCGCGGCATGGAGCACAAGGTGGAAATGTGGCGGACGGCGCGGCGACTCATCACTGTGGTGGCGGTGGTGGGTGGTTTGTATTTCCTTGTCGTGGCTCCGCTGGAGCGCGCGGTCATCAGCGCAAGGGCCGGTGTGGAGCGCGGACTGGAGAAGGTGCTCGGCGCGATCACGAACACGGACACGCGCATCGTCGAGGGTCGCGCGGAGATCGTGGGGAAATCCGAGATTTCAGAGCTATCGCTGCTGGAAATGCGGATGAGCGCCACCCGCACGATCGAGAAATCCGAGACGCTTTCGATCCTGCCGTTGGGGACCAAGAAGCTGATCGTGCGCGGCCACTATCAGGTGAAGGGCGGCTACCGTCTCAAGGATGGCGTTTCGCTGCGGATGGAGAAGGGCCGCCCGGTGGCACGTTTCCCGAAGCCGGAAATCTTCTCGGTGGAGTTGATCGACTTCGATGTGCTGAGTGAAGAAAGCGGCTGGCTCAATCAGGTGCAGCCTGCCGACCGCGCCCAGATCCTACGTGAGCTGCGCGAGCAGATGCGCGAGGAGGCGGTGAAAAGCGGGCTGCTCGATACGGTGGAATCCACGCTGCGCACGCGGCTGCGAGATCTGTTAGGTGCGGAAGCGGTGACGGTGGAAGAGTTCCTGCCGTGATGGCGCTCAGTGTTTAGCGGGTGGCTCGTCACCGAGGATGCGGTCGAGATCGGCGACGCGTTCCCACGGGATGCGCTTGCGTTGGTATTTTTTCCAAACGATGTCGCGCAGCTCGCGCCAGACCGCTTCGGGCGGGGGCTTGAGGTCGGTCCAGACCGGGTCGCGTTTTTGCATGGTGGTCATGATGGTCCAGCGGTTGCCGAGGTAGTTGGCGCGGTAGAAGATCTTGCCGTCTTCGGTGTTTTCAAACCATTCATGACTTTCCATGGCCGGAGGGTGCGGTGCCCCGCAGACGGAAACAAGCGGCGAATCCGGCTTCCTTACGGCATCGCGTAGTGGCCTGTTGGCATGCGTTCTGCCATAAGGTATTTCGTTTCTCCCCCCGTAATGTCCCCTCCCTTCCGTCGATTGGCGGCGGCGTGTGTTCCTGTTAGGTCCGCGTCCCACCGTATTATGCGCTGTCTGATGACCGCGGGCTTGTGCATTTCTGGAAACGCGGTGGCGGATCCGGTGTATTGGGGTACACGAGGTTACGAGCGCTTGGCGGACAGCCGGGGCGCGAATTGGCAAGCGGATTTCCAGATGCGTATCGGTGTGTTCCGCGCGGGCTTCACGCCACGGCCGGACAACGTCGATCAATGGCAGGCGCAGTGGATCGAGCTCGGTGTGGCGACCTACGCTGCGGAAGAAGCACGCTATGCCGGAGTGGTGGATGATTCCAGCGCGCTGCCCGATGACGCTGGCAGGCAGGTTTATTTCTGGGCAGGCAACGGCATGAATCCAGCCACCGGGCCGGAGTGGTTGCTGATGACTCATCCCGACTGGGTGTGGAGCGGTGTGTTGAAGAAGACTGTGGCTCCCGCGAAAACGTGGATCGCGGATGAAGCGGCGCTGGCGATCGTAGGTGGCGTTTCCAACAGCAGCGCTTATCTAACAAGCGCGGCTGTGCGACCTGCGGTGGTTCCTATGGCAGAATGGCTGGCTGCGTTTTTCCCCGGTGATTCACAGTCCGCGTCTCCAGATGCGGACCCAGATGGTGACGGCATCGCTAACAGACTGGAATATTTCCTCGGCACTGATCCTGCGCACGGTTCCTCACTCGGCTCGCCGGAAATGCGGATGGAAACTGCGTGCGTGCGTCTCTTGCTCAACCGCAATCCGCAGGCGGTCTCGACCTTCGTGTTAGAGACCAGCAACGACCTTCAGCATTGGCATCCTGCTGCTGCGGAAACCGTAGCCGATCAACCGGACCGCGTGGAAGTCCTCGCCCCGCGCGAGACCAGCGCGAAGTCCGTGTTCTATCGCTTCCAACTTCAAACTCCCGCAGCTGAATGAAACGCTTCCTCCTCTGGCTTTTGATGGTGGGCAGTGCGGCGGCAGCACCAGGGCCGGATGCACCACAAGCGATCGGCGCGTTTCTCAACGGCGTTTTCCCAAGCGCCACGCCCGGCCCCACCGGCTCATGGGCAGTGGTGGATGCGTTTCCCGGCGTCACCTTCGTCGATCCCGTGCGAATGGTGAAGGATCCTTTGAGCACGGCGCACGTTTACGTCGTCTGCCGTAGCGGCGAGATCTGGCGCATGCCATTCTCACCCACGGCGACTAATGCGGACAAGGTGCGCGTGCTGGACCGCCGCGCGAATACCTGGGGCTACTGGGACGCAGGCATGCTTTCTATCAGCTTCCACCCTGAGTTTGGAAAACCCGGCAGCCCGAACCGCGGTTATGCCTATGTTTTCTATCAGTATCTGCCTCAGCAAAACGGCAACACCAACCCGGAAGCGCCCTCCTACATGCGGCTCTCGCGTTTCACCATGCCGGATGGCGCGCAGGTATTCGATCCCGCTTCCGAGCTGGTGATGATCCAGCAGTTCGACCGCCATAACTGGCACAGCGGCGGCATGAGTTTCTTCGGCCCGGAGGGTTTTCTTTATCTGGTCGTGGGCGATGAGGGCGGCAGCAACGACCAATACAACGTGGGCCAGAAGTTCAACAATCGCCTCTTCGCCGGCATCCTGCGCATCGACGTGGACCGCGATCCCACCCGCTCGCATCCGATACGTCACCAGCCGCTGCAAATCGACATGCCCGCAGGCTGGGAGCCTAGCTACACGCAGGGCTACTACATTCCTAACGACAACCCGTGGCAGGATCCGGACAGCCTCTACAATGTGCTGGAAGAGTTCTGGTCCATCGGCACCCGCAGCCCGCACTCGATGACTTTTGATGACGAAACCGGCGAGATCTGGGTGGCGGAAGTCGGACAAGGCACTCGCGAGGAAATCACCATCGCACGCTGGGCCGGCAACCATCAGTGGCCTTACAAGGAAGGCTTCGCAAACGGTCCGAATTCCAAGCCGTCATCACTCATCGGCTACGAAGTCCCGCCGATCTACGACTACCCGCGCTCGATGGGCGGCTGCGTCATCGGTGGCATGGTTTATCGCGGGACCACGCATCTGGGTTCGCTCGGTGGCAAGTATCTCTTCGGCGATCACAACACCAAGGCACTCTACGTGCTCAATCGCACGGAAGGTCAGCCGGTCACATCGCAGTATCTCGCATCCGTGAACCGCACCGGCGGCATCAAGCGCGGCCTCGCCGGGATCAGCGAGGGGCCGGATCGTGAACCCTATTTTATGGAACTCGGCGACACCGGCACGGACACCGGGAAAATCCTCAAGCTCATGCGCAACGGCACCCCCGTTCCCGATCCGCCGCTTTTGCTCTCGCAAACCGGAGCCTTCACCGACCTCGCCAATCTAACACCCCGCGCCGGACTAATCCCCTACGAAGTGAACTCACCGCTCTGGAGTGATGGCGCGGAGAAGCTCCGCTGGATCGCCATTCCTAACAACGGCACGCACGACACACCCGCCGAGCAAGTGACCTACCGCGAGACGGGAGCTTGGGATTTTCCGCCTGGCACCGTGCTGGTGAAACACTTCGCAATGCCGGTGGACGCGCGGAACCCCTCGCTCATCAAGCCGCTGGAAACTCGCTTCTTCGTCCGCGCGGCGGATGGTTCCTACTACGGCGTCACCTACCGCTGGAACGAAGCCGGCACCGACGCCGTACTGCTCGCGGACGGAGCCTCACGCGATTACACCGTGACTGACGCGCAAGGCACTACCTCCACACGCCGCTGGGATTTTCCC
>JANMLQ010000062.1:0-31683 GCA_031372635.1 Akkermansiaceae bacterium | reverse complement strand
CGAGCGCCGCCGCTGGTTGATTCTCTGCATCGTGTTCATCGCGATCGTGCTGAACTATGTGGACCGGCAGATCGTTTCTATCCTCAAGCCGGATTTGAAAAAGGAATTCGGGCTGGATGACAGCGGTTATGCGACCTTGGTCAATGTTTTCCTGCTCTGTTACGCGAGTGCTTATGCGCCTGCGGGATGGCTGGTGGATCGTTTCGGCGCGGGGCGCATGATGCTCTTGGGAATGATTGGTTGGTCCGCCGCGTGTCTCGGTGCCGGGTTTTCTAAAACCTTCGGGCAGCTCGCTTTCTTCCGTGGCGCGCTCGGAATCGCGGAGCCGACGACGTTTCCCGCGCAACTGCGAGTGGTGACGATCTGGTTTCCGCCGAAAATGCGGGCGACTGCGAATAGCATCTGCTCTTCGGGCGGGACCATCGGCGCGATTGTGGCCACGCCATTGATCGCATGGCTGGCGGTGAGTTATGGATGGCATGCAGCATTCATGGTGCCGGGAGTGCTCGGGCTTCTGTTAGTGCTGGTGTGGCGCGTGGTGTATCGCGATCCGCCGGTGGGATTCGTGGTGGAGGAAACCAAAGAACACACTACAGGTTTCACATGGCCGCAGTTATGGCGTACGCGCAGTCTGTGGGGGATATTGTTGAGCCGCTTCGTGAGTGATCCGGTGTGGTATTTCTGCCTGTTCTGGCTGCCCGGCTATCTTCGGGAAAACTCCGGCTTGTCACTGGCGCAGATCGGCATGGTGGGATGGATTCCGTTTCTAGCAGCAGACCTTGGCGGCATCGGAAGCTCGGCGGCATCGGATCGTTTGGTGCGTCGTGGACATGCGCCGTTGCGTGCTCGCAAGATGATTCTGATCGGCGCTGCGTTGTTTGCGCCGGTGTGTGCGCTGACGCCGCATTTTCCGCAGCCGATCGCTACGCTCGCGATCTTTAGCATCGTCGCCGCAGTGTGTCTCACCTGGCTTTTCAATCTCGGTGTGGTCGTGGCGGATGCGTTTCCCGCAGCCAACGTCGGCAGCGTGTGGGGCATCGCCGGTGCCTTCGGCGCTTGTGGTGGCATGGTCTTCAACAAGTATGTCGGCGATCTGATGGGCAAGTTCGGGTCAGATCAGATTTTCATGGTGCTGGCCGTGTTGCATCCGCTTGCCGCCATCATTCTCACATCCACCGTGCGCAAGGAACAACCGCGCTGATGTCATTCTTACTCCAAACAGAACCACTCCACTCATTTGAAAACGATTCATCACCCCTATGATCTCGTCGTCGTCGGCGGCGGCTTGTCCGGCGTATGCGCCGCAGTCACTGCCGCGCGCCAAGGCGTGCGCACCGCGCTGGTCCAGGACCGCCCCGTACTCGGCGGCAATGCCAGCACGGAGATCCGCGTCCCTCCTGTGGGTGCCACGCAATGCAACTTCGCTTACTCGCGCGAGACCGGGCTGATCGAGGAGTTGTTCCTCAACAACCTCCATCGCAATCCTACCTGGTGTGCGGAGGGATGGAACCTGGAGTTGGAGTCCATTGTTAGAAACGAGCCGCACCTCGATCTTTTCCTCAACACCGCCGTCTGCGACATCACGATGAAGGATGACGGCAAGCGCATCGCCAGCGTGAAGGCGTATTGCTCGATGGAGGAAACGTGGCATGTCTTCGAGGCCGCGTATTTCGCCGACTGCTCGGGCGATGGCATCGTCGGCGGGCTATCGGGTGCGCCGTTCCGCATGGGAGTGGAAGCACGCGCCGAGTTTGACGAGCCGATGTGCCCGGAAGATGCGAGTGGCGAAACGATGGGCATGAGTCTGCACCTGCACGCCCGCGATGCCGGACGTGCGATTCCATTCACGCTGCCGAAATGGGTGGTCTTGGAACTCAATCTCGAAGACTTCGGCCCCTATCGCCCTGTGAACGAACATTTTTTCCCCGACACCGGCGGCTTCTGGTGGCTCGAATGGGGTGGCGCACTCGATACCATCCACGATACGACGAAGATCAAGGAAGAGGTCCAGCGCATCACCCTCGGCGTGTGGGACTATCTGAAAAATCGTTCACCGCTTGCGGAACGTCTCGCTACTTACGAACTCGACTGGATGGGCGCGGTGCCTGGCAAGCGCGAGTCCCGCCGCTTCATTGGCGATCACATTCTGACGATGAATGAGATCGACGCGCAGGCACACTACGAGGACGCGCTGGCCTATGGCGGCTGGGGTTTCGATCACCATCCTCCCGGCGGTTTTCATGACAAGATGAACCCGAGCACCCACCAATACCTGCGTGGCCCGCACAATGTCCCCATGCGCTCACTCTACTCGCGGGACATCGCCAATCTCTTCTTCGCAGGGCGCAATATCAGCGCCACTCACTACGCGCTTTCCTCCACTCGCGTCATGCTCACCTGCGCACAACTCGGCGAAGCCGCAGGCATGGCCGCCGCTCACTCGGTGAAATCCCAACGCGATCCGCGCCATCTAACATCCGGCGGCGAGGTCCGCGCCATTCAGGAGGATCTCTACCGCGCCGATCACCACATTTACGCGTTGCACCTGCCTATCTCACGCGACATCGCGCCCGATGCCGCCATCACCGCATCTAGCGTGTTTTCGGAAAATGATCCAAGCGAAAGCTGGGGCACCGACCGTTTGCGCGACCGCCGCATGCTCACGCTGCCCGTCATCACCGCGCGTTTGGAAACCATCGCGCTGCTCATCGATGCGGAGCGCGACACCGAGTTGAGTTATGCATTTCACCAAGGCCCGGAAAACGAATCCACCTGGCCGGAAGCCAAGCTCATCGAGAACACCATCGCCATCCGCGCCGGTGTCTCACAGTGGGTTGAGTTGCCGATCGAATGCGCCATTTCCCGCCCCGGTTGGCATTTCCTGATCCTCGGCGCGAATCCAGACATCGCCATTCACATGGCCGAAACCCCGCCGGGCAAGCGTTGGTCTTATCCACGACCGGAAGATCCCATTCGCCCGAATCCCTTCACTGAGTGGACTTCGCGCTCGCTGGTCATCGGGATGAAACGCGCCGTCGATGCGGATGGTGCGAGTGTCATCACGCCTGATTGGAACGATCACGCCCGCCGCTTCACCGCCGACAGCGCGTTCCTCCACTTCGCCTACCAATGTCGCAGCACGCCGGAGCAGCCGGTTTTCGAGGCCGCCAACATCATCAACGGCCACAATCGTCCGACCAAGCAACCCAACCTATGGGTTTCAAAAACCACCGACTTCAGCCAAGCCGAGTGGCTCGAACTCACATGGGAAGCCCCGCGTTCGATTTCTGAAATCCAGATTTTGTTAGACTCCTCGCTCCACTTCCACTTCTGGCAAAGCTGGCAAGGCTACCAAAGGAACGCCATCCCATCCATCATCCGCGACTACCGCATCGTCGCCGTGGATGAATTCGGAAAAAGCATCACCCTTATCGAAGTCACCGGAAATTTCCAACGCAACTGCCGCCACGAAGTGATGCTCACCGGTATCACTCGACTCCGCCTTGAAATCCTCGCCACTCACGGCCTGCCGCGTGCGCAGGTGTATGCGTTGCGCGTGATGGGATAGAGAATCACGGCTCTTGGTGATTCTTGGGTATTTCATGGTTTTGACCCGAATTCCGACAGTCAACCCCTAGCGGGCTTTGTGAACGGCGCATCTGCTCAGTTCATGGACAGCGGCGAACACGTTTCGCCGCTCCATGGACCTTGACTTGATGTGTATGTCCGACGGGACTGGCGTTTTTACAAACGCGCCTACGTTACCCTTGGTCGATGGTCTTCTCGGTCTTGGCGTCGATGATGGCGAAGCGTTCGCGGTTGAGCGAGGGATCGGAGCGGAAGATGAGGCGGCCGGAGTGCGAGCGTTCGAGTTCCACTAACAGCTTGGAGTCTTCGCTCTTGAAGCGGTTGAGCACGTCGCTGTTGACGATGACGATGATGTCGCCGACGGAATCGCGGTGTTTCTGGATGACGGTGTTGAGGCGGCGCTGGATCTCGACGGACATGGTCATCGGGGTCTTCACACGACCACGGCCTTGGCAGTAGGGGCAAGGCTCATACATGGAATCGCGGAGCGATTCGTTGAGGCGCTGGCGGGTCATTTCCATCAGGCCGATGGGCGAGATCTGAAGCACTTGGGTCTTGGCTTTGTCCTTCTTGAGCCGGTCCTTGATGGCTTTGTAAACGGACTGCTGGTCCTTGCGGTGGCGCATGTCGATGAGGTCGATGACGACAAGCCCACCGATGTTGCGGAGGCGGAGCTGGCGGGCGACTTCGCGGGCGGCTTCCATGTTGGTTTCGAGGATCATCTTGTCCACGTCTTTGGAGCCGCGGTTGCGGCCGGTGTTGACGTCGATGGCGATGAGGGCCTCGGTTTCATCGATGACGATGTAGCCGCCGCAGGGCAGCCAGACTTGGCGGGAAAACGCTTCGTCGATCTGCTTCTGGATGCCGATGCGCTCGAAGATCGGCTGGGATGAGGCGGCCATGAGGTGGACGCGGCGTTTGGCACGGCGGGAGATTTTTCCGGCGATGTTGCGGATCATCTCGGTGGTCTCGGCATCGTCGCAGAGGATCTGGTTGACTTCGTCTGTTAGGAAATCGCGGGCGGTGCGCTCGATGAGGCCGGGTTCCTGGAAGATGCAGACGGGCGCGGGGTTGGCAGCGCGGCGGGCCTCGATCCCGTCCCACTGCTCGAGCTGCATGTGGAGATCGCGGACGAGGTGGCGGCGGCGGATGCCGCTGGCGGCGGTGCGCATGATGATGCCCATGCCGTCCGGCACCTGGAGTTTCTGGGTGATGATGCGCAGGCGCTGGCGCTCCTTGGGATCTTCGATCTTACGAGAGATGCCGAACTGCTCGGTGTAGGGCATGAGCACGAGGTAGCGGCCTGCCAGTGAGATGTTGGTGGTGACGCGCGGTCCCTTGGTGCCGATGGGGCCTTTGGAAACTTGGATGACGATTTCCGAACCGATGGGATAGATGTCCGGGATGTCTTTGGATGTGATTTTTTTCTGAGTCTTCCTTGTGCCCTCACGCTGGATTTCTTCTAGGCCGGCATCGAGCGCGGCGGGGATGGCGTCCCAGAAGTGGAGGAAGGCGTTCTTATCGAGGCCGATGTCCACGAACATGGCCTTGAGACCGGGCTCGATGTTTTTGACGCGTCCCTTGAATATGCCGCCGACGATGTTCTGATCGCCTTCGCGCTCGACGGTGTATTCCTCAAGGACGCCGTCCTCTAACAAGGCGACGCGGCGTTCGAGTTTTTCGACGTTGACGATGATGCTGTTACCGCGCAGTGGGTCGGGTTTTCCGATGCCGAGGAGTCTTTTGATGTGTTGGATCATGATGAGTGTTGGTGGTGAGTGTTGATAAGGGGTTTGTTTCTACAGAGTCAGGGTTCCGTGACGGGCACGGCGCGTGGAATGACGGTGCCTTCATCGTCCACCTCAGGAGTGAGGGTGGGTGCCGGTGCGGCGATGTTGTCGTTTTCTGGGTTGGTGTTTGCAGTGAGGACTTCGCCGATTTCGTCGCCGGTCTCGCCGATGTCCGGTGCTTCGGTGGGTTCGTCTGCGCTGATGGCGGCGAGCATGTCGGTGGGTAGTTCGATGGCTTCGATGCGGTCAGTGTTTCCGACGAACTCGGTCTGAGGTTTGAGCGGCAGCTTGAGGCCTTCCATTTCGGCAAAGAGGCCGCGGTAGATGAGGTGGACGAGTGGCCCGCAGACGCCGCCGCCGGAGCCGCCGTTCTGGACGAGCACGCAGACGGCGTATTTCGGTTTTTCAAATGGGGCGAAGCTGATGATCCATGAGTTGTTGGATTTTTTGCCGTTGTCGGTGGTCTGTGCGGTGCCGGATTTGGCGGCGACTTGCATGTGCGGCATGCGGACTTTGCTGCAAGTGCCGCCGGGGACGTTGACGGCCATCGACATGCCCTTGCGGATGAGTTCGAAGTCGGCGGGCTTGATGCCGGCCTCGATGAGATCGACGACGAGCTTGGGTTTGTCTGGGATGAGGGTTTTGCCTTCTTCCGAGATGGCTTTGCGGACGACGCGCGGCTGCCAGTATTTGCCACCGTTGGCGACGCAGGAAACCATGGCGCAGAGCTGGAGTGGAGTGGCGAGCGTGTCGCCCTGGCCGATGGAGAGGAAGGCTGTTAGAGCGGGTGTCATTTCCGCACCGGGATGGGAAGCGCGCCAGGCGGGGCTGCCGGGAAGGATGCCGGGTTTTTCATTCGGAAGCTCGATGCCGGTGCGGCTGCCGATGCCGACCATCTGGCAGCCCTCGACCATGGCACGCCAGCGAATGGTGTTGGCGAGGATGTTGAAGTAGGGATTGCACGATTGCTGGATGGCCTTGGGCAAAGTGAGCGAGCCGTGGCTGCCTTTGCTTTTGTTCCATAGCCAGCAGCCTACCGGGTGCTCTCCGTATTTGATGTAGCCGTTGCAGGAATACGAGCGATTCGCCATGCCTTGCAGCGCACCGGCGATGGCGGTGGCGATCTTCATCGTCGAGCCGGGCGCGTATGCTGAGATCGCGCGGTTGGTCAGGGGCGCGAGTTGCTTGTTTTCGTTGTAGGCTTTGAATCGCTTCACATCGATGCTCGGGACAAAAGCATTCGGGTCGTAGTCCGGGACTGATGACATGGCGATGATCTCGCCAGTGTTCACATCCATGATGACTCCAGCTGCGCGACCGGTGCGACGCAGGACGTTCTCTAACAAGTATTGCTTGCGGGCGTCGATGGTGAGCTGGAGCTTCGCGCCGGTGCCGGGCCGGGTGTAATCGGACATGCGGATGGTGCGGCCTTTCTCGTCCTTGACCATCGTCTTGCGTCCTTCCGGGCCGCGCAGAATGGCATCCATGCTGGCCTCGATTCCATCGATGCCCTTGTCGTCACCGATGTAGTGGTTGAAGACGCGGCTGGCGTTTTCCGGGATGTCGCCCTTTTCCCATTGCTTGAGGTAGCCGAGCACATGGCAGGCGAGAGTGCCGTAGGGATACTGGCGCTCGGGCCGCATGGTTAGATAAACTCCGGGCAGCGATAAGTTATGCTCTGCGATCTTGGCGAAACCGGTGTGATCCAGATCGGTGCGGTAGCTGTAGGGAATGAGGCCGCCGTGGGTGAGGAAATGAGTGCGCATTTCGCTGGCCGTAAAGTTTTTCGCAAGTCCCAGCTCTTTCAGGCGGCCGATGGTGCTTTCATTGCCGTCCTTGACGATGGAAACGATGTCCTTTTCCTCACGCTTGCGCGGCAGGCCTTTCTCATCGGTGACACGCTCGATGGTAGGATCATTCTCGTGCTGGGCGAGATGGGCGTTGCGGATTTCCTCGAGGTTGAAGGACAACTCGTAATTGCGGAGGTTTCGCGCGAGAGTGATGCCGTTGCGGTCAGTGATCTCACCGCGGATGCCGGGTTCTCTCACAGTGACGGTGCGGTTGCCGGGCACTTGGTTGAGGAAATCGTTGCGGCGCTCGATTTGGAATTCGTAGAGCCGCGTCAACAGCACTCCGAAGCCGACGAGCACGAGTGCTGTCAGCAGGTAGAGGCGGAGTCTGAAGCCGGGTTCCATGGTGGGCGTCATTGGGTGCGCCTGCGGCGGCGGCCCGCTTCGGGATTGATCGAGTGATCGCAGGCTTTCGCGATGCGGAAGAGCAGCCAGAAGATGATCGGGGAGAACAGCATCGTGAGGATCGAGCTGAAGAGCATCTGAAGCATGGTCGGTTGATTGAGCACGAAGTCACCGCGCACGAAGTTGATGATGGCGTATTCCGCAGCCAGATAGAGGAAGACGGCGATGCCGGAAAGCATGGCGGAGAACTGCCACTTGCCCTGCTTGAAGAGCGGCTGGATACCCTGCATCAGGAAACCCATGCCGCCGAAGAGCAGGATGGAGTATCCAAAGCGCAGGTTTTCCACCTGCTGTGTGTAAACTTCGGGATCACCACCGTGCGGGCCGAGCGCGCACTGCGCGTCCCAGAAGAATCCGCCGGTGAAGGCTAACAGAAGCATAGTCGGCTGGCCGACGGTGACGGCGCAGCAGAGGAAAACGAGTTGCACGAGTAGGATGCGTGAGTGTTCCAGCCCGGTGAATGCGGGCAGGAACTGCTGCAAGACGAATGCGGCGAGCAGGAGCAGGATCGTGATGAGGGAGTAACGGATCACGGCGGGTCAGGAATCTGCGGAGAGAACCACGAATACTGCGCCAAGATCCGCGAAGTTCACGGAGGGTCGGACGAGTGCTTCGGAATCCAGCGCGCCTTTTTCGACGGAGTGGATGGTTCCAAGAAGGATATTGGGCTGGAAGATGCCTCCCCGCCCGGTGGTGAAGACGCGCTGCCCGGGGCGGACGGCGGCATTTGCTGATAGAAAACGAAGCCGCAACATCGGATCGCCATCGAAGCCGCCGCGCTGGCCGCTGATGATGCCGACTTCCGGCGAGCCATCGACGCGCGCGGCGACCTGGCACTTCTCGTCTGTTAGAAGCAGGACTGACGAGCGTTCGCCCGCGTTGTCGATGCGGTCGATTTTGCCGACGAGTCCTTCGTTTGAGAGAACTGCGAGCTGGGTGCCGATGCCGCGCTTGGAGCCGGCGTCGATCTCCACAGTCTGCCACCATGTGGTGGGATTGCGGCGGATCACGCGGGCTGCGACGACATCGAATTTGGAGGTCTTCTTGAAATCCAGCGCGTGGCGCAGTTGGGCGTTCTCGTGTTCCAGCGTGCCGAAGCGTGACTCTATCAGACGCAGACGTCCGAGCTGGTCGCGGGTGGCCTCCAGCTCTGCTTCCAGCTCCTTCGAGTGACGGGTTTCCTCAAGAAAAAGGCGGGCTTGTGTCTCGATCTTGGAGCCGGATTTGAGGAACGGCGACATCGCTGAGTAGTAGGCGTTCTGGATCTCGCGCACGGCACGGTCACTCCTCGTGAGGGCCCAGACGGCACCTCCGAGAAACAATAACAATGCGATGAGATTAAGCGGCTTCATGGCCGGGTGATTCCAATGGCCGCTTAGCGGTCCGAATTGGTGACCCGCTTCAGGAGGGAGAGTTCCTGAAGCGCCTTGCCAGTGCCTTCCGCCACGGCGCTGAGGGGATCCTCGGCGATGTGGACGGGTAGCCCGGTTTCCTCGCGAAGAAGGCGGTCAAGCCCCTTGAGCAACGCTCCTCCGCCAGCCAATACGATGCCTCGATCCACGAGATCGGCGGCGAGTTCCGGCGGGCAGCGTTCGAGAGTGGTGCGGACGGCATCAACGATGGTGCTGAGCGGGTCCGCCATGGCCTCGCGGATTTCCTGCGAGGTGATGGTGATGGTTTTGGGAAGTCCGGCGACGAGGTCGCGGCCCTTAACTTCCATGGTGAGTTCCTTCGGAAGCGGCGCGGCAGAACCGAGGCGGATCTTGATGTCTTCCGAGGTGCGCTCGCCGATCATCAGGTTGTAGGCGCGCTTCATGTATTGGATGATCGCTTCGTCCAGCTCGTCTCCGGCAGTGCGCACGCTGCGTGCATAAACGATACCGGAGAGGGAAATCAGCGCTACCTCCGTGGTGCCGCCGCCGATATCGACGATCATGTTTCCTGATGCCTCCTGCACCGGCAGGCCCACGCCGATCGCGGCGGCCATCGGCTCTTCTATCAGATAAACCTCGCGTGCCCCGGCTTGCTCGGCGGACTCGCGGACGGCGCGGCGTTCCACCTCGGTGATGCCGGAGGGGATGGCGATGAGCACCCGCGGATTCGAGCGGCGGCCTTTGTTCACCTTGCGGATGAAATGGCGCAGCATCGCCTCGGTGACTTCGAAGTCTGCGATCACGCCGTCTTTCAACGGGCGGATCGCCACGATATTGCCCGGCGTGCGGCCGAGCATGCGTTTGGCATCATCGCCCACGGCGAGCACCTCGTTGGTGCCAGCTTTCACCGCGACGACCGATGGCTCGCGTAAAACGATGCCGTGGTCCTTGACGTTGATCAGAGTATTCGCGGTGCCCAGGTCGATGCCGATGTCATTGGAAAACAAGTTTCCGAAAAGTCTTTTGAACATGGAAGAGTTTGAAAATAAGAGAGTGGTGTGAAAATTCAGGAAGCCCGATCAGGTCTCGGACGCCGCCTCGTTCCTGCGGGCAGTGCATGGAGGAACGAAGAGAAGGGCGGGAAACTGTCGGGAAAAGCAGGCGACCTTCGCATTCGTTGCTGCAAGGTCAAGCCGGAATCCGTGTTGCGTATGTTAGCCGCCAAGGTTCCACGCGCTGATTATCAAGGCGTCATGGAAGGAGCGCCGGCAGACGTGGGCAAGGGCTGGAATCACGGCGGTAGCGGGTCGCCGCGGAGGTCCGTGGATATGAAAGGACGCAGCGCACACCTCTTCCGGGGGTACGAAAACACTGGCGAGCAGCCGGTAGGCTTCTCACGCATGGCGGACTGAAGTCCTAGACTACGTTATCTCACGCCTTGCCGAAGATCGTCTGGCCGGTGGAGCGGAGGTCGTCGCAGGCGGTTTTCATGCGCTCGCAGAGACCGAGTTCGCCCTTCTTGAGATAGGAGCGCGGGTCGTATTGTTTCTTGTCGCCGACTTCGCCGTCGATCTTGAGCACGCCTTCGATGTTCTGGCAGATGTGCGTCACGATGGGGCGGGTGAAGGCGTATTGCGTGTCGGTGTCGATGTTCATCTTCACGACGCCGTAGCCGAGAGTCTCGCGGATTTCCGAGAGGTCGGAGCCGGAGCCGCCGTGGAAAACGAGGTCCATCTTGGCTGCGGCACCGTGTTTGTCGGTGACAGCTTTTTGACCATCGCGAAGGATGGTGGGCTTGAGTTTCACTGCGCCGGGTTTGTAGGCACCGTGGACGTTGCCGAAGGTGGCTGCGAAAAGGAAACGGCCGATGGGTTGCAGCGCCTCATAGACGGCGACCATGTCCTCGGGGGTGGTGTAGAGTTTTTCCGCAGGCACTCCGGAAGTGTCATGGCCGTCTTCCTCACCGCCGACGACGCCGGCTTCCACTTCGAGGATGATGTCGAGTTCCACGCACTCTTTGAGCAGGGCTGTGGAGAGGGTGAGGTTTTCCTCAAGCGGAAGCTCGGAGGCATCCAGCATGTGGCTTTGGAAAAGCGGACCTTTGCCAGCAGCGATGCGTTTCTTGGAAGCCTCTAACAGCGGGCGCAGGAAAGAATCCACCTTCTTCGGCTGGCAATGATCGGTGTGGAGGGCGATGAGCACGTCGTATTTCTCCGCCAGCAGGTGACAGGCTTCGGCGAGCACGATGGCACCGTAGGCGGCGTCCTTCACGGCGGTGCCGGAGGCGAACTCGCCACCACCGGTGGAGATCTGGATGATGCCGTCTGACTTCGCTTCGGCGAAGGCACGCAGCGCACCGTTGATGGTGGTGATGGAGGTGACGTTAATGGCAGGGTAGGCGTAGTCGCTTTTCTGGGCGACGTCCAACATGGCGCGGTATTGCGCGGGAGTAGCGATTGGCATGGCGGCGCTCTAGTATGCAGCCGCCGTGCCCGCGACAAGCCGTAATCCTCACCCGTTTTGCGTTTCCGTTTCGCTTGCCAAGGGCGCTGCCGGAGTCTTGTTTCGTGCAAATCCATGAGCGCCCCCGAAACAATCGTCTGCAAACCCACGCCTTGGTTTCTCTTCCGAGCACTGGTGATGCTGCTGATGTTCGGGGTTTTCGCGGTGCTTTTCCACAAGGACGGTTCCACCGGCTACCGGAAAAAGAACGAGGTGTTTTACCTCCACAAGACCTTCCAGAGCGCGAACGAGGAATTCGCAAAGATGAATTCCAGCGGAAAACTCACCGCCGCTGAGTGGAAAACGCACGCTGAAAAGCAATCCGTGCGCCTCCCCGCGGATCACGCGCTGATGCCCGCAGACCTCAAGCATCCGCTGCCATGGCCCGCCATCCTCCACGATTACGAGCGCATGAAGCCGCTGCAATGGAACAAGCTCTGGCTGGGATACTCGAAAGAGCGCGGCTTCGACTCCGATCCACCGGAGGAACCTTACGACGCCCGCAAGATCGGCGAGCAGTGGGTGGTCTTCTGGATCTGCCTGGCACTGGCACTCGCCGCCGCCTTCGTCCTGCTGCGCACCCTCGGCCGTAATATTTCCGCCGATGATGAAGCGATCGTTTCCGTGCAAGGAAAACGCATCCCCTACACCGACCTTCGCAGCCTTGATCTGCGGAAGTGGGAAACCAAGGGCCTCGCTTTCATCGACTACGACGGCAGCTCCGGCAAAGGCCGCATCCGCATCGACGGTCTGACCTACGGCGGATTCAAAAAGGAGCAGGGTGAACCTGCCGAAGAACTCATGCGCCGCATCCGCTCGTGTTTCTCCGGAGAAATCCTCGAATACGCCCTGCTGACTGCCGATGCACCCACTGCGGCAGCCGGAAAAAACGACTCCTGAGAGGAAATTTCACCGCCCGCGGCTTTTACTCTTCCCTTTGATTTCCGGGGTTGCAAAGTCGGGGCCGCAAGCGATAAGCAGCACCAACGCCAACCCCAACCAACAGCAACTCATGTCAGATAAAAGCATCGAAGCCCGCGTAAAGGACATCATCGTTGACCAACTCGGCGTCAACGCAGACCAAGTGACCATCGAAGCCAAATTCGTCGAAGATCTTGGAGCCGACTCACTCGACACCGTCGAACTCGTCATGGCCTTCGAAGAAGAATTCGACATCGAAGTGCCCGACGAAGAAGCAGAGAAGCTTCAGTCCGTGGGCGACGTCATCACCTACATCACCAGCCAGCAGGCCTGAGCCACCCGGCGTTAGCTTTTCCGAAACGGGCGGACTCCAAAAATGGTGTCCGCCCTTTTCTTTGCAATCGCAGCGTTTCAGGCGAGAATCCCCCGCCACATGCACTCACCAGACGACATCCATTACGCGCTTGAAACCACCAAGGTCCTGCGCGAGCCAGACCGCCGGATCGACACCTTCGGCGAGACGCGCTTCGATTTCCAGCTCATCAGCGAACTCATGGACCGAAGCGGCGAGGTGCGCATCCGCACCGGCTCCGTGGAAGCCCAGCGCCCGCGCATCATGCGCCCGGAAGCCTATCGCGAAGTGGAGCTTGAGGGATTCGATCCCTCCGCCCGCGCCCGCTTTGATCGCATGGTCGAAAAATTCCGCGCCGAGGGCAAAGACCTCGCCTTCCTCCAATACGGCTTCCAATTCCGTCGTGGCCAAGTTCATGAGGAAATCATCCACGACACCATGGACGCCGTGCGCGAACGCGTGCTCGAAGACATCCGCCGCAGTGGCAATCCCGCCCTCGCCATCATCGAAGGCGTGGACGACGCTTGGGAAATTTCAGTGCTCAAGTTCTCCTTTGAAATGATGCTGCGCTCCCACGAGATCAACGCCTTCGACTTCAAGCGGCGCGGGCTCATGTGATCCCTCTCTAACGGCCCATGAGTCTCTGGACACTCATCAAGCTGGCTGCCGCTCTCTGCGTGATCGCCGTCATGGCCTTCACCGGCATGCTTGCCTACCACGTCAACGTCCGCCCACTCGGCGGCGTTTTTGCACGCATCATCCCCGCTCCGGTGCGCGCGCATGACGACCAGTCAGATGCCGACTTCGCAAAAATGCTCGATACCGCAGAAATGCCGGACATCGATCCCGGCCTTAAAGTTTTCCAGAAAGCGCACGAACTGTTAGCACTCGGCAAACTCGACGATGCCCGCGTGAAACTCACCACCATCGTCAACGTCTTCCCCGCTTCCACTTGCGCGCCCGCAGCACGCCGCATCGTCGGTGAGATGAACCTCGACGAGATCCTCTCCACCTCCCACATGGAGGGAAAAACGAACTACATCGTCAAAAGCCGCGATTCATTCCTCGGCATCGCCGCGCGTTACAAAACCAGCATCGACTGCATCATGCACCTCAACTCGATGACGGAGCTGCGCCGCATCCAACCCGGCGACGAACTCGTCGTCATGCCGTTAGAATTTCGCATCATCATCGACTCCAAACGCAAGACACTCTCGCTATGGGAAGGCGGTCGTTTCATCTGCGAATATCCCGCACTCCATCTCTCATCTGCAATGCACGCCGCCGGTCGCAGCACCATCAGCTCGAAGTCCGCAGAACTCGATGGTAAACGCTTCCAACCACCGGGCAAAGACTACCGAGCTTCTAACAAAGTCATCCAGATCGCAAAACCCAACCAACAAATCCGCGGCTGGGACGGCCAAGGCACAAAACCCAACGGCGGCCTCCTGCTCCGCACCGCAGACATGGAAGAACTCAACCTCCTCACCCGCATCGGCAACGAAGTGGAGATTCGGTAAAAAAGTGGCGCGGGCATCCTGCCCGACGCCTCTCATCCATCACCCATTAGCTCCCGCACTCTTCGTCCCAACGGGACGATTCATACCAGCCCGGCACAAAGTGCCGGGATTGCGGTAGTCCACCATCCCGTGTCCTGAAAGGACACCTCATGCGGATAACACTCCGACAAACCACAGCCAGCATGAAGCGTCCCTACAGGACGCGATTCCTATCCAGACACGAAACCCGGCACCATGTGCCGGGCTGGTATGAATCGTCCCCTTGGGACGAAGAAACGGTGAGCTGGAACCATTGATGACACGATTGATGCAATTCTAGTTGTTGCTTGCATCCATTTTGTTCGGCCTAGCCTATGTCTGCGTGTCTCATGGTTTAGTTTCTGGCGCGTTACCGAAAGTGCCCCAGCCGTCAATGTAGCCTTCATGCGGCTTAGCGACGGCATCGAGTTCGTCCTGCGCAGACATCAATGCGTCATAGTCGAGCAACATGTGCCTCATGCAGTAGCACGTCACGGAATCGTCCTCATCATCTACACTGATCTTCGTCGTGTAACCTCGTGAAACCACGAGAGGCGCTATTCGCTCAGCTGCAAATACGTCAGGACAGGCAATCATGAAGTCGATGTCCATGGGGCGAGAAGGGTCTGAACCATGGGACAAAATGTTCCTTATGGCGTCACCATCTGAATCGTTGGGAATCTTCATTTTAAGGAGTGCAGTGAATAGGCCGAACAGATACCCGATTTCAAACTTCCAATTTCAGATTCAGCCCAACACCTCGCTACGGCGTCTCCTCTTCTCGAAGAGCTGCGTTTCCCGATAGCCCGCAGCTTTTGCCAAACGGATCGCACGCTCGAAATCACGCCCCACTTCTTCCGGCGCGTGCGCGTCCGAGGAAATCACCAGCGGCACACCGGCAGAGCATGCGAGTTCGAGGAAACCCGGAGCCGGATAGGCTTCGGCGCAGGGTTTGTGCCAACCAGCCGTATTGATCTCGATCACGCAGCCGCTGGCCGCGATCGCATCCACCACCGGCTCGTAGTAGCGGGCGAGATCGCCAGCCGGGCGATGCGAGAATTTCTTCACCAAATCCGGATGACCGAGGATGTCGAAAAGGCCGCTCTCCGCCATGCGGATGTAGGTTTGCCAATAATGTTTCCAGACTGCGTCCACATCGCTCTCCGCCCAACGGCCTAGCCACTTCGGGTTGTCGAAATCCCAGTCACCTAGGTAGTGGACGGAGCCGATGAGGTAGTCCCACTCATGGCGTGATGTGAGATCCTCGATCCACGATTCACAGCCGTCCAGCCATTCGCACTCCAGCCCGGCGCGGATTGGGATGCGGCCTGCGGCATGCACTCGCGCACGCTCGATCCAGGCAAAATATTCGGGCAATTCCGCTTCCAACATCCGCCAGTCATCAAACGGCTCCGGCTGCTGCGGTGCGTGATCGGAGACGCCGTATTCGGTGTGGCCCGCCGCCAGAGCCGCATCCACGTAGGCTTCCGGCTCGCCCGTGGCATGGCGGCAGAGCGGCGTGTGCGTGTGATAATTCGCAGGCATGAAACTGGGGGATGAATCGGATTGAACCTCCTGACGAATGCATACTAGTCTCCTGCCGCCGTGCAAGCACCGGCACATCCATGTCCGAATTTTCCACAGAGCCCAAGTCCGGCAACAACGTCATCCAACACCTGCTCGAACAACTTCGTCGCCACCCGAAACGCGTCGTTTTCACCGAAGGCGAGGATGTAAGAGTCATCGAAGCCGCAGCCCGGCTGGTGAAAGAGGAAGTCGTCGCTCCCATTCTGTTAGGCAACCGCGAACGCATCCGCGCCATCGCCGCCGAGCATTCCATTCCGCTGACTTTCATCCATCTCATCGACCCGCCGCTCGCCTCTGACTTCGGACTCTTCTGCCAGCGTGTGGAAAACATGGCCCGCTACCGCACGATGCAGCTCGGCAAGCCCGAGGAAATCGTCGCACGCCCGCATTACTTCGGCGCGCTGATGGTCCAGTACGGCCAAGCGGACGCAATCGTCGGCGGCAACCAAGCACTGCCCGCCGCCTATTTCCGCGCACTGCTGCACACCATCAAACCGCTGCCCAGTGTGCCGAAAATCTTCGGCGTCTCCTTACTCACAGGTCCGCACCTCAACAACCTCGGCGGCTCCGGCATCCTCATGCTCGCGGACTCGGCACTCATCCCGAACCCGAATGTGAACGAGCTCGCCTCCATCGCGGTGGAAACCGGCAAGCTCGCCCTGCATTTCCTCGGCAGAAAACCCCACGTCGCCATGCTCAGCCACTCGACGAAAGGCAGCGCCACCAACCCCGATGCCCAACGCATCGCCGCCGCCGCCGCACTCGCCAGGGCACAGGTGATGAAGGATTTCCTAGAGATCGATATCGAAGGCGAACTCCAAGCCGACGTGGCGCTCGACGCCCAAGCTGCGGAAATCAAGCTGCCCGGTGCCGCCGCCCGCCCGACTGCGGACGTGCTGGTGTTTCCCAATCTCGATGCCGCGCACATCGCTCTCAAGCTTCTGCAACACGTCGCCGGAGCGCAGGGTTACGGCCAGTTAATCCTCGGCCTCTCGCGCCCTGCCGCCCAAGTCCCGCGCACCGCCAGCGTGCAAACGATCTTCGGCACCGCCGTCGCCATCGCCGTGGAAGCCATCAAGTTCCACGAACTCTATCCAGACGGCGAGGTCTGAGGATCCTCTATTTTTCACGGATTCACCGTTCTCACGTTTTCGTGAAAACCTCAAAACCGTGAAAATCGGATTGATTTTCACTCAGATGGCCTTATTCACGATGACGTGAAAGCCGCCGTTTCCGTGAAAAACATTGAAGAGTCGCTTGAGCGAGAGCTGGAGAGCCGACTGCGAATCATCCTTGAGTCGATTCCGGGGCTGGCGAGTGCTGCCAAGGTATGGAGGAATCCTGCGGCATCGGATCGTCCTTTCGACATCATGGGAGAACTTGAATTGCCACGGACCAAGGATCGGGTGGAGTTTTGGGTGGAATGCAAGGAACTGCCGAGACCGTCGCAGTTTCCCTATGCCAGTCTAACGAATCGTTTTAAACCGGATCATTCGCGGGAAACGACGGTCCCGGTTCTTGCCGCACCGCACATTTCGCCACGGATGGCGGAGCTATGTGAGAAGCACGGCTGGAGCTGGTTTGATCTGGCTGGTAACTGCCGGCTGGTGGTTCCCGGCGCGCTCTACATAGAGCGGACCGGCCTGGCAGCGGTACACACCCGACCGAAACCGAAGGCGAACCTCAGCTCCGCTGCATCCGCGCGGGTGCTGCTCGCCCTTCTTGCTCCCGATCGGGTTGGAAAAAAGTGGACTCAGACGACTTTGCAGAAGTATTGCGAGCCAGGTGTGAGCATCGGGTTAGTCAATAAAGTGGTCACCCATTTGCGCGAGGAAGCGTGGCTGGAGCAACTCGATGACAAAAGCTTTCGGGTGAAGGATGCCGTCGGGCTTTTGGACATCTGGCGGAAGGCTTACCGGTTTGATCGCCACCGGAGAGTAGGCTATTTCACTCTGCTGAAGCCGCAGGAATTGCAAAAGAGATTGGAAAACTTGAATGATGTGAAGGGTGAGATGGCCTATGCGGCCTTCAGCGCCGCAGACTTCCAGGCACCGAGTGTCCGTCAGAATAAGACCTGGCTTTATGTAAGCGACGCGGCGCTGGATGAATTTGTCGAGGCTGCTGAGGCGAAGCGGGTGGCAAGCGGAGAAAATCTGGTGGTGCTGATCCCTGATGATGCCGGTATTTTTTACATGGGAGATCCCGCTGACGGACGACTCACTTGCACCAATCCCGTGCAAACGTGGCTGGATCTGCGCCATGTGGGTGGTCGTGGCGATGAGGCGGCGGAAGCGATCTTGAACCAATGCATCAAGCCGATCTGGGAAGGAGCCGTGCGCCATGACTGAGGAACCCCGCCATGAGGCTGACTACGAGCCGTGCCAGATTGCGGCGGCGAGGCGGGTGATCGTGGATGTGATGCAGGTGCTGGCTTCCTATCAGGATTGCCTGGTGCTGGTGGGTGGCTGGGTGCCAGATCTGGTGATCGGAAAAACGGACGAAGCTCATGTGGGTAGCATCGATGTCGATCTCGCACTGGATGCAACAAGGTTGGAAAAAGGACGCTATGCGGAAATGCTCAAGCTGTTGTAAGAAACGGGGCGCTATCGTCAGGGTGAGCTTGGTTTTCAATTCATCACGGAAGTGGACTTGGGCGACGATGCTCCACCAGTGCGTGTGGAACTCGATTTCCTGGCACCCAAGGAGGTGAAGACCGGGAAGAATAAACCCAGACTCATCGAGGGGTTCCGGGTATTGAAGGCGGACGGCTGCGAGGCCGCGTTTCATTCTCCACTGACGTTGAAGCTGTCCGGGCGGATGATCGGCGGAGCAAAGAACACGGTGAGCCTGCGCGTGGCATCTGTTCCGGATTTTCTGGTGATGAAGTCCATCGCTCTGGCCGGGCGTGACAAACCGAAGGATGCCTACGACATATGTTATTGCCTTGATCATTTTGAAGGAGGAACCCCGCAGCTCGCAACAGCGTGGCGGTCACGAATGGTGGCCGGCTCCGAGGTGGCGAGGGCGGTGGAGATACTGAAAGAGAAATTTGAAAGCGTAGATTCCTATGGCCCGATGCAGGTCATGGAGTTTCACAATGAGACGGACGGTGCCACCAGAGATGAACGAGCAAGGCGCGCATTCGAACTGGTGCGGAGGTTTATTTCCGAGGTGGAACAAAATGAGCGCCACGAATGATGGACTTCAACACGATCGCCCGTAGAAGGTCACTTCTCACAAAACCCTCCGAAAACCCGCTCATGCCACGTTTCCTGAAATCCATCGCACTCGCCTGCTTCTTTACCGCCGCCGCGCACGCAGCCGAGACCGTCACCTACAAAAAAATCGGTGACCATGAACTCAAGCTGCACATCGACAAACCCGCAGATTGGAAAGCCGCGGACAAACGCTCGGCCATCGTCTTCTTCTTCGGCGGCGGTTGGGTCGCTGGCAAGCCGGAGCAGTTCCGCAAACAAAGTGAATTCCTCGCCACCCGCGGCATGGTCGGCGTGCGAGTCGAATACCGCACGATCCCGAAGGGCGACAAAGGCCCGCCAGTTGTTTGCTGCCAAGATGCGAAGTCCGCCATGCGCTACGTGCGCTCGCACGCGGCGGAGCTGGGCATTGATCCGCAGCGCATCGCCGGCGCGGGTGGCTCTGCTGGTGGTCACCTCGCCGCCTTCACCGCGTTGTTAGAAGGCCAGGACGATCCGCTGGATGACGTGAAGGTTTCCTGCAAACCAAACGCGCTGGTGCTTTTCAATCCGGTCTTCAACAACGGCCCCGGCGAATGGGGCGCAAAGCGCGTGGGTGATCGCTTCAAGGAATTCTCACCAGCGCACAACGTGACCAAGGGCGCGCCTCCAACCACCATCTTCATCGGCGACAAGGACGACCTCATTTCCGTGAAAGTGGTCAAAGACTTCCAACAGCAGATGGAAACCGCAGGCTCGCGCTGCGATGCACACATCTACCCGGGTGCGATCCATGGTTTCTTCAACAGGACGCCGGACTTCGAGAAGACCCTGATCGAGACCGACAAGTTCCTGGCCTCGCTCGGCTGGCTCAAGGGCAAGCCCACCCTGAAATAAACCCCATGCTCAAGTACCTCGCCCTCTGCGCTCTTCTCTGCGGCATCGTTTCTGCAGAAAACACGAAGCCTAACATCATCTACATCCTCTGCGACGATCTCGGCTACGGTGACGTCCAGTGCCTCAATCCCCAGGGAAAAATCCCCACGCCACACATGGATCGCCTCGGCAAGGGTGGCATGATTTTCACCGACGCGCACACGACATCCTCCGTCTGCACGCCCACGCGCTACAGTGTAATCACCGGCCGCTACAACTGGCGCTCGCGCATGAAAAGCGGCGTGCTCAATGGCTTCTCACCACGCCTCATTGAGACGGGACGCAGCACCGTCGCCGCGTTTCACAAGCAACAAGGCTACGCCACCGCCTGCATCGGCAAGTGGCATCTCGGCATGGACTGGTCGCGTAAAAACGGCGGCACATCAGACAGCCCCGACGGCATCGACTACTCGCAGCCCATCTCTAACAGCCCCATCGCTCTCGGCTTCGACTCGTTCTATGGCATCAGCGCCTCGCTCGACATGCCGCCCTTCGTGTTCATCGAAAACGACCGCGTCACCGAAATCCCGAGCGTTGAAAAGAAATGGATGCGCAAAGGCCCCGCCGCCGCAGGCTTCGAGGCCGCCGACGTGCTGCCAATCCTCACCCGCAAGGCCACCGACTACATCGCCGCTCGCGCCGCCGATGCAAAACAAGGCAAACCCTTCTTCATCTACCTGCCGCTTTGTTCACCTCACACGCCCATCTTACCCACCAAAGAATGGCAGGGAAAAAGCGGACTGAACTCCTACGCCGATTTCGTCATGCAGACCGATGCCACCATCGGAGCCATCCTTGATGCCTTGGAAAAATCCGGCCTAACAGAAAACACGCTCGTCGTCATGACCAGCGACAACGGCTGCTCGCCCGCCGCCGAATTTTCACAACTGCTCGCGAAAGGCCACAACCCCAGTGCCAGCTTCCGCGGCACCAAGGCGGACATCTTCGAAGGTGGCCACCGCGTTCCTTTCCTCGTCCGCTGGCCTGCGCGCGTGAAGCCCGGAAGCACCTGCGATCAAATCATCTGCCATACCGACCTCTTCGCCACCTGCGCAGACATCCTCGGAACAAAACTCCCCGACAACACCGCCGAGGACAGCGCCAGCATCCTGCCCGCCCTAACAGGAGCTGCCAAGGAACCCATCCACGAAGCCGTCATTCATCATTCCGTCAACGGCACTTTCGCCATCCGCCAAGGCCAGTGGAAACTCGCACTCTGCCCGGACTCCGGCGGCTGGAGCAATCCCAAGCCCAACTCACCCGCAGCCGCAAACTTGCCACCCAACCAGCTCTACGACCTCTCCAATGACATCGCGGAAACCCGCAACGTGCAGGCGGATAACCCGGAAGTCGTCGCTCGCCTCACCCGTCTGTTAGAGAAGCACATCGCCGATGGCCGCAGCACCCCAGGTGCAGCACAACCCAACACCACGCCCGTCGAAATCCACCCGCAGCCCAAAAAGAAAAAAGCCAAACCTGCCAAAGCCCGGTAGAGCGTTTGCCAAAAGTAATTGCCGAAGTCAGGAGTTCACGCTTCAGCGTGCGGAGTTCAGCTGCCCATCGTGAAGACAAGCTGAAGCTTGAACTCCAAACCGTCACTGTATCGTGAAACGCAAACCACAATTCCCCACTCTTCCATCCGCGTTCATCTGTGGTTCAAATCTTTCCATCACGCCATGAAACCATTCGCCCTTCTCCTCGCCCTCAGCCTGCCCGCCGCCGCCACCAACGTCGTCTTCATGATGGCGGATGACCTTGGCTACATGGACACCGGTTTCAACAATCCCGCTACCTTCTACGAGACACCCAACCTGAACACGCTCGCCAAACAAGGCGTGCGTTTCACCGCAGGCTACGCCGCCTGCCCCGTTTGCTCGCCCACCCGCTCGTCCATCCTCACCGGCCAGTATCCTGCCAGAACGAAGAACACCGACTACTTCGGTGCGCCCAACGGCCATCAGAAACTACCGTCTCACACCGCATCGGCAAAGCCGGAGGAATCCGGAAAATTCGCGAATCGCCCGCTGCTGCCCGCGCCTTACCTCGCCCGCCTCGCCAAGGAACACACCACTCTAGCAGAAGCCTTCAAGTCCCACGGCTACGCCACCATGCACGCCGGTAAGTGGCATCTCGGCCCGCAAGGCTCATGGCCCGAGGACCACGGCTTCGACATCAACATCGGCGGCACCGAAAACGGCGGTCCCTACGGCGGCAAGAAACCCTACTTCTCGCCCTACGGCATCAAGAACCTCACCGACGGCCCGCCCGGCGAACACCTGCCCGATCGCCTCGCCACCGAAGTCTCGAAATTCATCAACTCTAACAAAGACCGCCCTTTCTTCGTCTATCTCCCTTTTTTCGACGTCCACACCCCGCTATCAGCGCGCGGTGATCTCGTGAAAAAGTATGAGGCGAAGCGCAAGAAACTCGGACTCAAGCCCGCCTTCGCACCGGAGCCACCACGCGAAAATCGCAGCGTCCAGGAACACGCCGTCTATGCCGCCATGGTCGAGGCGATGGATGAAGCCGTCGGAAAAGTCCTCAAAGCCATCGACGACAACGGCCTCACCGATGACACCATCGTCATATTCTTTTCCGACAACGGCGGCCTCTCCACCTCCGAAGGCTCGCCCACCAGCAACCTCCCACTCCGCGCAGGCAAGGGCTGGATGTATGAAGGCGGCATCCGCGAGCCACTCGTCATCCGCTGGCCGAAAACCGTGAAACCAGCAAGCACTTGCGACACGCCGATCATCTCCACCGATTTCTATCCGACTCTGCTCCAAGCCTGCGGCCTTCCCCTCCAGCCGGAGCAACACACAGACGGCACCAGTTTCCTCGATCTACTCAAAAACCCCGCCGCCAATCACCAACGTGCGCCGCTCTTCTGGCACTACCCGCACTGGGGCAACCAAGGCGGCATCCCCTCCGCCGCCGTCCGCGATGGCGATTGGAAACTCATCGAATTCTACTGGAAAAAAGGTCTCGAACTCTACGACCTCGCCAAAGACCCAAGCGAGCAAAACAACCTCGCCGCCACGAATCCCGAGAAGGTCGCCGCGCTCAAAGCGAAGCTCAATGCCTTCCGCAAAGACACCGGCGCACTCATGCCCATCCCCAATCCAGACGCGCCCAAATCGTTTTTGAAATGGTGACGTGCCCATCTCAATTTGAGGAGCTGAGATTTTCGGTTCCAACCGCGTGGCGCGATTTGAGACCCACACCCTCAGAACCAAACCGTAGGCGCATTCGTAAGAATGCGTTCTTACGGCCTCACGACTTCTTCCCTCCACGTTCTTACGAACGAGCCTACGTTCGTTATCACCGCTCACGCCCTTGGCGTGGAAGATCCACGATCCCAACGGGATCAACGGCGATAGCGAAGGGTGACCGCAGGGAACCCCGGAAAGTCAATCCGTTGCTCGATATCAGTTGCCACTCCATACCGGAATTCTTTCCCATCCGAGAAACCAAGCCATCCGGCCTTCATCCGCAATCCGCTCATTCTCAGACTTCTGGAAAACGAATTCTTCATCCTTGCCGGAGCTAACCCGATTGCTACCTTCAGACCGTTGAACCAATACACTGTTGGGCAGAAAATCGAAGACACTTATCTAAGTGCAACATGGGCAACTTCTATACCAATTACACAATTCGCGGCAGGAGTCAGCCGGAGGTAGCGTAGGCACTTTCCGGCAGGTCAGCCATCATTAGTCCTGAGCACAACGGATGTGTCGTGGCTTACGATGAGCAGTTTGAAGCGCAAGACTTTCAGATCATCACCCAGCTTGGATCTCGGTTATCGTTGAGCCTAGGGATGCCTGTGCTGGCTATAGTAGTCCATGATGATGACATTCTTTTCTTTCAGCTCTACGAGAACGGGGAGATTACAGATGATTACGACTCCTCGCCCGGCTACTTTGATCCAGATGCGGAGCCCTCAGCACCGGTCGGCGGAGACGCTGAACTCCTGTGTGTAGCTTTCGGGACCGCGAACGTAGCCGAAGTTTCGGAGATTCTTCGCAAGTCCACCTACGACGATGATGGACCAGACGCGGTTGATCGCCATGTCCAGTTGGTCTCGGCGCTTGGATTGCCGCCGTGGACAGTTTGCGCTGGATTCAATTACTTTTCCGATGGAGAGCTTCCCGAAGGACTCTCCGAGGGTGATCTGCTTCGGTCCCATTAAAATTAAGAAGCCGAACAAGACACGGCAACCGCCGTGAAGCTCCTCAATTTCTTTTTGCTTCGCTGTTCATGGGCGGCGGTGCGTGCTCTTTGAAGTTCGCGCTGGGAGCAGAGCCTTGTCGAACCCCATCCAAAACCCATCTCAAGACCCTGCCTTGAGCGCTTCCAACATGGCGTTGAGTTCCTTGAGTTTCTCCGGTTGTTCCGCGGCGAGGTTTTTGTTTTCGCCGGGGTCTTTGGAGAGGTCGTAGAGTTGGGGTTTTGGATCGTTGCCGGAGCGCATGGTCTTGAACTTGGCATTGCCCTTGTTGGCGGGAATGAACTTCCAGTTTCCACTGCGCAGGGCGAGGCCGCTGAGACCTTGCTCGATGACGTAATCACGACCGTTCTTTTGTTTTCCTAACAGGACATGAAGCGCGTTATGGCTGTCGGTTTCGGCTGGCGGTGTCACACCCGCGAGGGCGGCGAAAGAGGCGAGGAAGTCGATGTGGGAAACGATTGCGTTGGAGATGCCGGGTGAGATTTTTCCCGGCCAGCAGGTGATGAAGGGCACGCGCGTGCCGGCTTCGAGCTTGGAATACTTGCCGCCGCTGAAGGGGCCGCCGGGTGTGTGGTTGCCGTTCTTTTTGTCGGCATCGTCTTCATAGCCATCGTTGAGCACGGGGCCGTTGTCGCTGCTGAGGATGACGAGGGTGTTTTCTATCAGTTTGAGGCGATCCAGCGTTTTGATGATTTCGCCGACTTGTTCATCGAACTGCACGATGACATCGCCGCGCGGGCCGAGGCCGGTGGTCCCGACGAAACGCGGCGCGGGCACGCGCGGGACGTGCGGCTCGTGGCTGGCGAAGTAGAGGAAAAACGGGCCGTTCTTGTGCGTCTCGATGTAAGAGACGGCCTGCCGCAGGAAATGATCGCCGTGTTCTTCGTCTTTCCATCGCGCCGCCTTGCCGCCGGTCATGAAGCCGATGCGGCTGACGCCGTTGGTGATGGTGTCGCTGTGCTGATCGTCGGCTGGCATTTTCAGGAGTTCCGGGTTGTCACAGCCGGTGGGTTCGTCGCCGATTTTTTTGCCATAACTGACGTGGATCGGGTCAGCGGGATTGAGGTTCACGACGCGGTCGTTCTCGACATAGACGGTGGGCACGCGGTCGCCGGTGGCAGCCATGATGTGGTTGAAGGTGAAGCCGACTTGGCGTGGTCCGGGAGTGACGATGCCATTCCAATCCGCAGGCTTGCCGGGCTGGCCGAGACCGAGATGCCACTTGCCGATGACTGCGGTCTGATAGCCGGCTTTTTGCAAGAGCGCGGGAAGCGTGGCGCTACCCGGCTCGATGATGAGTGGGGCGTCGCCCGCGAGGATGTCGGTGTCTTTTCTGCGCCATGGATATTTACCCGTGAGCAAGGCGTAGCGCGAGGGCGTGCAGGTGGCGGAGGTGGCGTAGCCATCGGTGAAACGCTGGCCCTGCGCGGCGAGGCGGTCGATGTTCGGAGTGCGGATGGCCTTCGCACCGTAACATCCGAGATCGCCGTAGCCGAGATCATCGGCATAGATGAGGATGATGTTGGGCGGCGGCGCGGCGGAAACGATTTCGGTTAGAAAAAGCGCGGCTGTGAGAGCGATGGGTTTGCGGAGTGCGATCATTGCGGGCGGGTGGCTGGCTGGCTGCGGACTTTGGCGAGTCGTGCGGCGAGGCGTTTGGAGACTTCGGGTTTTGCTTCGTGGAGATTGCGAGTTTCGCCTTGGTCCTTGGAAAGATCGTAGAGGCCGGGCCGTGTGGCTTTACCGGCTTTCTTTTTGCCTGCGCCCCAGCCATCCGCCACGGCGAGATTGGGGATGTATTTCCATGAACCTTCACGAATCGCCAGATCGCCCATGCCGCTCATCAGCACGAGATGATCGCGCGGCTGGCTTTTATCGCGGCCTAACAGAAGCGGCAACAGGTCGAAGCTGTCCGGCGCTTCCTGAGCGGACAATTCCACCCCGGCTGCAGCTGCGGCGGTGGCTTGCAAGTCCACCAAGCAAACGAGCGCGTCACTGATTCCGGGTGTGATTTTTCCGGGCCAGCTCACGATGAACGGCTCGCGATGGCCGCCTTCCCATAACTGCGATTTCTTGCCGCGCCATGGACCATTGGGTTTGTGGCCGTCCTCATCGGTGGGCGAGGCTCCGTTGTCGCTGGAGAAAACGACGAGAGTGTTTTTCGTGATGCCGAGACGATCGAGGGTTTTCATGATGTCGCCCACGTTGGCATCGAGATCCATCAGCATGTCCGCGCGATTTCCGAGTCCGGATTTTCCGAGAAAACGCTTCGAGGGAATCGTCGGCGGATGGACGGAGTGCGGCGCGAAGTAGAGGAAAAAGGGTTTCTCATGGCACTTCTCAATGAACGCCACGGCCTCACTCAAGAGGGTGTCGCCGATGGTCGTGTCATTCCATAGCGCCGCCTTGCCGCCGGACATCCAGCCGATGCGATTCCGCCCGGCGGACCATGCGCTTAGACCCTCGCGTTTCGCAGTGGCTGCATCAAATGTGCAGCGGATGGGATCGGCAGGATCGAGTCCCACCACGCCGTGGTCGCGGACATAGACGGTCGGCATGCGGTCGTTGGTGGCGGGAAATCCGAAGAACGTATCGAAGCCGATCTCTAAGGGGCCGGGTGCGAGTTTCCCATTGTAGTCCGGCGTGTTCTCGCCGAAGCCGAGATGCCATTTCCCCACCACGGCGGTCTGATAGCCAGCGCGCTTGAGCATTGCAGGCAGCGTGGCAGTTCCCACGGGAATGAGCAGCGGAGAATCACCATTGGCCACGCCCTTGTTCAGGCCCACCGCATCCGCGCGCCATGAGTAGCGGCCGGTGAGAAGCGAGTAGCGCGTGGGCGTGCAGACGGCGGCAGAAGCATGTCCGTCGGTGAAACGCATGCCATCACGGGCCAACGCGTCGAGATGAGGTGTCTTCGTTTTGGTGGCACCGTAGCAGCCGAGATCACCCCAGCCCACGTCGTCGCCGAGGATGACGATGACATTCGGCGGCGGGGTTTTCACAGAGTCTTGGGCGGAAACCACGGCCACCATTCCTGTTAGAAGCATCAGCCAACGCCAGAAGCGGTTACGATGCGGCGGGTCATCGAGGCGCGGGAATTCTGCCCGCGCCACTGTTCCCATTACATCTCCACGGCGAAGCGGCTTGTGTGTCGTAGTCATTGGGTTATTTGCGGGGCTTCCCACTCCTTGAAAAATTCCGCAACGTGCCATGCAGTGCCAGACAAAAATCAGCCCCCATGCAGCCCGTCCGGCAAGAATTGATTGGGCAAACGCCCGGTTTCATGGTTTTCCCATCACGAATTCATCATGAAACGCCGCCAATTTCTCGCCACCACCTCCGCCGCCCTCGCGACGACCGCCATCCCTTCCTGTAGCAAGGCCAGCCAGCCCACCCTGCACCTTTACACTTGGGCGGACTACCTCGAACCCGGGCTAGCCGCGCAGTTTGAAAAGCAAAACTCATGCAAGCTACTGATCGACACCTTCGACTCCAACGAGGCGATGTATGCCAAACTCAGCGCCGGTGCCACCGGCTACGACGTGATCGTGCCATCCTCCTACATGGTCAAAACTCTTGCCCGCGAGAAGCGACTGCTCGCTCTTGACCACACCAAGCTCCCTAACATCAAGCACCTCGATGACGACTACCTGAAACGCTCGCTCGATCCACGCCTGATCCACTCCGTGCCTTACATGATGGCACCCACCTGCCTCGCCTGGCTTGCCAGCAAGGTGAAAGACCCCACGCCTTCCTACGGGATGCTCAGTCGCCCCGACCTCAAGGGTCGTATCACTCTGTTAGACGACATGCGCGAGGTGCTCGGTGCCGCTCTATGCTCGCTCGGTTTCTCACTCAACTCCAAGGACGCCACACAGCTCGCTAAAGCCGCTGCGGTTGCGAAACAGTGGAAGCTGAACATCGCGAAGTTTGAAAACGAGCAGTACAAGAGCGGCATCGCCTCCGCTGAGTTTCACCTCGTCCAAGGCTACGCCGGTGACTTGTTCCAAGTGGCCGAAGAGAACGAGGACATCGTTATCGGAATTCCCGCCGAAGGCACCGCCTTCTCCTGCGATGACCTGTGCATCCCCAAGGACGCGAAAGCCGTGGACCTTGCCCATCGTTTCATCGACTTCGTGACCGTGCCTGAGAACGCCGCGAAGAACATGGAGTTCATCAAGTACCGCGCACCTAACAAAACCGCCTATCGTTTTCTCTCCGAAGACTTCCGCGGCAACGAGGCGCTCTTCCCCTCCGACGAAGTCTTCGCAAAATGCGAACCCATCGACGATCTGGGCGACGCGCTCGCCTTATGGTCGAAGACATGGGACGAGGTGAAGGCGTCCTAACTGGAACGTGCTCCTGATTTTCCAAACTCCGCCATAACATTTGCCCCGGAGCCGTCCGTAGCGAACATGCGCGTGTTCCAGCCATGACGAAGGAAGCCACTGAGATCGAAGTCGAAGTCGTCGAGATCGACGGAGTCACCCCCACCACACCGCAGTCGGGTGCGGAAGAGCAACGCCCTCAAAAAGACTGGCGGCAATGGCAGGGAAAAGTCCGCCAACTCGACAGCCGCTGGTGGCCGCTATGGATCGTGCTGGGCATCATTGCCTTTGTGCTTCTCATTACCGTCGGCTTGGTGCTCGGCGTGGTTTTCGTGATCGTCCGGCTTTGCATGAAGCTCATCCGGGCGGTGATGAGGTGAATCCCCGGAATTGACACCTAGGACATTCCGCGACCACGTTTCCGGCATGTCACGCTTTGCCAATAAAATCGCCGTCGTCACCGGAGGAGGCCGTGGGATCGGTCAGGAAATCGCCCGCACGCTCGCCTCAGAAGGCGCGAAGGTCGCAGTGGTCAGCCGCAGCGCTTCGAGTTGCGGAAAAGCCGCCGATGAGATCAACGCCGAGTTTCCCGGAAGCGCCATCGCCTATGCCGTGGACGTTTCCGATCACGAAGCTGTGCAGGAACTCGCGAAAAAAATCGGCGATGAGATGGGCGCGGTGAACATCCTCGTCAACAACGCCGGCGTCACCCGCGATGGACTGCTCATGCGCATGAAGGAAGACGATTGGGACACCGTGCTCGATACCAATCTCAAGGGTGCATTCAACACCGTGAAAGCCTTCATGCGCCCCATGATGAAAGCGGAAGACGCTCGCATCATCAACATTGCCTCCGTCATCGGACTAATAGGAAACGCTGGCCAAGCGAACTACTCCGCCAGCAAGGCAGGACTCATCGGTTTCACCAAAGCCGTCGCCCGCGAACTCGCAGGTCGCGCCGTCACCTGCAACGCAGTAGCTCCCGGCTTCATCACCACCGACATGACCGACGAACTCCCGCAAGCCGTGAAGGACGCCGTGATCGGGAAAATTCCGTTAGGCAGCTTCGGTGAAACGAAGGACATCGCCGCCGTCGTCGCCTTCATCGCCAGCAAGGAAGCGCGCTACATCACCGGCCAAGTCATCGCCGTCGATGGCGGGATGACGATGTGAACTGCAAATTTGAAATTTTAAATCTCATATTTCAAATCTCCATGGACCTGATCCTACTCCGCCACGGCAAGGCCGAAGACCATAACTCCGATGGCGACAGCGCACGGGAACTCGTCGCCAAAGGCCGCGAGCAAGCGTGCCGCGCCGCCCGTTTGCTGAAACAGGCGAAGTTTCTGCCGGAAGTGGTGCTCACCAGCCCACTCGTCCGCGCGCGCCAGACGGCGGATGAATTCTGCGCCGCTGGCGGAATGCCCGGAGCCGTCATCCAAGGCTGGCTCGGCTGCGGCATGGACCCGGACACTGCCCTGCGCGAACTCGTCGGCTTCAATGAATTCAAGCGCATCGCCATCGTCGGCCACGAGCCGGATTTCTCCACCTTCATCGAGTGCGTGCTCGGAGTTTCCGGAGGCTATGTGAAGATGAAGAAAGGCGGCCTCGCCTGCGTCCGCATCAATCCACCCGCCCGCCACGGTACCCTGCTTTTCCTCGTCCCGCCGAAACTTGTGGATGAGGAGGAGTGAGATAGAACGCCGAACGCCCCAAGTTCAGCGACGGCGTAGCGCTTCACTACAGCGCATGGTCAGGCCGTTGGTTGCTTTGGGAAATAGCGCACATTCGGAAAATCTTTGAAGTGCTCGTCCTGCGTCCAAAGAGTTGCTCCGTGGCGCATCGCGGTCGCGAAAATAATGCTGTCTGCAAGCGGCAGCGGATGGCGCGCGGCATCCAGTGCAAGTGCGCAATCGAGGTCGATAAGCCGGCCACCCTGCATCATACTGGCGGCTTGCAGCGCATCATCCTCGCCGCGCTCGCGGAGAACCTTCTTGAAGACTTCGTAAATGGAAATGACCGGCACGAAAAGGTTATCGGCGTCCTCAATGGCGGCTGCAAAAAACGAGGCACGGTCACTGTCCGTGAAGTATTCGAGCCAGCCGGACGAATCAACGACGTTGGCGGCGCTCATAGGCGGTCATCTTCCCGTTCGATGGTTGTGTTCATGCCACGGAGGAAACCACGCATCTCCTGAATCGGGCGGACGGGAATGAACTCTACTCTGTCGCCATAGCGCAAAACACGGAGCTTCTCGCCAGCCGTAAGATGCAGAGCCTCACGAATTGCCTGAGGAATGACGACCTGAAATTTGGGGGAAAGAGTGACAGTATCCATATCGATGCGTGCATCGTAGGACGATTCCCTTATCGATGCAAGCGTGCGAATCGTCCTAACGACCCAAACTCAGCGACATGCGGAGCGTGGCGCGGCACCTGCACGGTGGGCGAAAAGGCGGCGGCGGAAGCAGGTGCCGTGACGCACGGAGCGGTTCGCCGCAGCGCATGTTAGGCGATTTGTGGTGGTTGTGACCAAGTGTCATCTCGAATCTTCTTTTCGATTTTGCGTCGTTGGTGGTCGGCAAGGTTCAGTGCGTTGACGATAGCAAAGGCTTTGTTGCAGTGCGTGCAGAAAATCGCGGTGCCGCGAAAGCCACTCGCATCCGGTTGAGGCACCTCCGTCAGAATCAGTTCGGTGCCGCAACCGGCCTCTATGCAATAAGGAATGAGACTAGTGACGCGCCCCGCTTGGTAAGTCCAGTCCCAGAGAACGCCATCAATGACCTCCGAGCGATAAAGGCGCTCATGTGGGGGAATACGAAGGCGATGCACAACACTAACGAGCCAGAAAAGCATGGACGCCCCGAGCACGAGCAGCACCCAAAGCGGAACGGTAACGGGGCGCACGTAAATGTCAGCAAGCCATGTCCAGAAGTGGGAAGCTAGCAGACCCCCAAAGATAGGTTTGGGCGATAGCCCCGAACCTATCCGTTGTTGAACTGGCCCAGGTGGTGGCGCGTGCGGAAGGTTACGCGCGATGCACTTTGATTTCAGGATTCAGGGTCAGCGACTTGCGGACACTGGGGTGGTGA
>JANMLQ010000045.1:0-27847 GCA_031372635.1 Akkermansiaceae bacterium | reverse complement strand
CCGGGCAGGAACTCGGAATACGAAGCCATCCACTGGATCAACTGCGTCCAGAAATCCTCGTAACAATTTCCCAGCTCGCGCGCCTCGGGGAAGAAGTCCCATTTCCACAAACCATCGCCATTCACGAGTCCGGTGACGCCTTGCCCATAACGACGAACAAGCAACGCGGGGAATTTTCCTGATGAAGATGTTAGAGAAACTCCGGCGGACTCGGGCACGCCATCGGCCAGCACGCGGGTGAACGGCTTGACCATGGAAACCTGGCGTCCGTCCTTGAGGTTCGGCAGGGATTTCCACAGCGAGGCATCGGGTGCGGGCAGCGCCTCGCCGAACAAGCCAGCGGCTTCGCCATCGCGGTTCGGAGTGAAACGAAAGTCGCCGGTGCCTGCCGCCGCCCATGCCACGGGTTCCAGCGGTTCCAGCGCGGCCACGGTGCCGGTGGTGGCCTTGCCGCGTGCGAACAACACGGCTCCACCGTGATCGCGAACATAAGCACGCAGCATCTCCGCGCGTGAGTCTGTTAGAAACGGATCAATGTTCTTGCCGAAGACCACCAGATCGTAGCGCGCGAGTTCCTCAATAGTTTCGGGAAAGACGGGATGTTTGGTTTCCTCGTTTTTGTCCTCGCCGGAGTCGATGCGGAAATAGCGTTCATCTGAAATGCGGTGGATCGAGCGCACGTCCATGTGCGGTTGTTGGCGGAGAAGCTGCGCGAGGAACTTGCTGTCCCAATACGGCGCGCCCTCCACGAGGAATACGCGTGTCTTGGATTCGAGAATGCGGATGTGGAGAAACGCGCTGTTGTTGGCGGACTTCACCTCGCCCGCGACCACCGGCGTTTCCAGAGTCCAGCGTGCGGAAGCGGAGGGAGCTTTGAGTTCGATGACTGCGGCCACGATTTTTCCGGCGGGCACTTCGAGGGTTTGTGTGGCGAGTTCGCGGCCTTCCGCATCGCGCAGTGTGACCACCGGCCGCAGTGGCGATAAGCCAGTGGATTGCAGCGCGAATGGAATGCGTAGCGGTTGACCGCTGAATGCTGTTAGAGAGGCACGCGGCTGGATCAGCGCGAGATCCGGCGGCGGCGTGTCACCGCCGATGGCAACGGTATGCACGGCCACGCCGCGACTGCGGGCGCGCAGGCCGAGTGCTTCAAGATCCGCAGGCGTGCTGCGCAGCGTCTGGCGTCCATCGCTGAGAACGATCACGCCCGCCAGCGGCTCGCCTGCGGAGGATGCGTCCTGCAATGCTTGGGAAACGGCGGGTAAGATACGTGTGGCATCGCCCGTGGATGGAGGCAGCGTTTCCACCGCTGTGTTTAAAGTCCCGGCAAACGGCAGCACCCGCAGCGGGATCTTCGCCTGCTTGGCATGAGTGCGTGCCTGCTCGATCAACTTGGTCACAGTAGCAGCTCTGTTAGAGCCGTTCACTTCGGGCTGCGCCATCGACGCTGAAACATCGGCCAGCACCAGCCAAGGGCGTTCGATGCGGTCCACCGGATTCACCCACTTGCCGGGATTGAACAGCAGGCAAAGAACCGCCGCCACGGCAGTGAGGCGCAGCATCAGCAGGAAAAACCGTTGTTTCCCCGGCAGGCCCGCGCCTCCGCGCCATGCGCCGTAGAACGAGACGGCGATCACCAGCACGCTGATGACGCCGAGTGTGGGAATGGAAAAAACGGGGTTCAAGCGGAGTTAGTTGTTAGAAACCAGCGGCGTGCGCGAGTGGATCAAGCTTTCGAGTGCGAGCAGGAGAAGCGCGGCGACGACGAGCCACGGCCATAGCGGGATGCCTTGTGCGAGTTCCGCCTCGCGTGCCAGCGAACCGGCGGATGATGCGGCGCGTCCGAATGCAGGCGCTTCATCCAGCACGCGCAAATCGGACTCGGAATCCGGAAAATTCACAGCAGTGAAATCCACCGCCTGACCGGAGATGTCCCAGCGGAATAATCCCGGCACCGCAGGCTCAACCGAACTCCATGTGGTGCCATTCGCAGTGACGCTTTCATTCGCAGGCATTGGATTGCCCGCAGCATCAAGCAAGCGCACAGCACCGGCATGCGCGGGATCACCGGAGGTCCATGAGAGCGGATTGCCAGCTAGCGTGTAGGCGGATTCCGATGTTCCATGCGGACGGATGGCGCTGAGTAGCTCGGCCATGGCGGGTAGGAAAACGCCCTGCACCGGCCAATCCGTCTTCGCAGGATCGAGCGGCAGATTCCATAACAACACTGGCGCGCCGCCCGTGTTGTATTCCAGAATCGCGGGCACGCCGTCGGTGTAATTCGCGATCGGCTTCGCGCTTGGAATTTCAGTTAGAGAATAGGGAAGCTTGAGCCGTTCGCGGAAAGATCCCGCGTATGGATTTCCGAAATCACCCGAACTGAAGAGCCTGTGCGCACGGTGTTCGGCGGATGGAACGATCTGCCAGCCTGTGGGCGAGGCATCCAACGCGAGTGGACCACCGGCGGCTTCCGGCTTGTGACCGATCAAGCGGTGAATGGCTGCGAGCGGACATGCGGTCGCGGGACGCACAATCAGCGCCGTGCCTTGAGTGGCGGATTTGAGCAGGACATCGGCATCGTTTCCATCCCACGCGGGCACAAAGCGGAAGTCCGCTGCACGTCCCTCCACCGCAGCGCCGGAAACTTCCAGCCACTGCAATGCGGAGGCGATTTTTCCTAACAGCCGATAGTCCGGCGCGTCTTGCGGGCCATCGATGGCGATGCGCAGCGAGTCGCGCACGGTGAAGACAGCGTGACGCGCATCGTCGCCGGGAAACGCATCGCCCTCGAGCGTGGCGCTCACTGGCAAGGCTCCCGCTTTCGCAGGGCGCAGCACGAAGGCGGCCTCGGAAGCTCCCCAAGGCGCAAGCTCGATGTCCTGCGTCTGGCGCGCACCATCGGCATCCAAAGTGAGACGCGTGCGGATAGGCTCCGGTGAGAAATTGAGCGCCTGAGCGAGAAGTGTTAGATCCTGACCCGCGACGGCTTGCGCGGGCTGCGCGATGAGCCGGCTGACAGCGGCATTCGGAGCGGCATGGGTGGCGAAGCGGCGTGTGGTGACGACGATGTTTTCCGGCAGCGATGGCGAGAAGTCGCGCCATGCCGTGGTTTGAAAATCCGAGAGCACGATGAGTTCGCGGCGGCCTTGCGCGGCGGCGAGTTGGCGCATGGCGAGATCGAAGGCAGCGGTGAGTGCGCCCGCTTCGGGGCGGGGTTTCGCCTGCTTTAACGAATCGGTTAGAAACCCGATGTTCGGTCCGGGTTCGGGATAGACCGCATCCGGCTCGGCATCGATCCAGACGATGTTGGCGGCGTCGGGTTTCGCCTTTTCAAGATAGGCGGCGGCCTCGGTGCAGGCGGCGTCGAAGCGCGTGCCTAAGCCGTCACGCGCGGCCATTGATGCGGAACGATCGATGAGGATTACGACGGTGGATTTTTCGCCGGGCAGTGCAGCGGATTTGGAAACGAGGAAGGGCGAGGCAAACGCCGCCGCCAGCGCGAGCACCGCAAGCGTGCGAAGTGCCAGTAGCAGCCAGTCCTTGGGCCTGCGGATGCGCGCGGTTTTGCGCAGCACGCGGCGCATGAATTCGAGATTTGAAAACCGATAGACCGGTGGTCTCGCCCGCGACAGCAAATGCACTAGCACCGGCAAGCCCGCTAATGCGAGCAGACCTAACAGGGCAGGGGATTGGAAGAGGAGGGACAACGGAGAGATTTGAAATTTGAGATTTGAGATTTGAAATCAGTCACGCATGCGATCGAAGAGCGCGAAGTAAGGATCGGCGGTGGAGCTGAGGGCGTAGTCGGTGCGGCGTGATGCGGCGAGCGCGCGCAGGGTGCGGGTGTGGCTGACGATTTCCTTGTTCCATGCCTCGCGCATGGTGTGCGGGTGGACGGTGAGCTGGTCGTCGGTTTCCATATCCACGAAGCGCGAGAGGCCGCGGTCGTCGAGTTGGATTTCGGCGGGATCGAGGATGTGGAAGAGGTGGATGCGGAAGCCGCGATGGATGTAGGGATTGAGCGCGCGGAAGAGCGTGGCGGGGTCCGAGAAAAAATCTGATAGAACTACCAGCGTGCCCTTGCGGCGCAGCAGCGGCTGGGCGCGGGAGAGCGCCTCGGTGATGGATGTGCCGGAGCCGGGCTGGTTGTTTTCCAAAGTGTTCAGTAGATCGTTGAGATGCTTGCGAGTGGAGCCCGGCGGCAGGAAACGGCGGATGCCCTTATCAAAGAGCGTGAGTGAAACGCGATCGTTCTTTGAAATGACCCACCATGCCAGCGCGGCGGCGAAGAAGGATGCGTATTCGAGTTTTGTCAGACGCTCGGCATGGCCGGTGAATCCCATCGACGCCGAGCAATCGAGAAAGATGTGGCATTCGAGATTTGTCTCCTGCTCGAAGGTGCGGAGAAACATCTTGTCGTTGCGACCGAACACCCGCCAATCGACACGCGCGAGATCATCGCCCTGCACATGCTGGCGGAACTCGTGAAACTCGATCGATGACCCGCGCTGGCGCGAGCGGTGCCTACCCGAGAGATAACCCTCAACCATCGCCTTGGCTCCGAACTCGTAGTTCTTGAGCCGGCGGATGTCAGCGGGATCGAGGAAGCAGGGCATGGGCTGGGGAATCTGAGATTTGAGATTTGAGATTTGAGATTGTTAGATGCCCTGCACCAGCTTGCGGATGATCTCATCGGTGGTGATGCCTTCGCCGGTGGCGTTGTAGTTGGCGATGACGCGGTGGCGCAGGACGGGAAGTGCCACGGCGCGGACTTCATCATCTGAGGCGGAGGGTTTTCCGCGCAGCAGTGCGAGTGAGCGGGCGGCGCGGGCAAGGCATTGCGACGCGCGCGGCCCGGCACCATAAGCGACGTAGTTTTTCACATCGGCGGTGGCGTGTTCGGAATCGGGCCGCGTGGCATGGACGAGCTTGAGGATCGTTTGGATGACGGAATCGGGTAGCGGCACATCGACGGCTGCGGCCTGGAGTTCGAGCACCTTGGCTGCATCGAGCAACTTGTCCGGCACGGGGCTGGCATGGCCAGCGGTGCGGCGCACGATTTCCGCTTCTTCGCTCATCGTCGGGTAGCCGATGTTGAGTTGGAAAAAGAAGCGGTCGAGCTGCGCCTCGGGCAGCGGATAGGTGCCCTCGTGCTCAATCGGGTTCTGGGTGGCGAAGACGATGAACGGTTCCTCTAGCTTGCGTGTCTGGCCGTTCACGGTGACTAGTTTCTCCTGCATCGCTTCTAACAAAGCGGCCTGTGTTTTCGGCGGCGTGCGGTTGATTTCATCGGCGAGGATGAGGTTTGCGAAAATCGGCCCCGGCACGAACTCGAACGAGCGCCCGCCGCCATCGTGCGTCTGGAGGATTTCCGAGCCAACGATGTCGGTGGGCATCAAGTCCGGCGTGAACTGGATGCGCTGGAACTTAAGCCCGAGGATGCGACCCAGCGTGGCGATGAGCAGCGTCTTCGCAAGACCCGGCACGCCGACTAACAGACAGTGGCCTTTGCAAAGCAGCGAGACGAGCAGTTGCTCGACGATCTCGTCCTGGCCGACGATGACACGGCCGGTTTCGGTTCGGATACGGGAAACGGTTTCCTGGAGGCGTTCCCATTGGGCGGCGGGTGTTTCGTTCATGGTGGTGGTAGGAGGTCGGTGTCTATGGATTCGGTGTCTTTAAAAAGCTTGTCAGCGTCGGCGCGGGTGATGATGCGGAAAGTGAGCATGAATCTCTGGGCGTCGGTGGATTCGAGGGTGGTTCGCAGTGCATCGAGATTGCCAGCTTCCTCATCATCCGTTTTGATCTGAGTGGCTTTGCCGCCTTTGACACTCCACTTGCCCGATCCGTTGCCAGTGCCGCTGAATTGCATAATAACGAGAGCATCGCTTTCGGTATCCGAGTCGAAGAACTGCTTGGTGTCGCGGAAGATCCGGTCAGCCGTCATGGAACCATAGGAATCGTCTTCGGATTCATCCTCGTCCTTCTTAGCTTCCGGGAATGGGAGGGAAAATGCGAGGATCTGCAAGCCGGGGCCGAAATCTGCATTCCGGATCATGACAAATCCACGCGAGTGTTTCTGCGCTTCGGCGGCTAGCGTCTGGATGTGTTTTTCAACAGCGTCCACCGTGACGCGGAAGCCCACGTCAATGACGCCGACGTCCTTCATGTCTGGCAAACCGTAGGGCGATGAGTCGGTGCGTTTCACCACCTGATAGCGAAGCTCCGCGATCATGTGAGGTGCCGGGATTTCACCGGGATCTTCCAGCCATGCCCGCCATGCGGCGCGTTCATCTGGGATCAAGGTGAGCAGATGTTCATGCAGAGTCGCGGCGGTTTTCGTGCCCGCTTCGGCGACGATGGCGGCGAGGCGTTCTTTGGAAACCTTGTCTGCATCCGGCAGTGGCGCGACGGGTTTGTCATCCAGCCGCGCCTTGGCCCGCTCGCTGATGACCTCCGCTGCGGGACGCGCGATGGCGTGCATGGCCAGCATCAACTCTTGGTATGCTCCATGTCCCGCGACCGAGATCTCAAGCGCCGAGCATGCCAATGCAGACACTGTTTCATTTTTGACTCCCATGGAGAATCGAGATGCCGCTTTCAGTGGACGCGTGTCCTGCACGAGCTTCCGCCAGATGGAGATTTCCGGAACCTTCATTTGGCGGGGAGCGCGTTTCACTTCTTCGCTTTCTTCTTCGTCTTCATTCTCCGTGTCCCACTCGATTTGGGAAATGGAGCCGAGGAAATGAGCGCGCACGTCCTCGTTCTTCGCGGCATTCGCGCCGGTGAGCAGGGACATGAGTTGTTCTGTCGGATCCACATCGCTCATCGCTTCCATCAGGCCACGGATCGAGGCGGCTGCGGTCTTCGGATCTTCCTCGGCGATTCGGATGACCCTCTTGCGAGGCGACTCGTCGGCGATGAGTGCCTGAAGCTGCTTGAGTATTTTCTCGACGCCGCCTTGCTGTTCGATCATCCAGGAATTCTCGTTGCGTTCACCATCGCTGCCTTCTGCGGCCTGTTGGCGAACGAGTTTTGCATACTTCTCGAAGAATGGTTTTCCCGCAGCCTTGCGGGCCTTGAGATAGACTTGGACCGACTGATACATTCCGACGGCTTGATCTGCGGCGAGCACATGGGTTTCCAAAATCTTGTGCGCTTCCGGGTTCTTGGATGCGGCCAATACCTCTGCGGCAGTGGAAGCCTGTTGGCGTGATCCGGATTTCAGGAAAAACGCGGCAAGCTCCTCGCGTGTGGCGTTGCGATGGGTCTTCCAGAATTCCATCGCGAGATCGCGCATCGTTTCTGCATCCGCTTCATCGAGATCGTCTTCGGGGTCGGGCAGTGTCAAGGCGAGCATGCGCATGGCGATCTCACCTCGCGTGGACGGGCGCGACATGGATTGGTAGGATCTCAAGGTGCGCTCTTCGTCGGACTCACGGGAAGAGAAGTAGCTGCCGCCGGAATACGAATTCGGAAGGCGGGTGAAAAACGGATCGGCGGTCAGCGCGGCCAAGGCTGGGATCGCCGCCATGCGGAGTCCTGCGAGACGTGAAAGCGGTTGTTTGTCTTTTGCGTCCGCTTCAACTATCAACCACAAGGATTGTGCCAACTCTCTCTCGCCATACGAATGCCCCATGGATCGCATCATTTGTATCTGCCTGCGGATGTGGGCGGGCAGCTCGTCTTCGCCTTTCTCCTCTTGCTCCGGCGGCTGCATCAACTCACGCATGATGGCGACGGCCTGCGGATCGAACGTGACGCCTGCAAGCGCCGGTTCAGGTGCGGCTTCGCCTTTCGCCTGACGGGCGAGCTGAGGCAGCATCATGCGCACCGCACCCAAGTTCTTCCAACCGCGCGGAAACTTTCCGGTCAATGTGGACAAGTCGCGATGATAGACAACCCAATCACCTGATTTGAAAAACGCGGCAACCACCTGCTGATGGGAATACTCCGCGATGTGATCGACCGCCGCATCCACCGCTGCTTCATGCGTGGGATAAAACGCGAACGCGGCCTGGGCGAGACGGCCTGCCAGCTCCTTTCTGCCTGTCTGGTGAAGCTGAGCGGCGAAAAACAGAAACTTCTCGTTGCCTGTCGATCTGTATGACGAAAAGTGATCATTCAGGTCCACTTTTTGCGCAGCCTTTGCCATGGCCGCGATGAGGGTTTCCACATCCTTCGCCAAATCCTGCGGCTTTGCTTCCTTCGCGCCTTTTTCTACATCCGCAGCAGCCATGCCACCGAGGGCGAGATTCCGAACCGTGCCGTCCTTGCCACGCACGATCCAGCCGTTGCCCTTGATCGACTTGGTGATTTCGCGGAGTTCGTAATCCATCATGTCGGAGTCCATCACCTTCGCCCATTTCGCGTCTGCATCGAGCGCCGGCATCCCGAGGCCCGCCAGCAGCTCGAAGCCCTTGGAAAAATCCTGCGTGGAGGTCTGACACCATGCGCCGGTGGATAACAAAAGTAATGCGGCGGAAATAATGGCTTTCACGAAATTAGATTCCATGTTGCCTAGCAGGTCATTTCCCGGAAACGAAGAAAACTTTTGTGAATTTCTTATGAATGGGGGAGGCGCATGTCTCCGCGCCGGGTCATTGGCAGCAACGCCCGCAGAGCCACGCTGTATTCCCTAAGTTAAAATACTGAACACTAGTATCCCGTAACTATTAAAGTTTCGGATAAAGACGAGTCAGTTTGATTCTGGCGTTTTCGTTGTTGAAGCGCCAGTGAATGGGGGCTCCGCGTGTGTTGCGTTCAGATTCCCAAGCTGAGATTTCCTTTTGCAGGAACTCGCGGTTCGGGATGCGACGGTTCATGCACTGGCTTTGCAGCGCACCGAGTTGGATTTCCGCGATGTTGAGCCAACTGCCATGTTTTGGAGTATGGTGGATTTCTATTCGCCCGGCCAATCGTTTGGCTTCTGCGGGGTCGAAGGTTTCGTAGAATGAAGCCACGTCGTGGGTGTTGAGATTGTCCATGAGCAACCGGACCTTGATGGCATTCGGGTAGCGCTCGTCGAGCATGCCCTTGATGAAGTTCGCCCAATCTTTCCGGGTTCGCAGCTCGGTGAACTCCACGTGGCGTTTGCCAGCCAGAGGTTCCACTTCCACAAAAATCTCGGCCACTCCGTTGCGGACATACTCATGGTCGATGATCTGTCCGTGTCCGGGAGCCATGGGAATCGGGGCCGCCACTTCGCCGACAAGTTGTTTGCTCGACTCATCCATGCAAACGACTGGAAAATAAGGGTCGTCCAGCAGTTGGCCACTGATGAAAAGTTCGACAACATCAATGCCGATCTGTTCCTTCCCTACAGCTGCGGCGCGGGCAGCCTTTACAGCCTTGAGCACTACCTCGACGCCCGCAAGCGCCTCAATCCCGGCGGTAGTCATGTCCAGTGGCTGCCGCTCTACCAACTCACCGAATTCGAGTTTGGCGTGATCGCTTGTATCATGCTTGAGGCGTTCGGCCATGTGTCGATGTGGCGCAACAACTTCGTACCCGCCATGAAATCGTAGCGTTCATCGGCCAGCCGGAACTGGTGCCTATCGCCGCCGCGCCCTTTCCTGAAACGCTGCCGTTTTTCTATGGCGGATACCTGACGCCCTCTCGCGATTTGTTCGATGCCTACCCGGTGAATACCGATGATCGACCGGTGATCGAATACGAAACGCCGCGCACTTTTCGTGCTGCCGCCGGGAGGGTTAAGGTCTGGTTCGTCGGCCCGGACATCGCCGACCTTACCGCCAAGTTGTTTGAAAAATGTCCGTTAGAAAGCGACCCCATCCTTGTCTTAAGCACCAAAGCCAACCGTGGTTTCGCCCGCGCCGAACTCGCGTTTCATCGCGCGATGATCGACAAGGTGCTGCGTGCCGAGGACAAGACCCAATGGCAGCAATTCCAAGAGCTATGGCGTGAAAGCGCGGCGGAACAGTGACCTTTTACCAAATGTCATATCCGAAACGTAAAGCTTCAAGGAGCGACGGACTCCGACCTGCGGAGGTCCATGAAGTGACGACGTGTGGTGGCAAGCTGCTTTTCGTCGGCTCTTCATGGGCATGGCGATTCGGAGATCGCTTCTCCTTGTTAGCAAATTGCGAAACTACGGTTGGACTACGGTCGGTAGCACGCTCAATACATCGCAGATCAGCAGCCTTCACTCCACATCCGTGCGGAAGGGCGAGGCGGGGAGGTCTTCTTTGTTGAAAAGATTCACATCGGGAACATTCGCCCAGCCGTAGCGCACGGCTTTTGGAGCCTTCACTCCCTCGGCCGAAACGACAACGGTTGAACCCTCGATCTTCGCCTGTGCGGGCACGAAATTCTTGTCCTCACCGGCGATGGTGAAGCCTTTCAGTTCGCCGTCTTTGGCAACGAGTCCGCCACCCACATGTTTGAAGCTGAGGATAATGTTTCCGCCTTTCGCCTTCATCGAGTCATAGAGCGGGCCGGAGTATCCGATCTTCTCTCCATAAGTCAGAGCGCGTGCGGCAAGGGCTAGGCGCTGGCCGACGGGTTCTTTTTTTCCTGGATGAATGTCTTTTGCGTCGCCCACATCGGTGGTCACGGCCATGGCGGTGTTCTTCACCTTTGAGAGTGTTAGAAACTGCGCCTCGCGGATCTCCGGCGGCTGGCCTTGGAAGGGTGCGATCTGAACGAAGAAGAACGGGAAGTCGCCAAGTTTCCAACGATTGCGCCAGTCGGCGATCATGGCCGGGAACAGCGTGCGGTATTGCTTGGACTTGTTCGCGTTCGACTCGCCTTGGTACCAGATGGCACCCTTGATGCCGTAGGGAATGATCGGCGCGATCATGCCGTTATAGAGAGTTGTCGGATTGTTCGAGCCACCTTCCGGATGCGGAGGAGCTTTCGGCTGAGGGCTGGCAGGCGCGGGCTTCGGCGGTGCGGGCTGTCCGTCCTTCTTCGCCTTCGCGGCGACTTCGTTCCATGCTTTCAGCGTTTCCTGATAGGTCTTGCCGACGGTTTCATTCCATTCCTTCGACTTGGTTTTGAACTCTTCCATCTTGGCGGCATGACCGGCGAGATCGGCATCGTAGGTGGCGAGCTTCTGCTTCGCGGCATCGACATATTCTTTCAACTCTGGATCATCGCCGAATCCTTCCAGACTCGTCCATGCCTGCGCGGGGGTGCCGCCCCATGAGGTGTGGATCATGCCGACGGGTACGCCGAGTTTCTTGTGGAGATCGCGTGCGAAAAAGTAACCGACACCTGAGAAGCCGTTGACCGTTTGCGGCGAGCACTCGACCCATTTACCAACGGCTTCCGCAAGCGGCTTGACGGAAACAGTTTTCTTCACTGTGAACATGCGGATCTTCGGGTAATTCGCTTTCGGCCCTTCTTCTTTGGCGTTGTGCGCTTGGGAAAAATTCCACTCCATGTTTGACTGGCCGGAGCAGACCCAGACCTCGCCGACGAGTAGATTGTTGATGGTCACGGTGTTGTCGCCCGTGATCTTCATCGTGTGTGTTCCGCCTTCCTTCAGCGGCTTGAGGCTCACGCTCCATTTGCCATCGGCGGCGGTGGTGGTGACTTTCTGGCGGTCGATTTCAACCGTCACCTTCTCGCCGTCACGCGCGCTGCCCCAGACTGGCACCGACTGGCCGCGTTGCAGGACCGCGCCATCGGTGAACAGCGGGTTGGGTTTCACATCGGCGTGCAGATTGCCGGAGATAGCGGCCGCAAGCGCGAGCACGGACAGGGTGGGGATGGGTTTTGATGTCATGGATTTACGTGTTGCGCCAATACGTGGCGCACGCGGGATTGTTTCATGGGCTAATGCACCATTTTCAGGCTCTTTTGTTTAGCCAGAAATCATTCCAAGCAACGCCAAGGAATTGCAAAGATCAAACCAAGGGCTCTGCTGATTAAAGAGCCACGGATTTTAGGCTTTTTTTGGGAGTCTGGCGGGTGGCATTGTCATCTCATGAATCAAAAAAATTCTCAACTGATAGGCCGGATTCCGGTCCGAAATCCGCCACAGCATCCGCATTATCACAACTCTTTGGAGCCGGAGTTGTCGGTTGGTTTCTCGGGGTGCTGGGAGTTCTGGTTTTCGCATGGGCGCAGAAACATCAGGGCGGCTTCGCTGCGACGGTGATCTGGACTTTTTCCCATGGCTGGATCGCGTTTCTGATCGGGCTGGTGGCATTGATCGGCTATGGCATTGCCACTGGAAAATCGGTGGCGTGTGCGGCGCTGGGCTATGTGCTGCCAGCCTGCGTGCTCGCCCTGCTGGCGGGAGTTTGTCTGATGATTTATCCGGCCAGCATGCTGCGTGAGGTGTTGTTCACTTTCCTGCCGCTGGTGTTCCTGTTCTACGTGTTCGGCCTGTTGTGGTTGAGGATGGGTGAAAGTAAAAACAATAGCCCGTCTTTCACGCGGGCGACTCTACCCGCGCTGCTGGGAGGTCTGGTAGTTTTGTGTAATGTAGCGGTGCCGGTGTTTGCGAGTGATGCCTTCCGCTATCGGGATGTCTTCCAACTCAGCGTGACTAAAATAGGAACTCAGGATGGAGCTTTCCGCTTCGAGGGTAGTCTGGAAATCCGCAAGCCGGGAAACTATCGGTTTTCCGCGCCGCGCTATGTGTGGGGTGGAGCACCCAGCGAGGATGCTTCGGAACCCGAAACCGAACTCGGAGAATTCACTTGGGGGGCGGCTGGCGCTCCTGGCCCCGAGGCGACGGGTGTTTTCCCGCTGCAAATCGTCTGGCGAAAAGGCATGCCTCAGTCATCGGCTGCCGATGCGATGCCGATCGAGGACAGCATCTACATCGATGTTCACAAGGGTGATGAGCAAGACCGCGTGATCTACTTGCTCCATGCACCGTTGGTGCCTTGAAGCGGTTTAGTATCCCAAACGCCGCAAGGCCACGCCGGAAAAGAAAAGCGCGCGTCGGAATTCCCCCCGGAGGTCTCGACGCGCGCTTTTTTCCAAGCTCCTTATCTGGCTCTGATCGGTTGACTTCCCCCCGGAGATCAATTCGATGCTAAGTGGCCGACTTTTCAGAGGCTGGCGTTCCGTTTGGCCGAAGCGTCGCGGAACGAACAGAGAATCGCTGAAAATCAGGAAAACAAAAGGATTTTAAGGCCCCTATCCCGGCCATGTGGTCTCAAAACCGGCCAGGAAACGGCAAGATCGCCGTTTCAGAGCGTGTGCCCCATGCGCAGGCGTTTGGTCTCGAGGTATTTCTCGTTGTGCGGGTTGGCAGGCAGGGAAATGGGGAGCTGCTCGACGATTTCGAGGCCGTAACCTTCGAGTCCAATGACTTTTTTGGGATTGTTTGTGAGCAAACGGATGCGGCGGACACCGAGGTCGGCGAGGATTTGCGCGCCCATGCCGTAGTCGCGCAGGTCGGATCCGTAGCCGAGTTTTTCATTGGCCTCGATGGTGTCGAGTCCCTGTTCCTGGAGCTTGTAGGCGTGGATTTTGGCAGGCAATCCGATGCCGCGTCCTTCCTGGCGCAGGTAAAGTAGGACGCCGCCTTCCTTGGCGATGTGTTCGAGCGCGGCGGCGAGTTGGCCGCCGCAATCGCAGCGTTGCGAGTGAAACACATCGCCGGTGAGGCACTCGGAGTGGACGCGGACGAGAGTGGGTTTTTCGGAGTCGATGACACCATGGCTCAAAGCGAGGTGATGGCTGGCATCGGTGGAGATGCGATAGAGATGGCAATCGAACTCACCGTAATCCGTGGGCATCTTGATCGTTTCCTCGCGCAGCACGAGTTTCTCCGAGCGGCGGCGGTATTCGATGAGCTGGGTGATGGTGCAGGCTTTCAGTCCGTGACGTTTCTGATAAGCACCGAGATCACCGACGCGGGCCATGGTGCCATCGTCGTTGATGATTTCACAGATCACCGCAGCCTCGGGTAGGCCGGCGAGACGGGTGAGGTCGAGTGCTGCTTCGGTATGGCCGGCACGACGGAGGACGCCTTCTTGGGCGGCGCGCAGTGGAAAGACGTGGCCCGGTCTAACAAACGCGTCGGCATGGGCGGATGGATCGGCGAGCAGACGGATCGTGTGGGCGCGGTCCGCAGCGGAAATGCCGGTGCTGATGCCGTGGGCGGCGTCCACGCTGATGGTGAAAGCGGTCTTATGGCCTTCGAGGTTGCGACGCGTCATCTGTGGCAGATCGAGTTCCTCAGTGCGGCCTGCGGCTAGCGGAGCGCAAATGAGGCCGCGACCGTGAATCGCCATAAAATTGACCATCTCCGCTGTGCAGAGTGAAGCAGCGCCGATCAGGTCCGCTTCGTTTTCCCGGCCAGGATCATCCGCGCAGATGACCATCCTGCCAGCGGCGATTTCCGCAATGATTTCGTCGATGGGGCTGAACAGGATTTCGTTTTCTGACATGGATGCGGGGATTGCCTGCGGGCTGGGCGGATGAAACAGGACGGGCAAGCGCGCTTCAATCATTCATTCACTGCCGCTTCAGTTCATGCGCGGGTCTGCGGGAGCCTCGGCAAGGATGCGGTGCAGCGGTGAAACACGGCGCAGCAGTTCGGACCACAGCGTGGGATCGTGTGCCTGCCCCAGTAGATCCGGCTGAGGATCGATGGAAAACCACGAGGGGCGGCGCAGTTCGCTCTCAAGCTGGCCCGCGCTCCAACCGGAGTAGCCGATGAAAGCGCGGACGATTCTGCCAGGGCGGTGCGCGTGATCGGCGGCCTGCTCGGCGGAGATGCGGATCGCCCAGCGCAGCCCGAGTTTGCGGCTCCACCAAAACGAAGAAAATGTGAGTTGATCCCGCGCTACCGGCCCTCCCTCATGCACGGCGAGATGCTTGATCGCTGTGAAATCCTTCCCTTTGAGAAAATCCCCGACCACTTTGCCGGTGGGGTGATTCAGGATCATGCCGAAGGCTCCGTCGGTCGAACTGTGATCGGTGAGCAGAATGACGGATTTGTCGAAGGTTCCGTCACGCAGTGAAGGATCAGCAAGCAGCAGTTTGCCCTTCAGTAGGTTAGGGGATTCGGACATGGATGGATCAATGACCACGCCGTCAGTATAAGCCCGTGTTTCCAATCCGCCAATCGCGGAATGTGGAAGGATTCAACTGCGACTGGTAGAGAGGGTGGAATGCCTTCGGAGATGAGTCATCCGGTAGCACCAAGACGCGGGTGATGAGAGCCTAATGTCCAATCTCAAATTCCCAATTTCCATTCCCATCAATGCTCGCGGCAGAACTGCTCGAAGCGGGTGAGGCCTTCGTTGAGCACGTCGAGCGTGGTGCAATAGCTGAGGCGGATGCCTTCGTCGTAGCCGAAGGCCACGCCGGGAACGGCGGCGACTTTGTAGCGGGAAAGCAGCTTGTCGCAGAGGTTCATCGACTTGATGCCCATGCCGCCGGTGTAAACGAAGAAGTAGAACGCGCCCTGTGGCTCGACGACGCGGATGTTCTGGATCGCCTTGAGGCGGCTGAAAACAAACTGGCGCTTCACGTCATACTCGCCGCGCAGATCTTCGATGAACGATTGATCGCCCTGAAGTGCGGCGAGTGCGCCGTATTGCGAGAAGGTGTTGGCGTTGGAGATGGTGTGGTTCTGGATCTTGTCGATCGCATCGGCGAGCGGCTTGGGTGCGGCGGTGTAGCCGAGACGCCAGCCGGTCATCGAGTAGGCTTTGGAGAAGCCGTTGACGGTGATCGTTAGATTGTAGAGATCATCGCTGAGTGAGGCGATGGAAACGTGCTTGGCCTCGCCATAGACGAGTTTTTCGTAGATCTCATCAGAAAGGATGACGATGTCCTCGCCCAGCGCGATTTCACCGAGGGCGCGGAGTTCGTCTGCGGTATAGACGGCTCCGGTCGGGTTACCGGGGGAGTTGATGATGACCATCTTAGTCGCCGGGGTCATGGCTTCCTCGAATTGCTCGGGAGTCATTTTCCAACCTGTGGATTCCTTGGTTTCCACGAGCACTGGAATGCCGCCTGCGAGGCGCACCATTTCCGGGTAGGAAACCCAGAAGGGCGTCGGGATGATGACCTCGTCACCTTCCTCGACGACGGCGAGGATGGCGTTGAAACAAGCCATTTTGGCACCGCCGGTCACGCAGATCTGGTTAGGCGCGTATTTGAGATCGTTATCGGTGAGGAACTTGGCGGCGAGCGCCTCGCGCAGTTCGGGGATGCCACCGGCCGGGGTGTATTTGGTTTTTCCATCGCGAAGCGCCTGGATGGCGGCCTCCTTGATGAAGTCCGGGGTGTCCACTTCCGGCTCGCCGCCAGCGAGGGCGTAAACTTCTTCGCCTTTGGCGATCATGGCTTTGGCCTGTGCGGTGACGGCCAGCGTGAGGGATGGGGAAACCTTGGCGATACGGGATGAGATGCTGTCCATTTGAGCTGCGCGAATAAGGGATTGTACCGCTAAACCGGAGGGAATCACGGACTCCGCACCACCTCCCGGGAAAGCGGGCGCTCTTTTGGGGCTTACCCCATACTGTGGCAAGCGAAATGGTGAGGCTTTCATCCCAAGGTTCCTGCACTGGGGATAAGAAGAATTCGAACCACGGATGGACACGGATCAACACGGATTAAAATACCGCATTGAGCATCCGTATCGTGATTCCACCTATTACCATCCCTCGAAACATCGAAAAAAGGAGCTGCAAACTCGATCTGATCCGTGTCCATCCGTGGTTCTCTCCTTCATTTGGTTAAGTGTTCTGCCTGGTGTCGGAACCCCGGCTTTTACCCCCGCCCGGTTTGGCGCTTGGCTCTTCCATCCGCCGCTTGTAGGGGAGGGGATGCGGAACGATATCGAGCGAGTGCTGATCGACGAGGCGGTGATCGAGAAGCGCCTGGATGCGATGGCGGAGGAAATCGAGCGGGATTTTCCCGGCGGCACGCTGGTAGTCATCATCTTACTCAAGGGCGCGTTGGTGTTCGCTGCGGACCTGTTGCGCCGTGTGCCGCGCGTGCTGGAAATCGAGTGCCTCAATGTAGCGAGTTATCACGGCGGCATGGAAAGCTCGGGCAGTGTGGATTTTCTCGATCGCCATTTCCCGGAAGTGAGGGGCCGTCATGTGCTGCTGCTGGACGACATCCTCGATACCGGCCGCACGCTGCGCGCCGTGTCCGACCGGCTGAGGGAAGAGGGAGCCGTCGCCGTGCACACCGCCGTGTTATTAGCCAAGGACAAGGAACGCGCCGCAGAGGTGAGTGCGGATTACGTCGGCTTCGAGATCAACGACGAGTTCGTCGTCGGCTACGGCCTCGATTACATGGGGAAATACCGGAATCTGCCCTACGTCGGCGTGCTGAAGCCGAGCGCGATCTGATCCGCTCTTGCCAGCATGTGCGTTTTGCGGTGGATTCCACGCCATGCGCATCCTCATCACCGGCGGGGCGGGATTTCTGGGCTCTCATCTCTGCGAACGCCTCCTCAACGAGGGAAACGAGGTCATCTGCCTGGACAACTTCTTTACCGGCCGGAAACGCAACATCGCCCACCTGCTAGGCAATCCCTACTTCGAACTCGTCCGCCACGATGTGACAGAGCCATTCAAATTCGAAGTCGATCACATCTATAACCTCGCCTGTCCCGCCTCGCCGCCGCATTACCAGCACAACCCGATCAAGACCACCAAGACCTCGGTCATGGGTGCGATCCATTGCCTCGGCCTCGCGAAACGTCTCGGTGCCCGGGTTTTCCAAGCCTCCACCTCCGAAGTCTATGGCGATCCTGAAGTCCACCCGCAGCCGGAATCCTACTGGGGCAGCGTAAATCCCATCGGCATCCGTTCCTGTTATGATGAGGGGAAACGCTGCGCCGAGACTCTCTTCTTCGACTACCACCGCCAAAACAAAGTGGACATCCGCGTGGTCCGCATCTTCAACACCTACGGCCCGCGCATGCTGCCCGATGATGGCCGCGTCGTTTCCAACTTCATCGTCCAGGCGCTGCAAGGCAGGGATCTCACGATCTATGGTGATGGCACCCAGACCCGCTCGTTTTGTTATGTGGATGATCTCATCGATGGCTTCATCCGGCTGATGAACCATCCGTCTCTCACGGGTCCAGTCAACATCGGTAACCCCGGCGAATTCACCATGCTCGAACTCGCCGAACTCGTTCTGAAGAAAACCGGCGGAGCTTCGAAAATCATCCACCTCCCGCTGCCCGGCGATGATCCGAAGAAACGCCAGCCGGACATCGCGCTCGCGAGAAAAGAACTCGGCTGGGAGCCGAAATTCCCGCTCGAACAGGGGCTTGATTCCACCATCGGCTACTTCCGCAAGCTGCTGGCTGAATAGGCGACTTGAAAGCTCGCCACCCGTGCGTGCGCCCATACATGAAATCAACCAGTGAAAGTCTGAGTCATCCCGAGACGAGCAACGGGAGAGCAACCGGAGGCAACTGCGTCGTCGCGAGACCGCCAGTCAACTGGGAGAAATTGACGGGTGGATACGCATGAGACTGCGCTCCATCCTGAAAAAGCGGCGCGGTCTTGAAGGCCGTGGCCGAGGAAAAGATTACCAACGCTGGCCCAACCGCTACTTCGATAAGCTCGGACTCTTCTGCCTGCTAGACGCCCGAGAATTAGAAATCGCGAGTCTCCGTTACGGAGCAAACCACTGACTGGAAAGCCGGATGCGGGAATCGGAGCGAAGCGGAGATGGACAGGAGCGAACGCGACGTGCTCCGCAGGGGTGAGCCAAGCGAATCAAATCCGCACGTCGGGTTCGGAGGGGGGAGCGGGGCGAAAACCCCGTTCCTACCTCTATCATGGCTTGACCGGTTCCGGGATGGAACATAGCGGTAAGCTCTAATGAAAGTTTCAGGAAAGCAACTTGCCAAGGAACGCGCCGAGGATCCGGCTGTGATCCAGAGGGAGAATTCGATTTTTTAGGAGGGGGTATTTTGATCCGAATCATAAGTTCACCAACTTGGCGCAGGCTGTTGGGAAATGAGTGGGCGTGAAGTCGGCATTGGCCTGAAAGGACGGCGAACTCCATTTCCCCGTTAGAGCGGCGGGGTGGATGACATCTGCGGATCTGCCCTACTGGCCGGGCATCTACGCCGCTTACTTGCTGCTGAGGGCAATCGAGAGCGCTTTGATGCTCGGCTTGCTCCATTCCTTGGTCGGGTTAGGCAAGGGCTTTCCCTTCGCCTTCATGTCGCGGAGGCGGGCCCGAGCTTCCTTGAGGCGCACATCAAGCTCGCGCTTGGTGAGCTTGCTCGAGGTGCTTGGCAGCTTTCGCGTAGTATTCCTCATGGCGTTGAAGATAATGGAGGGCTCCGTTGAGCTCAAGTTCTTTGATTTCGATATTCAAGGGATCGCTCAACACGCCCCTTTTTCCAAGGTTATGCAGGAACAGAAAGGAAATCTTTGGGTGTCCGGAGTAGAGCAAATTCAGATTCATGACGGCCTGTTGCACCTCCCGGTGATTGGCCGCGAGTTTATGGAGCGGGACGGACCGACCCTCCTTCTTGCGCCGCTCCACCGCGCCGTAGAGCGCCAATTCGAGATTCCGGTAGATGTAGGCAATCTCCACCTCCCATCCCTCCACTACGGCAAGATCAATCACGGCGGCGGCCCAATCGATGTCTTTCAAGGTGCCGTCCCAAGTCAGATCCGGTTTGTTTGAGGGCTGGTTCTCCACCGCGTGAGTTTTGCCAGCCGCCCAGCCGCCCGCCATGAATCGGACGCGACGGCGCTTTCCCAGAGTTCGGAGTTCTCGCTCGAAACGGTCTTGTGAATAGCGCCACGCGAGATCCCAACCCGGTTCGATGTCTCGTAATTTGCAGGGGCCCGGATTTTTCGCGTAACGACTGTCGAGCATTCGGGCAAGGTCCGTGCTGATCACCCGCCCAGCTTCGGCCCCGGGCATGCCGTCATATTGTCGGTCCGCCTCTGTAGAGTTCTCCAGCAAAGCACGCATCTTTCCCCAAGCTGCCTGCTGCGCCGTAGTGAGTTTCTTGTGCGGTTTTTCCGGAAGATCGAACATGAGAATGCGATTGGTGGAGAACCAAGAAACGGCAATCAAGCACTCTACCTTTCCCTCCTCCAGCGCAATCACTCTTGCTGCGAATTGAAACCGGGAACTTGAGTAGAAAGACGTGCAGAAAGCGCAGGATAACATCGACGGTCATGGACGCGCCGAAGATGGACATGAAAACTCATCGAGAACGAGCCACCTTTGGGCTGCGCACGGTCCAACTTTAAAACCAAGGGACAGGATGTCCCTTGGACGGGCTGGGACTGCTAGTCCCAGCCACGATCCTATTGGAGAGATTAAACGGCGTTAGATGCTCTTCGGCATTTTGGTCCATGCGCCTTTTTTTGCGCTGCTCTTGAGGCAGGTCTCGATGAAGGCGAGGCCGGTCCAGCCGTCTTCGACGGTGGCGTACTTGCTGCCGTCGCAGTTGAACTTTTTACCAGCCTTCCATTTGCGGACGTCGGTCTCGAAGGAACGATGGAGACGTGCGAAGGCATCGTGGAATGCTTCGGGATGGCCAGCGGGGATGGTTGGCTCCGCCATGAGATCGGCAGGCACGTTTTTCGGAAGGAAACCATCGCCCGGAGAAACGGCACCACGCCAATAGACACGGTCGGGTTGGTTCGGCAGGAGGATGGTGAGTTTTTCCGGCTCTTCTTGTTTCCAGACGAGTGTGCCCTTGCTGCCAGCGATGGTGATGCCGAGGTCGTTCTTGTGGCCGATGCAGATCTGCGAGGCACGGACGAGGGCTTTGCCACCGTTACTGAGCTTGCAGTAGATGGTGAAGTGGTCGTCGAGCATGCGGCCTTCAACGAAGGTTTCGAGCTGCGCGGATAGATCGGTGACGTCGAGTCCAGTGACGTAGCGGAGTTGCATGAGCGCGTGGGTGCCGATGTCACCACCGCAGCCGGAGCCGCCTGCACGCTTGGGATCGACGCGCCATGCGGCCTGCTGCTGGCCGGTGGCTTCGAGCTTGGAGGCGAGCCAGCCTTGGATGTAGTAACTGTCCACCCAGCGGACGTCGCCGATGAGGCCGCTCTGCACGATGTAGCGGCTGAGGCGCGAGGTCCAGTGGCCGAGGTAGGTGTGCGCGAGTGCGAAGGGCACATTGAGCTTGCGCGAAGTTTTGACGAGGTCTGCGGCTTCCTTGAGATTGAGGCAGAGTGGCTTTTCGCAGAACACGGCGATGCCTGCCTTCATGGCCTTCATTGCGGGATCATAGTGAACGAAGTTGGGGGTGACGATGAGGATGTAGTCGAGCTTCTCATCGGCAGGCGCGGTGGCGTTGGCGGCGATCATTTCATCATAGGAAACGTAGCCTTTGATCGGATAGGGCCAGTTTTTCGCTTCTTCCATGGCGATCTTGGGATCGGGGAAAAGCGCGCCTGCGACGACGCGGCGGGTGCCGTCCATGTGGATGGCTTTCTGGTGGGGTTGGACGATGAAGGCGCCTTTGCCGCCTCCGACGAGACCGATGTTCAGTGGTTTGTTAGACATGTTGGTTTCAGTTGTTGGTAAAAAATTTGGTTCAAGGCTTGCCCTGCCATTCGCCGAAGTTGCGGAACTTGGCGTAGCGTTGTTCTAGCAGCGTTGCCACGGGAAGTGCGGCCAGCTCGGCGAGGTGGCGGATGAGTGTTTCCTGAAACGCGGCCGCAGTGGCTTGGTGATCGTGATGCGCGCCGCCGACGGGCTCGGCGATGACGTCGTCGATGAGGCCGAGTTTTTTGAGATCGGGCGCGACGAGTTTCATGGCCTCCGCGGCTTCGGGCGCGTGTTTGCGGTGCTTCCAGAGGATGGCGGCGCAGCCTTCGGGGCTGATGACGGAGTAGTAGGCATTCTCCAGCATGATGACGCGGTCCGCCACGCCGATGCCGAGTGCTCCGCCGGAACCGCCCTCGCCTAACACAACGGCGATGACGGGCACTTTGAGCAGCATCATTTCACGGAGGTTGAAGGCGATGGCCTCGGCGATGTTGCGCTCTTCCGCGCCGATGCCGGGGAAGGCTCCGGGTGTATCAATGAGGGTGATGACGGGTAGGCCGAATTTTTCCGCAGTCTTCATCAAGCGCATGGCCTTGCGGTAGCCTTCGGGGTGGGCGCTGCCGAAGTTGCGCTTGAGGTTTTCCTTGGTGTCGCGGCCTTTTTGGTGGCCGATGATGACCACGCGCTGTCCGCCGATGCGTGCGAATCCGCCGGGCATCGAAGCGTCATCGCCGATGTGGCGGTCGCCATGCAGCTCGCAGAATTCGGTGAAGGCGAGTGAGACGTAATCGAGCATGAACGGGCGGTTCGTGTGGCGTGCGATCTGGACGCGCTGCCACGGGGTGAGGTTTTGGTAAATGCTCGCGCGGGTCTCGGCGAGCTTGGCCTCCATGATGGAGATTTCGGCGGACATGTCGATGTTCTGGGAGGCCGACTTGGTCCTGAGTTTTTCGAGTTCGCGTTCGAGTTCGACCGCGGGTTTTTCGAATTCAAGAAGCTGCATGGCGGGAGCTTCGGGATTCGCCGGGCGCGATGCAAGACAGGAGATGGGGATCAGCGTTCAGGGCTACCATGCTAGGGATTTTTTTAACCGCGAATGAACGCGAATGAACGCGAATTTTCAGAACTGGATTCTGTGATTCGATTTTCCATTCAAAACCCTCTTCATTCGCGTGGATTCGCGGTTGAAATCTTCCAATCCATACGCCGTGGATCGACTGATCCTCAGGCGGGAAAAATCATTTCACCACGAATTTCCGGCGGCCTTGCACGGGTTGATCGAGCACGAGTCTGTCGCCGTTGCGGGTGGCGGGGACGGGCTGGCCATCCATGAGCACGCGGCTGGATTTTTCCGCTGCTGGCAGCTCGACGGTGGCGGTCATACCGGCGGGCAAATCGAGGTGCAGTTGAAATGCTTCCTTGCGCGTCCATTGGATGGAAACCGGACCGAGCGGCGTGGGCAGTTTGCCGCTGGCCTGCGTGAGACCACCCGGACAAGGGCGGATGCGTGTGGTTTTCCAGCCAGCGGTCAGAGGCTCGGCACCGAGCACGAAACGCGGCAGCACGCTGGCTGGCGCGGCTCCCCAGGCGTGGTTCCAATCTTGGTTCGGCTTGTATCTCATGTCCCACGCTTCCCAAGTGATGGTCGTGCCGCTTTCTAACATGTGACGCCAGCTCCGGTCACCACTGGCGGTGATGAGCTTGAGTGCAGCCTCATCGGCTCCGTTAGCAAACAGACCTTCCAACAGATATTGCGCTGCATAGACGGAACAAGTCATTCCGCGCTTCACGAGATAGGCGGTGACTGCGGCGATGCGGTCCTGCGGCACCAGTCCGAAGGCCAACGGAAACAAACTCGCGTGTGATGATGCGTGATCGGTGCCGATGCCGTCGCGGTAAGCACCCTTGTCATCCAAGAAGAGCGACTTATGGAAACGCTCGCGTCCCTTCGCGTGGCACTGCGCGAAATCCTCAGCTTCGGAGGTTTTTCCCACCGCGTGGGCGAGGTCAGCCATTTTTGAGAGCGCCGCCAGGTGGAATGCATTGACCACCGTGTTCACCTCGCGGAAAACGTAGCTGTCGCGTTCTTTCGCGGGCCAGTCCACGATGTCATCCTTGCCCTGTTGTTTCTTGTTGCTGCGGATCCAGCCCTCGGCATCCGCGCGTTCGGTGAGAAGTTTTGTTTTCAGTGATTCATAACGCGGCGCAAGCCACTTGGCGTCCCCGCTGTGCTGCCAATCCGCGTGCGCGATGAAGACCATGTGCGGTGCCCATTCCGTCGGCCATGTGGGATGGAGCATCAGGCGGTCGAAGGTATCGCGCGAGATTTGTAAATCATGATCCGTGGCATAATGCGCGAGTTGATTGATATAGGCGTCCGCTTCATAGGGGATGCGCTCGCGGTCGCCGTCCACATAGATGCCGCAGAAAGTAGTCGCCTTGATCGAGTAGCGGCAGAGTTCCCAGATGCGGTCGAGCGTTTCATCGGAGGATTTGAAAGCTGCGGCTTGGTCATCCCATGTGGCAGAGTAGCCCGCTTGGCGCACGATGTATTCCGGTTTGAATGGGCCGTTCCAGCCTTCGATTTCTACCCAGCGGAAAGGCAGCACGACACCCCATTCCGGAGGCGTGAGCACGGCTTTCGGAAGCGTGGTATTGCGCTTGTCCGCAGGCGGCGCGACGACGATGGGCTTGGCTCCATCCAGCTCCGCCGTCGCGCTGGCGTAGCGCACGGAGCCGGGCGGCGTGCGGTAGATGCGCTTGCCGTCTAGCGCCTCACCGAAGTGAACGACGATCTTGCCCTTCGCGCCCGCAGGCGGCAGTAGCCGGACGTTACCGAAAGCGGCTTTGCCGAAATCCACGAAAACTACACCCTCGGCAGCCTCGCGGACCACCACTGGCGCTTCATCGTGCAGCTTCACCGGCGCGGCATGCACGATGGCTGTGAGTGCGATCACGCAGCAGATGGCGGCGTTTCTTCGGATCAACGAGAAGGTCGGAATCATGTGTGGAAACGCCCTGCGGCTTGAGGAAGCATCCGCGGAACGCGCGGGACATGACAGTTCTTTCTGACAGAAATGCGGGCGCTCCCCGAAATTTTTTCCATCGCCTTGGGAAGTGGCGACATTAGCATCGCACAGCTTCGTTTCCTGAAACCATGAAGATAGTTTTCCGCCTGAATTTCCACACCGTTCCCGGCCAGTCCCTGTGGCTGAAACTCACCACCGTGCCGGAGGCTTCTGGCCTGCGCTTCAGTCAAATTCTGCCGTTGCGCTGGATCAATGATCGCCAGTGGCAGGTGGAACTCGATGTCGATGGCGGTGGTCCGCTGCGGCTGGAGTATTCCTATCAGTTCCGGCAAGAAGGAAACGGCGTGGAGCTGGATGAATGGGACGGCCCGCGCCATGCAAACGCCGACTCCACCGCGCAGGACGCGCTGCTTCTGTTAGACACCTGGTGCTCGGCCGGCACCGTGGACTACGCCTTTGAAACGAACGCCTTCAAGGCCGTCCTGCCATCGCGCCGCGCGTCCGCCGCACCAACCGCGCCTGCCGATGCGGATCACACTTTCCAACTCCGCATGGCCGCCGTGCCGGACGGACTCGTGCCCTGCCTGATCGGCGGCGCGCGCGAAATCGGCGACTGGGGCTGGCACCACGCGCTGCCCATGCACGAGGTCGCTCCGAATGTTTGGCAGGTTTCCGTTCAACTCCCCGCAGGTTGGTGGATCGAATACAAATACGGCATGTTCGACCCCAAACTCGGCTGCGCGGTGGCTCTCGAAAACGGCGACAACCGCACACTAACAGAACACGTTCTCGGCAACAGCCAGCACACGCTCGTCAACGATGAGAACTACCGCCGCGACAACGCCGGACTCTATCGTGCCGCCGGTGTGGCCATCCCCGTCTTCTCGCTACGCGGCGATCAGAGCCTCGGCGTCGGCGAGTTCGCGGATCTCAAGCCACTCGCCGACTGGGCGCGGAAAACCGGCCTTAAGCTCATCCAGATCCTGCCCATCAACGACACCACTTCCTCGCACGACTGGACGGACTCCTATCCCTACTCCGCGATCAGCGTCTTCGCGCTCCATCCGCTCTACCTCCGCATCGAGGATCTTGGCCTCACCATGCCCAAGGAGTTCTTGGACGATCTCGACTCCGCACGCGAGTGGCTCAACACCCTCGAACACGTGGACTACGAAGAAGTGATGAAGGCGAAAACCGCACTCACCCGCCGCATCTTCGCCACTCACTCGAAAAAAATCGTTTCCTCCGCAGGCTTCAGGAAATTTCTAACAAGCAACCGCGAGTGGGTGCTGCCCTACGCGGCCTTCTGTGTAAAACGCGACCACTTCGGCACTGCGGACTTCAGCCGTTGGCAGGACTGGGCCGTCTTCGATGCCGCACGCGTCGATGCCATGGCCGAGCGATCCCACCCGGACAACGCGGAGGTTTTCTATCACATCTGGCTCCAATACGAACTCGACAAACAACTCGCAGATGCCGTCGCCCATCTCCACAAGCAAGGCCTCGCGCTGAAAGGCGATCTACCCATCGGCATCGACCGCCAATCGGTGGACGCATGGTCCGCGCCGCATCTCTTCAAGATGGACGCGCAAGCAGGCGCACCGCCCGACGCCTTCGCCATCAAAGGCCAGAACTGGGGATTTCCCACCTATAACTGGGAAGCCATGCGTGAAGACGGCTATGCGTGGTGGCGCTCGCGTTTCGCACAACTCAGCCGCTACTTCGATGCCTACCGCATCGATCACATCCTCGGCTTCTTCCGCATCTGGCAGGTGCCCTACGATCAGGTGGAAGGCATCATGGGCTGGTTCGATCCGGCGATGCCTCTGCACGTCGATGAAATCCGCAACCGTGGCATTCCCTTCGACTACAACCGCCACAGCCGCCCTTACATCCGCGAGCATTTCCTGTGGGAACGCTTCGGTGATGCCGCGCCGGAAGTTAAGGAACGCTACCTCGATGATTGCGGCCACGGTTTCTATCAGCTCCGCGAAACGGTAGCCACGCAGCGGCTCATCGTGGAGCACTTCGCCACATGGAACGTGGAAGACCCCGCCGTGAGCGAGCACGCCGCACGCCTACGCGAGGGACTGCTGGATTGCGCGAGTGACGTGTTGTTTCTCGAAGTCCCCGGCTCTAACGGCACTCTGTTCCATCCGCGCTGCTCGCTGCAAATGACGAAGTCGTTTCAAGAACTCGAGCACGACACCCAATGGCGAGTGGACGCGCTCTACGTCGATTACTTCTACCGCCGACAGGAACAATTCTGGCAGGCGAGAGGTTATGAGAAACTTCCCGTCATGCGCCGTGCCAGCCCCATGCTGCTCTGCGGCGAAGATCTCGGAATGGTGCCCGCCTGCGTGCCGGGAGTGCTCCGCGAGCTGGGCATCCTATCGTTGGAAATCCAACGCATGCCGAAGACCTCGGAAGTGCGCTTCGCCGATCCGGCACACGCGCCCTACCTCAGTGTCGTCAGCCCATCCACCCATGACATGCCCACACTGCGCGGCTGGTGGCGCGAAGATCCATCTGTCACTGCGGACTTCGCATGGAACATGCTCGGCGTCGCCTTTCCACCGCACGAACTCAGCAGCGATCACGCCACGCGCATCATCCACCAACACCTCGCCTCGCCCGCGATGTGGGCGGTCTTTCCGCTACAGGATCTTCTCGCCATCGACGAAAACCTCCGCCACCCGGACGTGGATGCGGAGCGCATCAACGTGCCCGCCATCATGCCCTACTACTGGCGCTACCGCATGCACCTCAGCCTGGAGGAACTCGCCGCAGCCGATGATTTCAACACCCGCATCGCCCGCCTCATCAAAGCCACCGGCCGCGGGTAGGAATGGTGCAGACGAGATGAATCCTTAAAAGCATTGGGATTCATCAGACCTGTCGTAGCTGGATAGTTTCGCACCGCCAAAGAAAAACGGCCCTCCCCGTTGAGGGAGGACCGTTGATTGATTCAGATCTCCACGGATGGAGACGAATGGATTCACCACTCGGCGGTGGAACCGGAAGTCGGAGCGTAGTCAGCGGTAGCTGCTGCGTTCGTGTACGTCGGAGCAAGATACAGCGTGCCGATCGGCGGAACGATGGCTGCGAAGTTACCGGTGTAAGTGATGTCGCTGTTTGGCGCGGTCACGGAGTTGAGGTACTTGCCGGTGCCGACGATGTCGGTGGAGGCAAGCGCGGCGCTTTCAGCAAGACCACGGACATTGGCATGAGCACGCACGGCTTGTTGCACGTTGCGGATGTTCAGGATGTTCGCGGCACGGTCCGAACCCTTCTTCCAAGCGCGGGCGCCAATGAAGAGGATCGAGATGAGGGAGAGCAGAACAAGGATGACGACCGTCAATTCGAGGAGG
>JANMLQ010000026.1:0-5981 GCA_031372635.1 Akkermansiaceae bacterium | reverse complement strand
TGGGCGCGACCTGCGGTGGATTCCCACCAACAGACCCACGGCAGCAAGACTGAAGACGAGGCTGGTGCCGCCGTAACTGACGAATGGCAGCGGCAGGCCGTCGTTGGGAAGCATGGCGGTGGTCACGCCGATGTTGACCATGGCGGGCACCACGATCACGCAGGTCAAACCGAGTGCGACACAGCGGTTGAACACGCTCTTCGCCTGCAGCGCGATGCCGCAGCCGGCGACGGCGATAAGCACGTAGCAGAGCACCACGAGCATTGTAAAACGAAGGCCGAGTTCCTCACCGATGACGGGGAAGATGAAGTCGATGTGCGCGTAGGTGAGCGTGCCGAATTTTTCGTAGCCGTTGCCAAGCCCCACTCCATACGGACCGCCGTTGCCGAGTGCCAACAGCGCACGCCACTGCTGCATGCCGCGGTCCAACTGATGGATCGGGTTTTCCAAATCCAGCCACGCTTCGATGCGTTTCCAACGGACGGCATCATTGGCGATATACCAACACGCGCCGGAAATCACGGTGATGGCGGTCGGCAGGAGATACAGCAAACGAGTGCCCGCACAGAACAGCACTGCACCGACGGCGACTGATAGAGAGAGAGCAGTGCCCACGTCCGTTTCACCTGCGATCAAGAGAATGGGAATTCCCGCGATGAGTCCGGGCAGGACGAAGCCGCGCCAGAAAGTGTGGATTTCGGTCTGCCATCTTGCGAACCATGTCGCCAGACAGATCACCACCACCAGCCGGGCCACTTCGGACGGTTGGAAGCGCCCTACCAGCGGAGCCTTGATCCAGCGCTTTGCACCAAGCTCGGCCACGCCGATGCCGGGCACGTAACAAAGCACCAGCAGTACGCAAACTGTTAGGAACATCCACGGCGCGAGCTTGCGGAGATGCTCCGGCTGCATCCGCGCCGCGAAGAAGGCTGCGACCAGCCCCACGCCTACCATAAACGCCTGCCTTGAGAGGAAGTGGTAGGGATCTTCCACGTTCCTCACCCACGCGCCGGTGCTCGCCAGCATGATCAGCCCGAGCGCGACCAAGGCGGCGACCGCTACGCAGAGGATGATGGAGCAATGGCGGGCCATGTGGGGATTTGAAATTTACGGAATGACGAGTTTCATACCAGTCTTCATTTTACGCGCGTCGCTGATGCCGTTGGCGCGCATGAGATTGTCTTGGCTGATCTTGTAACGGTTGGCAATGCGCCAGACGCTGTCGCCCGGCTGCACGACGTAGGATTTTCCGGATGCCGCCGGAGTTGCGGCTTGGGTGGTGTGCGTCAATGCAGGCTTCACAAGCAAAGCCCTCGGCGGATTGCTCACGTCCACCGCCTCCACTAAGCCACGGTCTCTATCAGAAAGCGTCTGCTCACGGATGGCGGTGACTTCCGGTGGGTCGATCGCGACGATGCGCTTCGGCGGGATTTTGAGGATGAGGCCTGGGCCGATGTTCACATGCTTGTTGAGCAGGCGCAGGTCGCCTTCATCGACGCCTTCGTTGGTCGCGATGCGCATGTAGTTATCACCGGATTTCACCACATAAGGTTTCTCACCGGTAGAAAGGCGAGGCAAATCCTGGCGCTCTTCCACGGATGAGACCATAGGCGCTACCGCGGCTGTCTTCACCACGCCTGTGGCGGTGGCTGGGCGGCCATCGAGGAAACGCTGGTGTATGAAAATCAGACCGATCGCGACGATGTGGATCAGGAAGATGATGGTCAGTGCGCGGGAGATTTTTGAGCTGCCATCGTCCGCATCCATCTCCGTATCGGAAGCTGTCGCGGCGGCAGCGACGCGCTGCTTGCGGTTGCGAGTGACGGCACTGAGGCGGCGGAAGATTCCTTTGGAAACGGGGCGGCGTTTGACGGGTAGTGTCTGGAGTTTCATGGCGAAGTTGTGTTAGCGAAGTTGATGAACGAGATCACGGAATGCGTTTCCGCGCTGTTCGTATCCGGAAAACTGATCGAATGAAGAGGTGCCGGGAGAAAGCAGGACGGTGGAGCCGTGAGGTGCGAGGCCGCGTGCCACGGCGACGGCATCCGCGAGTGTGGCGACGGATTCGCACGGCACCGCATCCGCAAACATCGCTGCGAGCGGTCGTGCGATCTGGCCGAAGGTCACTGCGGAGAGCGCCTTTTGTTTCAGCAGCGGCACGACGGGCGAATAGTCCAAGCCCTTCTCTTTTCCGCCTGCGATCAGGACGACGGGCCTTGTCTGCGAGCGCAGTGCGCTTTCCAAAGCGTGCAGATTGGTGGCCTTTGAGTCGTTGAGATACTCCACGCCGTCCAGCGTGCGGATCAGTTCGCAACGGTGCGGCGGCGGCGCATAACCATGAAGAGCGGCACGCATGGTGGCGGCGGAAATTCCGATGGCTTCGCAAGCGGCGAGTGCGGCCATCGCGTTCTCCGCGTTGTGCAGACCGCGCAGGCTGGTCTCGTGATCCATGTCGAGCCAGGTCTCGCCGTTGTGGAGGATGCTGTGGCCGTTAGAAAACCAGTCCGCATCTTCATCGGTGGTGGAAAACGTCACCGTCTTCGCGGCAAGAGCAGGCAGAGTTTCACCAGTGCGAATGACAGCAGTGTCCTCACCAGTCTGGTTTTCAAAAATCCGCAGCTTGGCCGCATGATACGCCTCCACGGTCGGGTAGCGGTCCATGTGGTCCGGCGCGAAGTTCAGCCAAACGGCCACCACCGGATGCAGCGTGCGGATCGTTTCTAACTGAAACGAACTCAACTCCAGCGAGACCGCCGCCGGTGGATTCGCTTGTAGCACCACTTCGGCGAAGGGCGTGCCGTAGTTGCCGCAGGGATTGCCGCCGAATCCAGCGTGCGCGAGGATACGCGCCACAAGCTCGGTGGTTGTCGTCTTGCCGTTGGTGCCGGTGATGCCGATGATTTTTCCCTGATAGAAACGCGCGGCCAGTTCGACCTCACCGATGACCTCGCCTGCATTTGCGGAAAACGCAGCCACATAAGAGCCGTAGGTGTCGATGCCGGGACTCACCACCAGCAGATCAGAAACTATCTTGCTGCCCTGCTCACTGCGGGCGGAAGGATGAGTTTCCACTTCCTGTGGCATGTCCGCGAAGACTTCTTCTCCAGCGGCATCCCATGCGGACACACGCGCACCCTCGCGAAGCGCGAGCATCGCCGCAGCGCGGCCACTGCGGCCTGCGCCGAGTATGGCAACGTGTTTTCCGGTGAGGTTCATGGTTTCCATCAGGCGATCTTGAGAATGGCGAGGCCGAAGAGTGCGAACATGATCGAGAGAATCCAGAAGCGGATGATGACTTGGCTCTCATGCCAGCCTAACAACTCGAAGTGGTGGTGGATCGGCGACATTTTGAAAATACGCTTCTTGCGTAGCTTAAAACTGCCGACTTGGAGGATGACGGACATCGCCTCCATCACGAAGATGCCGCCGATGATGACGAGCAGCAGTTCCTGTTTCGTGCAGATCGCCGCCGTGCCGAGCGCACCGCCGATAGCGAGTGAGCCGGTGTCGCCCATGAACATTTTCGCAGGATGACAGTTGAACCAAAGGAAGCCGAACGACGCGCCGACAAGCGCCATCAGGAACACCGCCAACTCGCCAATGTAGATGTTGTGCGGGATCACGAGATACTCGACGGCCATGAAATAGTGACCTGCCAGATAAGACAGCAGTGCATAAGCGAGCGCCGTGCTGATCGTGCAACCGGTGGCGAGGCCATCGAGTCCGTCGGTGAGGTTCACCGCATTCGAGCAGCCGACGATGATCAGCGCGAAGAACGGAATGACGAACAGTTTTAAATCCACCAGAGGAATCTTGAACAGCGGGAAACAGATCGAGCCAATGCCAACAGGATTGTTTTTTCCAAGTGTGAAACCCGCGTCTCCGGCGGCGATCTGGGCTTGTGACGCGCCAATACCGGAGATCTCCGGCTTGTAAAAAATGAAACACGCAGCGATCAGCGCGATCACAAGCTGCCAGCCCAACTTCGTCCGACTGCTGATGCCATCGGATTTTTTTTCCTTCACCTTCTTGTAGTCGTCGCACAGTCCTAACAAGCCACAGGCGGTCATGGTGCAGGCACAGACCGCGACGAATGGATTGAGCGGACGCGAGCAGATCAGCGTGGAAATCAGCACCGTGCCGAGGATGAGCACGCCGCCCATGGTGGGCGTGCCGATTTTTCCGCCATGAAGTTCCGCGAGCTTGTGGACTTCTTCGGCAGTGCGGATCGGCTGGCCTACTTTGAGCGAGATCAGCTTGCGGATCACGCGCGGCCCGAAGATCAGGGAGAGGATGAAGGCGAGCAGTCCGGCACTGACCGCGCGGAAGGTGATGTATTGGAAGAGATTGAGGAAACGGCAGGAGATCGCCCACGCTTCGCCGTGTTCGTATGCATTGAGCCAGTAATCGTAGATCGCGGGAAGCATCTGTTAGTTGCGGGGGAATGCGGCGTTCATGACTTTTTCAACCGTGGCGGTGCGGCTGCCTTTGAAGAGCACCACGTCTCCGGATTTCGCCTCGCGCGTGAGCCACGCGGCGGCATCATTGAGGACAGGAAAATGCGGGCAGTTGTTAGCACCAGCAGCGATGCCTTCCGCGCCCTCGCCCACGGCGATGACCGTGAGATGGCGTTCGGCAGCAAGCTCACCGGTGCGAAGATGGGCGGCGGGTGCGTGTGCGCCGAGTTCGCCCATGCGACCGAGCACGATAATGCGGCGCGCGCCGTTGTGAACCGGTGTGTCCGCCAGTGTTTCGATGGCGGCTGCCATGGATTCCGGATTGGCGTTGTAGGTGTCGTCGATGACGGAGATGCCGTTGAAATCGTAACGGTTGAGCCTGCCACCGGTGAGCGTGGCGGACGAGAGACCCGCAGCGATTTCCGCTGGTGAAATGCCGAGTTTCCAACCGATACCGGCGGCTAACAGCGCATTGGTCACCATGTGGCGGCCAGGCACCGGCAGCGTGACTTCGGCTTTCTCTTCGCCCTCGATCACGAGGTTGAAAAACGTGTAATCGGCTTCAAAACGCAAGTCCTCAGCACGCACCAAGCCGCGTCCGTTTCCCACGGGAATGATCGCTGCCTTGGTGCGCTCGCGCAGGTATCCGTGATAGTCGCAGATGGCGGGAATGAAGAGGATGCCATCGGCGGGCAGCGCGCGGCCAAGCATGCCTTTTTCCTCGGCGATCGCATCACGCGTTCCAAGAAACTCGATGTGCGCCGTGCCGATGTTGGTGATGATGCCATACTTCGGACGCGCGATCTCGCACAGTGGAGCGATCTCGCCGGAATGATTCATGCCCATCTCCCAAACGGCAGCCGTGTGCTCCGTGGTGGTGGACAAAACCGTTAGAGGAACTCCGATGTGGTTGTTCAGATTGCCGCGCGTGGCGGAGACTTTGAAACGACGAGCCAACACCGCGTTCGTAAAATCCTTGGTGCTGGTCTTGCCGTTGGAACCGGTGATGCCGACCACCGGCAGATCGAGCTGCCTGCGCCACCAATGCGCGAGTTTCTGCAAGGCCAGCAAGGTATCCCCCACGACGATCACCGCGCCGCTGTTAGAAACGTCACCTTCCCACTTGTGAACGACGACTACTGCGGCTCCTTGTTGCAACGCAGTGATTGCGAACGCATCGCCATCGAAGTTTTCACCGCGCAGAGCGAAGAACAACGAGCCTTGCGGCAGCGTGCGGGTATCCGTGGAAACGCCGCCGCTTGCGAGCACGTCGGGATTTCCTGCGGCAACAGTGGTGCCGAGGATTTCCGCGATTTGCTGTGCGGTGAGGGGTTTCATCTGGATTCTGCGATGGCTTGGGCACGATCGCGAAGGGCTTTGGATGCGTGCTTGCGGTCGTCGAAGTCGATTGTGTGATCGGAGAATTGCTGGGTGGTTTCGTGGCCCTTGCCGGCGATGAGGATGATGTCGCCAGAGAGCGCGTTCATCACCGCGTGGGAGATTGCCTCGGCGCGGTCTGGCATG
>JANMLQ010000023.1:0-1683 GCA_031372635.1 Akkermansiaceae bacterium | reverse complement strand
CGCTACGGCACCTTCAGCCACGGCGGCACGCCCCGAAAACCCGATGGCAGCCTGCACGGCACGGTCACTCCTTATGGTCCGGTGAACGCGGCGGGGATTCCCACGAACATCGCCATCATCATGGGGAAAAAAGCACTGCTGGCGGGCGCTCAAGCCATCGATCCAGAGATCGACCCTGCGATTCAGCGCGGCTCGGACTTTTTCAAATATTACGTGAACAAGGGCTCAATCCCTTATGGAGAACATGAGCCTTGGGCTGGCGGGCACTCTTCTAATGGCAAGGATCCGATGTGCGCCGTGCTATTCGGCTTGCAGGATAATCGCCCTGCAGAAGCCGAGTATTTCGCCCGCATGTCCGTGGCAGGATGCACCGGTCGCGAATACGGCCACAGCGGCCAAGGCTTGAGTTATCTATGGGGAGCCATGGGAGCCAACATCGGCGGGCCGGCGGCGGTGGCGAAATACATGGAAAATTTCCGCTGGCACAACGATCTGGTCCGCCGGACTGATGGCTCGTTTTCCTATGATGGTCAGGAACAATACGGTGGCGGCAAGACGGAGGATGGCAGCTATCTGGGCAAGTGCGGCTACAATGACATGAATCCCACAGCCACATACATTCTTTCGTTCGGTGTGTCGCTGCAACGGCTTTACATCACCGGGAGAAACGCGATTCCAGCCAATACCCTGAGTGCTGCCAAGGTGGACGACGCCATCGCGGCCGCGACCTACAAACTGGATTGCCCTGCATTCACCACCACCCAGTTGCTCGCGGACTTGAGTGCGTATGATCCGGTGGTGCGCAACAGTGCGGCCACCCAACTGGCGTCGCGCACCCTGACCACCACGGAGTTGAATAACCTGATCGCCTCGATCACTAACGGCACCATGAGCAGCGATCCGAGCACGCGGATGGGTGCTTGCCAGGCACTTGGCGCTCGTCAGGCCGCCGGGGCTTTGACCGCTTTAGGCCAACGCCTATCCGACACGGATCTCTGGGTCCGTGGTAAAGCCGCCCAGGCACTGCGTAGTTTCTCTTCGGCCGTCGCCAGCGCGCAACGAGACACGATGCTCACCGCCTACGCTGCCAACGCGACCGATCCCGAGGTGATCGTGTGGGACGATCCGGTGCAAATCGCCAATAACTTCCTGTCCTTCGCGCTTTTCGGTGATTCAGTTTATGGTGGAGGTAACATCGCATCCTACACCATCAATGCTTCAAAAAACCTGCTGTATCCAGCGGTCAAAGCCGGCTTGAAACAGCCCGATTCCAACCCGCGTCTGGGAGTTGCCAATTTTGCAAAAAACTATCTTACCTTGGCGGACGCGCAGGCGTTGACTCCGTATCTATTTGCGGCTGCCACCACCGAGGCTTTGGCTGACACCATGTGGCACGGCGAAGCGCGCGCCGCAGGCATTCAAGCGGTGGCCAAGTATAAACCCGCCGAAGCCATTCCGATCGCCCTGTCGATGATGGAGGTCGCCCCAGGCTATGGTTGGGGAGCACATCATTTCCAGATCGCCGCCCTGAATGTGATGAGCTCCTTCGGTGACTCGGCCAGATGGACGCTGCCCGCACTCCGCCAGTATGCGCTCACTTGGGAGACGACATCTTCCCAATACGCAGTTCTGAATAACACCATTGCCAGCATTGAGGCGGCGATCACTTCACCGGCTGGCATG
>JANMLQ010000323.1:0-6188 GCA_031372635.1 Akkermansiaceae bacterium | reverse complement strand
CACCGCATCTGGTCCACCGACTGGTGGCACAATGCCAATTCGGAGATGGAGAAACTACTCGCTGCCATCTCATCTGCCGCTGAAGCACGTGAACGAGAGCTGGCTGCCTCAGTGGTCCCAGAATCGGATGCTGGTGCCGACGGGGGAGATCCAGCTTCCTCATCCGCAGGTAAACCAAAATCCTCACCGTACACCTTGACGGACTTCACACAATTCGCCAACCGCATCTCGGCGGATCGTTTTTACTCCGCTGATTATGAGCCAATCCTTCGGGAGATGATCGAGCACGTTCTCGAAACCGAAGGCCCCATCGCGGACACCCCGCTGGTGAACCGGATCGCCCGAGCCCATGGTCTCCAGAGGAGCGGACGCATCATCACCGAGCGCGTCATGGACCTCGCCAAGCGCGATTTCCACGTTAGGCCCGATCCTGTAGGAGGCACCTTCGTCTGGTGCGACATGAACTCGCCCGCAAACTGGTCCACTTACCGCCCAGCCAATTCCGAGGAGAACGCGCGAAAGGTGGAAGAAATCTCATTCGAAGAAATCCGTTCCGCCATTCTCGCTAATTCAAAAGGGGATGTTCCGGTGGAGGTCTCCCGTGCCTTTGGTATCCGGCGCCTCACTGCGGACGGTAGGTCACGGTTTGAGGCTGTCATGCGGGTTCTTTCTCATCTATCCCAAGAGTGAACTCACACGCTTCGTGCGCGGGCTGGCGCAGTGATCGTTTCACAATATGGAGAAGGGGTTTGAAACCCCTTTCACTGCCAAGGAATTCCCGGTAATGCGTGAAGAAAGGGGCTTCAAACCCCTTCTCCTTATTGCAAGGCGGCTCAGGACATCTGCTGCTCGCCGTTCGGTCCTTGCGTTACCTGAACGATGCGCAGCGGCAGGCGGACGAGGATTTCGCCGTCGCAACCGATGTCGATCGAGTAGATGCCGGCTTCCGGGAAACGAAGACCTTGCAGGTTCATCACGATGTTACGGGTCAGGAAAGGCACGTTCTTGGGCAGCGCCACTTCGAACTCAGGCTCGATCGGCATATTGTTCGGATCCAGCGGTTCGCCGTCCTCGTTGATGATGTTGATGGAAAGCTTGTGGCGGCCTGCGTCTTCCGGGGTGAAGCAGAAACGCATAGCGAGCGCGCAGGACGGATGGACGACCGGCACGGCGCGGGCCGCAAGCGTGTCGAAGGTTCCGGAAATGACGAGCTTGCCGTTGTAGTCGGCTGCGAAGTCGCAAAGAGTGGCAATTTGAATGTCCATGATGGAGTGGTTTTAGGAATTGAAAACGCTGGCAACACGATATTCTCCGTGCGGCAGCGCACTTGTCTGAATGGATCGGAGCAGGCCGTAAAGCGCAAAGAAACGCGCGACGGAAATGCGCCCAACTCATCTTCCATAGTCTGACAGACGTTCTCCTTTGCCCAATGTTCATGCGGACATTGAACGATATCGCTGCACGATCCAAGCCGGGGAACTTCCACCTAATCTTTGGTCATATCCAGCACACTTACGGGTTACTCCCAACCCACTGCCGGGTAATCCTACCACACCACTGGGTACCTACCATCTCGCTTCCGGCAAGCCCCCACCCCGCCCCTGAGTTGCTTCCTCCTCACTCCCGGCTAGCTCCCAACACACCTCCAGCATACTTCCACCACGCCACCGGGTAGCTTTCACTTCTACTCCGGCTAACTTCCACCACGGCTCCAGGTAGTTTCCACTTCTATTCCGGGATACTTCCACCACGCCTCCGGGTAGCTTCCACTTCTATTCCGGGTTACTTCCACCATGCCTCCGAGTAGCTACCACTTCGCCTCCGGGTTACTTCAAGCTCTCCACAGGCAAGCCTGCTTCCAAGCAATAATTTACAACGGAACTGGCTCAGAAGCCTTTCTAAGCTGACTTACAGTTGCCATTTTTCATCACAATAGTTTCTTGCCATCCCGAGTGTAGTTCGACAGACACCTATCAGCCTCGAAAAATTCCATAACCAAACAAACCACGAACACCTGCAATACGCTCCGCAAAGACCGCCTTTCACGCGTCGCCACCTTCGGCACCGAATACAGCGCCGACATCCCCGCAGACTCCGAAGCCATCCAACGCTTCACAAACGTCGCTTTATATACAATCCCAGCAGGCCCAACGCCGATGCGATCAAAACTACGATGATGATCCAAAGAGGAAATCTGTTGATCTCTCTGCTCGGCCAAGAAGCAGACTCTGATTTGATGGCTGGCTTTGGAGTATATTTTTCATTCGAAGAACGCGTATCTACACTATTGGACTGACGATTCTCTAATTCCTGTGACGCATTGTCCTTCGTGCTCATTTGCGGATTGGGCGGGAGAGCCGGTGATGGCGAAATGGTGCCATCCACGGGCAATGCAGTTATTATTAAATGTGCAGGTTGAAGCTCTTGGCCGAGGGGGACATCGAATGCTTCAAAACGCTCCGGCACAAGCCGATCTGCCTCGATGCGCACCCAGCCGAGGATATGCCACACGCTAGTTGCTCCAGTAGTTTCCCTGCCGACTTCGGTACTTACTAGATACGGTCTTTTGTCTACATTCTTAAACGAGTATTCCCCAATCCAATCTGGTAATCCTTCATTGTCGTCCCACTTTTCAACCTTCTCCACCGTCGCAATCGTCGGCAACACACCACTCCCAAACAACATTCGAGGCTCAGGAATTCCTGTCCAGTTCAGCTGGTAAACCACCCGAGGAGACTGATAAAAATCAGGTGTAATAAGTAGCACGCGGCCATACTGGTAAAGATTTGGGAACTTTTCCAAAAAAGCATTCTGACTAAAGGCAACGCTTCGCGCGCCGGCCCAAAATAAGGCGTCATGTACTGCCATGCGGCCTCTTTCAGACTCGATGCGATGCTTGAGACTAACGTCGGCACGGATAATGTTCTCAGCTTCTCTCAAGATGGAGGCGGCTTCCCGCGAAGACGCTCCGATCGTGACATTTACATAGTTAGAAACAATTTCAAACGCGTCTTGGGCCCAGACTTTGGGGCTGATCATCAGGTAAGCGCTAAAGACGCAAGTAAGTAATAAGTTTTTCATGGCTAGTGTCGCGCTTTATCATTGGTAAGTCTGGGCCAGCGGTATTCATCGCCGCTGCCGCGTGTTCCTATTCCTTCATCACGCATTCGGAAAACATGGACCGGGTATTGTGGGGTGATGTCGCCATAGCGTCTCACCGTTTCATCGAGTGCTCGCAAATCAGGCTTCTTGACGCCAAATAGTGTATCGCCCGCGCCTTTAACGCGGTATGTCGCTCTAAAATCTGCCGCCCCCAAGTCGTATTGCTTGTAGAGCAGTTTCCGGAGTGCCCAAAGGATGCTCTCACGGAAGCTGCCTATGGGCTGAAGCCCGTTAGCCAAGTAGCGCATCTTGCGAACTGAGAAGTCAGTTGCGTTAACGCCGCTTGGAGGATCCGCTTCAAACAAATACAGATTTTTATTTTGATAAGAACCATCGACTAAGACCTCTACCTCTACGGCAGGTGCTCGTTCATTCCAATCAGCCAAAGCCGAAATCCCGCTCATGTCTTTATAACCTGGTCGATTCCCAGCGTTCACCTGCATGATGTCGAACTGGTTCGTGCCGTGAGCGGCGGCATTTGCAGGATGAAGATCACATTCCTTCCAGGAGATTGCTTTCAGCAGCTCGGGTGTACAGCGCTGCCCAGAGTCCTTGAACGTGTAGTTTACGCTTAAATCACCAATATCCCAGTCGCTCCACCAACCGACAGAATCCTCAAAGTGCTTATCAAAGTTGTTGGATTCCTGCTGTCCAGCATGTTCAAGTGTCGAGTACTTCCTGATTCGTTTGTTCACGGTAAACTCCTGCAAGGCCACATCAAGCTTGTTGTCCGCGCTTTTGAGTCTGATCTTGAACTTGCCTTCCTTGTTGACGACTATCCTGATGGTTTCTTGTCCGCTATTTGAGTGTTTGAGTTGAAGATCGTAAGGCCCCGGTATCGTTGTGCCGTTACCATTGGCAGTCAAAGGCGTAACGGTGCCATTATCGACCGTTCCGAAGTCATACATCTGAACTTTGCCGCGTGCTCCGATTTTTTCCTCTTTCATAGCTTCGGGTTCGAGGTCGAATTTCAAGTTCCAATCGGCATTGTTGAGCGTCGGAACTTTGATGAGGAGATCAGCTATCTCATCCCTCAGCAGAACATCTTTTCCTGGATTCACCGTTGTGGTCAGTTCATTGCCGTCTGCGTCGCGTTCTTTTTCTCTGTGTGTCAGTTCAAATTTCACAGGAACAAGTTCCAGTTTGTTGTATTCGATTGGTTCCAGCGTGGAACTGTTCGGCAGGAGATCGAGACTCAGGCGGTGGACACGGTCCACCTCGGGTGGGAGCTTGATGAACAGGACGAGTCCGCTTTGGCTGGTGAGTTCGTTATATAGATCAGTGCCTTCGAAAATTTCTCCAGGCGTGTAATTCTCGGAGCCGGTGGTGGTTTTCCGTTTGAACTCGATGCCGTCCTGTGGCGCTTCGGTGCCGCTGGCATCGACATTGAGCCGCAAGCGCACGCCCCGCGCGACGACTGCCGCATCCGGCCCGACTTTGACAACTACCTGATGCCACTGGCCTTGCGCGATTAATAGGCGGCTGTTGATGAATTCTCGACTATCCCCCGTCTCGGTATCCAGTGGCAGGCCGGGATGTTCAAGAGAACCCGCCGCGCTGGCGACGAAGCGCGCTTCCACGGGTACGGCAGAATACCATTCGCTCACGCCGGGGTCGTCGCCGGCAGACGCGGTCAATCCCTCTATGAGCCGCGCATGGGTTCTTGCGTGTATGGGCCAGAAATTATGCAGGCAACCGTACACTTGCCCGTCATATTCATACTTTGTATCGAAGATAAAGACTAGGTCTTCCGCATACGGTTGAGGGAGAATTTTGTATTCTGTGGTACCGGCAGTGCAGATAATGTTGTTTCCATTCCCTTCCACATGGATGTCTCTAGTGGATCGATTGAGCGCCCAGAATCCGTGGGGATACAGGACGGGATCTGAAATATCATTGACGATATAGTCCGGTTCGGGCGGACTATCTGTATCGTCAATAATGAAACATGGGTAGCGCATGTTTGAAACGATATTCAGCGTCCCGACGTCGACACCGGGAGGTTCTTCATAATATTCGAGGGCTGTATACCTCACATTGAGCGGGCCACGGTACCAGCGCGGCCCTAATCCATAGTCACCGCTCCACTGTGTGATTGGCACCCGCACTCCGTTCGAATGCCCCCCGATGCAAAAAGTCCGTGTGTTCTGGCTTTTGTAACTTACGGCCTTGCCTGCCAGCATGCCCTCCCATTCGGCGACGTCGATGCGGGCGAGTTTGAGCCATGCGGTGGCATCATCCCCGTCGCGGAAACGCAGGGTGAGGTTTTGGAGGGTGGTGTCCGGGTAGTCTTCGGTGGTTTCCGGATTCCATGTGAGGAGGAAGCGACGGGTGGAGGGTTGTGTTTCGGATAGAGTGGTGATGGTCACTTCTTTCTCTTCTCCGTTCAGGAAGAAAGTGAGGTCCGATTCTAGCGGCATTGGGCCACCGGGATTGTCCACGATAAGGACGAACTCCATGGTTTGACCCACTATCAGATTGCTGATCGGATTACCGGGTGAGGTTTCGGTGGCGATTGTCGGGCCGGGACCACGCGGGTCGTTGGGTTGGGCATCGTAGCCATCTGGAATTCCGTCACCGTCGGCATCTGCAAAGTCTAGTGCGCTGACGAGAGGATTGCTGTCGATGCCATCTGGGATGCCGTCACCGTCAGTGTCTTGGTTGTTAGGATCGGTGCCTGCGGCTATTTCGAGCGGATCGGTTATTCCGTCACCGTCAGCATCGGCGTTATTGGGATTGGAGCCGTAGAGTATTTCGGAGAAGTCGGTTAGTAAGTCGCCGTCGCTATCGGATAGATCGGGGTTAGAGCCGTAGTGATGTTCCTCGTGATTGGCGAGTCCGTCGTTGTCGGTATCGACGTCTGTGACAGCGACGCGCCAGAAGCGTTTGGGAGCATCGGCAACGGGGAAGTAGTAGGTGGGGACCGTTTCAGCGGCGACGAAGGGGGAGCCGAGTGTGATCCAACTTCCTGCCGATAGCTCGTCGGAGAATTGGAGGGTGTATTGTTTGCCAGTGGTGAGGGGCCA
>JANMLQ010000312.1:0-7913 GCA_031372635.1 Akkermansiaceae bacterium | reverse complement strand
GGCATCCACGCGGGCGGGTGGTTCGATGTGGAGTAGGAAATGATTCTTCTTTTCCCCCTTGTGAAGCAGTAGCCCGGCATCCACGCGATTGCCGCCGAGTTTCCAACGAAGGATGAAGTCGCGGTTCGCTGCTTCCTCGCCAGTGCGGGTATCGAGTCTGAGCGTGGCCTTGTCTTTCGCTTGGAATTCCACTTTCACCGGATGGCTGGGGCAGGTGAGTTCCGCGAGTGGCAGCGCGGTTTCAACCGATGCCTCCACAGTCAACTCGGCGGGACTTGCAACGCCTTCTTTGAGATAAGGATTGGCGGCCCAGGTCTCACTGCGTTTACCACCGGTGAAACGCGGACCCACCACCGTGGGGAAAACAAACTCGTAGGTGGAATCCAGTGCGGTGAGCGTTTCCGTCCACTCGACATCCACGGTCACGTCATCGCCGGGAAGTAGATTCGCCACGGACATCTGGAAGACGTTGGGCCGCTGCTCTTCTAACAACGCGGCGGTTTTACTGCTGGCTTTGGCAGCCTCGTATTCCGCACGCGCCTTCGCCTTCTCGCGGATGCGCGAGGCGATCACTCGTCCGCCGCAGGTGAGCGTCATGCCATGCACCGCCGCACGCGTGGAGGCAGGAAAGACATAGACCGCTTCGATCGGGACGCTGCCGTTGTTTCCATAACGCTGACTGAGGCGGACGCGGGCGATGGTGCCCTCGATAGTGACCTTCGCGGCTGAGGATTTCAGCGGCAGGCGTTCGTTGGATGATTCATCGCGGTTGCCGAGGACTTGGAAATATGGAGCGGATGATTCGGCGGGACTGGTGACGGCGAGCAATCCATAGAGGATGGCGAAGTAGGCGAGGCGTAGTAGTGTTTTCATGGTTCGCGTGGGATGGATGCGGCGATACCAGCGCCCGCGCGTGAAACGCCGATCAAGCTTGTGTGAAATTCCGGGGAAATCTGTGAAGGCAAGCGGGCAGAAAAAGGACGGCTTGCGGGGAGGGGAGGGATAGGTATGATCTTCGATGTGCAACACGCTCCTGACACCGTTGACGCCATCTGGCTTGCGAAAGTGCGCCAGGCCCGCTTGATGGCGGAAGATGAGCGCGCATCCGCCGGCATCCGGCTTTTTGCGGGTGTTTGTTCACGGATGAAGGAAGGCCTGCGCGAAGATCATCCAGATGCCGACGATGAGGAGATCCATGTCCATTTGCTGAGTTGGCTGAAACGCCTCGGGAAGCTTGAGAAACCTACTCCGATCCCATGAAGGATGGTGAAGATGCGGTGGCGGATTTGCTCGACGTGCTGAACGCGCTCAATCTTGACTACATGGTGGTGGGTTCGTTTTCCTCAAACCGCTATGGAGTTCCAAGGGCGACAAAAGACGCGGATTTCGTTCTGAATATCGGCAATGACGAGCGCATCAGGCTTTTCAAAATGCTTCCTGATTCGTTCAAGGTAGATCCTCAGGTGTCCTTTGAAATGGTGACGGGAACTTGGAGGCAAATCATCACGGTGCCGGAGATTCCCTTCATGATCGAGCTGTTCGAGTTGAGTAGAGATGCCCACGATCAAACGCGTTTTTCTAGGCGACGGAAATCAACACTCGTCGGCAAGGAAGCGTGGATACCGACACGGGAGGACGTGGTGATTCAGAAACTCCGCTGGTGTCTCGGCGGGAAACGCAGCAAGGACTTCGATGATGCGGTGGCCGTTCTTGGTGTTCAGGGAAAATCGAAATTCGATTGGCCCTACATCGAGAAATGGTGCGCGGAACACGGCACGCTGGGCGTGCTGGAAGAAGCGAAGAAGGACGCGAGCGTGGCGTGGTAGGCGCATTCGTGATAATGCGATTTCTGAGTTGCGGAGTCCGTCCTCCTCGTTCTCACGAACGAGCCTACAAGTGAGAAAGACTCCCACTCTCCTTACTTTGGAAGAACCAGCCGCGCCACGGTGCCGCCGCCGTCGGCGGGATCGAGGGTGATGTTTCCGCCGTGGAGTTCCGCAGCTTCTCTGACGAGGGTGAGGCCGAGTCCGGTGCCTTTGCGGCCTGCTCCGTGGTGGCGGAGTGAGTAGAAGCGCTCGAAGACTTTTTCCCGCGCGTATTCGGGGATACCGGAACCGTGATCGCGGATGGTGAGTTCCATGTGGCCATCGTTTTCTGATAGATGAATGTGGATGGCAGAACCGCGAGGTGAGAAGTCGATGGAGTTCTCTAACAAATTGGTGACAGCGGCGCGGAGGATGAAGGAATCACCTCGCACGCGGACGGCTTGGTGAAAATCGTCGTGCTGGAGCGCGACACCGGCGAACTCGGCGAGCGGTTTTGCTTGGTCGATGGCGCGGGCGATGATGTCGCGGAAGTCGATCTCAGCGGCTTCGTCGAGGTGGGTGCGGCTTTCGATGGCGGAGAGTTCAAGCAGGCGGTTGATGAGTCGTTCGCTGCGTGCAGTCTCGGCGCGGATGTTGCCGAGGAATCGCTTGCGCGTCTCGATGGGCATCTCTTCGTCGAGCAGTTCCGCAGCACCGCGGATGGCGGCGAGCGGGCTTTTCATTTCGTGGGTGAGTGTCTGGATGTAGCGCTCGACGTATTTGCGGTCTTCCAGCACGTCGCGCATGGAATCGAGCGCGTGGGCGAGGGTGTTGACCTCGCGGCCGATGCCGATCTTTGGTTTGTTAGGGCGCTCGCCGCGTTCGATGGCGCGGGCGTAATCGGTGATCTTGCCGATGGGATGGAAGAGCCAGAGAAACACGGCACCGATGAGGAAGATGATGCCGCTGCCGATGAGTCCGCATGCGGTGTAGATGATGCGGCGGCGTTCGCGCACGAGCGGCATCACATCAAGCTGCGGTTTGTAAACGGTGAGCACCCCGAGCGGTTTCTCCCTGTCCCCGATGGGCGCGGCGACGTAGAGCACGGAGGTGGCGGAGTCGTCCGGGTTCTCGCGGCTGCTGCGTGCGCCGTATCTGCCGGCAAGGGTGTAGGCGACATCGCGCTTGGAGGAAAGGTCTTGGCCCTCGCGTCTGCCTGCGTCGGAATCGAAGATCACGATGCCCTTCGCATCGGTGATGTAGGCGTTGATGCCGACGCTTTGCTTGAGATGATCGAAGATTTTCGACTCGAACCTGCGGGCGTGTGCGTCGTCGAAGGCTTTGCGGAGGTTGGCGGTTTCTACGCTGCCTTCCTTCATGTCCTTGGCGGCGAGTTCGGCGAGCAGGTGGGCGGTGTCCACCATCATTTCTTCGGTGGCTTGGAAGGTCTGTGGCTCTACTTCCGCGAGGAAGTGGCGTGCAAGCTGATAGAAACCCAGCGTGATGATGAAGGCGATGAAGAAGAGGGTGACGCGGGTGAAGCGCATGGTTAGCGGTCGGTTGCGAGCGAGTAGCCGAGGCCGCGGCGGGTTTCGATCAGGTTCTCTGCGCCGGGTTGTGCGGCGCGGAGCTTGGCGCGGATGGACTTGATGTGGGCGTCCACGGTGCGGTCGGTGACGGCACCGGGATCTTGCCACGCGTGATCGAGGAGTTGGTCGCGGGTATAAACGCGGCCGGGTTTATCCATGAGCACGAGCAGCAGCTTGTATTCATGTGCGGTGAGGTCGAGCGGTGCTCCATCGAAGTGGACGCGCATCGACGAGGTGTCGTGGTGGAGGCCGGATGTGGGCGCAGTGGTTTTCCCAGCGGGCTGATGGTTTCCACGGCGCAGGATGGCGCGGACGCGGGCGACGATTTCGCGGGGTGAGAAGGGTTTTGTGACGTAGTCATCGCCGCCGAGTTCGAGGCCGAGGATGCGGTCCACCTCGCCATCGCGGGCGGTGAGGAAGAGCACGGGGATGGCGGATTTTTCACGCAGGATGCGGCAGACATCGAGGCCGGTCATGTCCGGTAGGCCGATGTCGAGGATGGCGAAATCGTAGTGATCCTTTGCGGCGGCTGCGAGCGCGTCCGCACCTGTGAGGGCATGGGTCACGGAGAAACATTCGGTTTCCAACGCATACACCAAGGTATCGGCGATGGCCGGCTCATCTTCTACCAATAGGACTCGGGACATGCGTGGATTCCAACCGGTCCGCGTGAAATGCCAATGAAGAAAGCATGAATTCCGCCAACGGTTGTTCGCTAGGTGGATAGGACCCGTCCCGCATTACGACGCAGTGAATCCATGCCAGCCAACAGTGACGAGTCTCGCAGAATCGCCATGCTTTTCCTGGCCCGTATAGAAGCATCTTTACGCGAAAACGCTTTTTGGTCATATTCGGCCCATGAGAACGATACTTGATCTTCCCGATTCACTGCTTAAGGAAGTGAAAACCCGCGCCGTCCAGCAAGGAGTGAAGCTCAAAGAACTGCTTGCCACTTACATCGAGGCCGGGGTGCGTGCGCCGCAAATACCGGAAAAGGACGCCGCTCCTCGCAAAAATCCCTGCTCACTCCCCATTGCGTGGGATGCCGATGGCACCGTCACGCCGGCCCGCTCCAATGCAGAGCTTTACGCCATCCTTGAAGAAGAAGACATTGAGAACTTCCACCGCGTCTCCAATCAGTCCCAACCAAAACCATGAGCGACCTGCTCGATGTCAATGCATGGGTGGCACTCGTGGATAAAAGACACATTCACCACACATTAGCCCAAGCCTTTTGGAGTCAAAACGGGGCAAACCAGTTCGCCTTCTGTCGCACCACCATGCTGGGATTTCTGCGCCTGTCCACCAGCACCAAAGCGGTCGTGAACCCAAAAACCAACGCCGAAGCGTGGGCCATTTATCAAGATTTCATGGCGCTTCCTAATATTCAGTTTCTTGCCGAGCCAGCAGGCTTGGATGCTCACTTCCAAGCCCTCACCACCGCGTCGGCCCTTCCCCATCGGTTGTGGACAGATGCCTATCTCGCCGCCTTTGCCCTCGCTGGCTCTCACCGCCTTGTCTCTTTCGATTCCGACTTCTTGCGTTTCCCTGGCTTGGATTTCCTCCATCTTGCTCCTTGATAAAACTCACCGACAATAGCCAAGACCGGCTTGCATTGGAGTGAGGCTTACTTCGCGGAACTTGCGAAACGCAACTCCAGGGAAGACGGGTTCTTCCAGGCCACTAAGCTGGATGTGGCACCGGCGAGAAACTGAGGTCCGTATTTTTAACACTACTCGAAACCGAAGCTGCGTTTCCGGGCGGCATGAAGTGGATAGCGGCCGCCGTGTGCGTGGCGCAGCGGATCGAAGACGCTGTCCATGCCCACTTCCTTGATCTCGCAAACCTGGGCCATCAGCTCGCCGAGCCGGCCTTTCGGAAATCCGCGGTCCTTGAACCAGACGAGGTATTCGATGGGCAGGTCCATGATCGGCACGCCGGACGGCGGATAGGCCTGGATGCCGAACTTGCCGAAGGGCATGCGCGTTTTGCCGATTTCCAGCAGCAGATTGCGGAAGTCATCGCGGTCGATCTCGGTGAAGTCAGACATGCGGGATTCAGGATGGAGGCGAGTCCGGAAATGAAAAGCCGGGAATCCTCCGATAAAGCCTTGCCGTCTGGCGGGGGGGGCTACTACCCTGCATCGCAATTGTAATCCCCATGAAACTCCGACTGCTCTCCATCCTGTTCTTCATCCTGTTCTTCATCCTGTTCTTCATCACCGCGCCCGTTTTTGCCGATACCTTTGGCAGCGGGGCGAACACTTTCGACATCAATTTCGCGACCATCGGCAATGCCGGGAATGCGGACGATGACACCGGTTATGGTTCCGTCGGCTACACCTACCGGATGGGAGTGAACGAGGTGAGCCGGGGGATGATCAATGCCTACAACAATCTTGGCGGCGGGCCGACGCTGCCGATGTCCGACATGACTCCCTTCGGTGGCAACGGCGCGAACCGTCCGGCCACGGGAGTCTCGTGGAATGAAGCGGCGCGCTTTGTGAACTGGCTGAACACCAGTGAAGGCTACAGCGCGGCCTATAAGTTCACGACCGGCGGCTTCAATGACAACATCGCGCTGTGGACGAACCTCGACACGGGCTATGACGCGGCGAATCCTTTCCGCAACGCCAACGCCCACTACTTCCTGCCCGGCGAGGACGAGTGGTATAAGGCGGCGTATTATGATCCGAACAAGAGCGGCGGAGCTGGATATTGGAACTATGCCACTGGCAGCGACAGCGCACCTACCGCAGTGGCCAGCGGCACGACGAGCGGGACTGCGGTTTATGGCCAAGCCGTGGCCACCGGCCCTGCGGACATCACCAACGCAGGCGGACTGAGCGCGTATGGCACGATGGCGCAGAACGGCAACGCGTATGAACGGGGAGAGTCGGGCTTTATTGCTCCCAACGATACGGCTGGCGAGTCGCGGCTGCTCCGCGGCGGCTACTGGTTCGGCACCTCCGGCAGCCTCGCGTCGTCGGACCGCAACGCCAGCAGCCCCGCGCTCGAGAGCGGCGACATGGGGTTCCGCGTCGCAGCTGCTGTTCCTGAGCCGTCGGGAGTCCTGCTGACGTTGACTGCAATGATGGGCGTGGTGCTGAGAAGAAAGCGTGGATGATTTTCGTTATGGAGGGCGGACACTCTTGTCCGCCTTGGGCGTTGCAAAGTGGGCGACAGGAGTGTCGCCCCTCCTTAGCGGGATTTTCGCCAACCTTGAATCATGACACGCGATGCGCGTTTTTTTCCTGCATGAGAACGACCTTGAATCTGGATGAAGACGTTCTGGAGACGGATAAGGCTCTCGCGGCACGACAACACAAGCCGCTGGGAGAGGTCGTTTCCGGATTGTTGCGGCGGGCGGTGGAAACACCCGCCGCCGTGCCGAAGAAGCGCAATGGCATATCCTTGTTTCCCGTTTCCGATGGTGCGCGTCCGGTCACTCCGGCGCTGGTCAAGGAACTGCTGGATGAGACGCCATGAGACGTTTTCTCCCAGATGTGAACACGCTGCTGGCCTTGCTCGATCCAATGCACGTTCACCATGATGCGGCACACCAGTGGCTGGAGGAAAGGACGCGCTCGAAGTGATTCCGATCCCGGATGCTGCGCGGCCACTCGAATGATATGAAGGCGGAGGGAGATGAACGGAATGTTGTGCTGAAGCGCCGGAGAAAGGCGCGGAAGAAGCGCGGTGTGTCCGAGAGCGGTTGGGGCAAGCGGAAAGGTCGGCGGTGGCGGGTGCTGCGCAACTGGCTATTATTGGTCTGCGCGATCATGGCGGCTGTTCTTCTGGTGGGCTTGTTGAAGGTTGGGTCGTCAAAAAAGGAAACCGTTTCCACTGCCGCCGGAGCTGGCCATGGAGAGGAATCGCCGGAGCAACGTCTGAAGGCAGTAATCGAAGACGCCGATGCGGTGGCGCGGGCGTTTCTCAAGGAAACCGATCCTGCAAAACGCCTGCAATGGGTGTGCAACGCGGAGGAGGTGAAAACGCGCATCGGTGAGTATCCAGAAGAGGCGCGGAGTGCGGTGGGTGAGATCGAGAAGATGCTCGGCCATCAAGAGGATGGAGGGCGCACGCTCACGGGTTTCGTAGTGAAGTTTTCCACGGGGAATGTGCGATTGCTGGAAGTGGTCGGCACGGCGGAAGGACCACGGGTGGATTGGGATGCGTATGCTAGGCATGGCACGGCAAGCTGGGAAGACTTGCTCTCGGGCAAGGCGAAGCAAGCGGTGGTGCGCGTGTTCTGCGAGCCAGCGACGGAGCGGCCCGAGCCATTCGAGGATCAGGGCAAGTGGACGTGTTTCCGCATGAGCAGTCCTGACCTGCCGCAAGCGTCATTGGGTTTCGCCGCCGTGGGAAGCGTGCGGGAAGGGAAGATGAAGCAGGTGATTTTAAGCGCGCCGAAATACCGCCAGAGATTCACGTTGGAGATCGTACGTCATGAGGGAGAGGACGAGCCGTTTTTCGAGATCACGCGCTGCATGGCAGTCGGCTGGATCATGGGTGAGCGG
>JANMLQ010000310.1:0-11088 GCA_031372635.1 Akkermansiaceae bacterium | reverse complement strand
CAGACGGATACAGCCGTTCAGCAGCAACAAATCGTCAAGACCTACAATGTGAACTTGAACAAGTCGATGGACTTCGGCGGGCAATATTACAACAACAGCAATTGGCAAACCTTTTATTCCTCGTTGAGCGGTGACAGCGTTAGAACGTTGGTCAACGGAGCCACGCCGCCTTCCAACGTGCCAGACTACAACGCCCCTTCGCTGGAAAGTTTCCTGAGGCCGTATCTCGATGCCAGCGGCAAGGTGAAGATCGGCCCGATGGATGTGATCGTATTCATGGAACTGACCCATACCGATAAGAACAATATCGGCTATGACCTCCAAGACTGCGTGTTTCTTCTCACCTTCAGCAAACCCTAAAGCCATGAAAGCCGAAAATACCCGAATCCAGATGGTTGCCTTGACCATTGGCATGACCTTGTCCCACGCGCTGGCGGATGCGCCCGCAATGCGGGATGCCGCTACTCACGAGCAGCTCAGTCTTACTCTGCGCAAAGCCCTTCAAACTGATCCCATGAAGTCCATGACCGCCGCCAAAGGACCGGACCCTTCCATGGTGAACCGTCCCAAGGACTTGCTCACCGAGTCTGACATCATTTCCTTCCGTGGTCTCGCGACCCTGGTTCCCAAGCGTGCTATACTCCAGATCCCACAGGGTTTTTCCGAGAGGATGAAAATGGAAACCGGCGCAAAAATCGTCAGTTGGGCGGACTTCTTCGCAGCCAACCGTGGTTGGATCAACACCGTCGAAGTCAGCCGCGTCCAGGCGGAAGGCAATAAGGAAATCAGTGAGGAAGTCCGCGACAGCATGTCCAAGTCCCGCAACCTCGTTGTCGCCACGTATCATGGAGGCCCGATCTCCGTGCTGCCGCTTAAGGTGCCGATTACTGACAACAAAGAAGCCACCACGCAAAACAAGAACCCGAAATCCTAATCATGAAAACCACATTTGCCATCATTGCCTTTCTCGGTGTCATCGTTCCATGCAAAGCTGCAGAGATCGTCACTTACACGAACTTCATCCGTCAGGTGCAGTTTCCTTCAGGCGTGCAATGGGACGCCACGGTCGCGGCTGCCGGTTCGCAACTCTCGCAGCTTGCCATTGATCCCGGTGGAGCACGCTTCGACCTGTGGACCGTCAAGAACACGCCGCTGACGAACTATCTTCTCGATACCGCTTATGTTGGAACCTACATCCCCATGGCTACGGTTGCGATCCGCTCGGAAGATCCATACACCACCATCCGAAGAACCCGCGCGGACCGCCCGTTTTATGTTGATGTGACGATTAGCGGACTCTTGTCCGGCGCGACGGACCCGGAACCCTCGAAAAGCGTCAAGTTCCTGCGCCACGTACAGTCTTACGGTGTCGGTGGCACGGGGGTCAGCATCGACCGCACCCAGGCCACTCTGCTATCCCAATCCACGATCATCGCCAACGGTACCCAGACACTGACTTTTCTTCTCACTTCGATACCCGGCGCGGACCGGTCCAAAGTCCGAGGAGAAGAGCGGTTTTCGGTTTTCTCGTTGGAGGACTATCAGGCTCCGGAGTCCCAGTTGGCATCCCAGTTCCTCCAGATCTGGCCGGTGGCGGGTGGAACGATCTCGGGAATTGCCCAGAACCAGATGTTCCGCATGACCATGCCGCCAATCACCTTCACGCTCAGTGACCTGTATCCAAACTCGACCACCTATGCCCAGGTTTACAAGGGTAACCCGGCTCTCGGAACGTCGGGCACAGTGGTTCCTGGTTCATCCCTCGTTATTAACGAAAGCCTGCCAGTGAACCGCGTGCTGATTGCAAATAACTACGAGAAAGTCATCGACTCAGACGGGCGTTGGACCATGGAGTTGCTGACGGTCACTCCTTTCGGCACGGATCGCCTCGCCTTCGTAAGCTTCGATGTGGATAGAACCATCGAATTGAACGGCACCTTCACCACCATCGAGTGAGTTATGGTTTCTTCAGTTCCACCAGTAGTTCCTTCCTGAAGTTGTCATTCCGATAGATCAGAGAAAAACGCGCATCCTTAGATTTCCGCAACAAATCCTCCACCTCGGTGAACGCGATCAGGAGGAACAACCCTTTGACAGGCTCCCGATGAAACGATTGCTTCCGCGTCACGAACTGGTCCTCGACCGATCGCTCGGTCTGGTTCGCCAGCAGCGCGCCGTGTTCCTGGGCCACCTGCCTGCGCAGTTCCTCGAAGCGCGTGGCCATGACATCCGCAGAGGCTTCCCGGTCAATGTAATGGACCGTCATTTCGTAAAGTTTGCCGCCGAGGAAGCGCCCCTCCACTGCGCCCGCTTTGCTCTCGGGCAGGAAACCCATGCGCGGCTCGATTTTCACCACCCGCAATCCGGGTTGATCCCCAGGAAGCGAGATGGTAACGTCCAGCGAATGTCGGGAAGCCCAAACAATCAACTTCTCCGGAGAGTCACCCCAATGCAGGCCGAAGGGAGGCTCCAGGATAGCCTGCGCGGCGGCGGAACCCGCTGCCAGAACGAGCAGTGCGATTCCGGCCAAGATTCTGAAGTAGCGGCGCATGGCCGCAGTTTTCGGCTTTTCGGGCGTTTCCGCAAGGCGCGATCACGCCACTGCGGCATGCTGCTCATCGAGACGATGCTGGCGCTTTCCATCCTCACGGTGCTTGGCATCGTCCTGCTGAAGCTCTCCCTCAACATCCTCAGCCCCCGGCAATGGGTTCTGCAGCAGTCGCTCACGGACGCCTATCTGACCTACGAGCGATCCTACGCCGAGCGCATCCCCTTTGAAAACCTGCTCGCTGCTAACTCACCGTGGCCCGCCTATCCCACAGTCAGCACCACAACGGTGGAAATCGGGCGGCTGCCTGGAAACCGCCCCGTCACCGGCACATTGACGAGAACCCGCGTCGCGGACTCCGGAAACTACCCGATCGACGGTGGCACCGGCACCTTGGCCACCAACCCAGCCGCCATGAAAATCTGGGAGGTCCAGAGCGTGATCTCCTACACGATCGGCAGCCGCAGCTATCTCAAATCCCGCACCGTGCTCCGCTCCCAATGAAACGCCTCCCGCACCCACTACGCCGGGGTTTCACCCTCATAGAACTCGCGGTCGCCATGACCATGGGCCTTCTCACCGGCTCGATGGTGCTCGCGATCTTCAACCAGCAACTCGCCTTCCTCAAACTCTATCAGACTCAGAACTTCCTCACCGAGGAAGCTCCCGTCATCAGCATGTATGTGAGTAAACTCATCGGCAAGGCCGACCGTTTCCGCCTGCATGACACCGTGGCGGATGCGCTCTCCGGTGCCAACCCGCGGACCACGGCCTCGCCAGTGGTGGTGCTGAACTTCCGCCAGCCGGACGGGACGATGCGGGCTTCAATCCTTTCGTTTGAAAACCGCGGCACCGGGTTGGCGCTTTATTACTACATCGTACCCGTCAGCGGAGTGCTCGGCACGCCGCAGTGGGCCGTCACCAGCAAGCCGACCAACATCCAGTTCACCATGGATCAGGGCGTGTTGCGCATGATTCTCACCGGTCCGGCGGGCGAGCAGATCACCTACTCCGGAACCATGCAGTTATGAAAACCTCATCCTCCAGACGCCGGAACGCCGGCTTCGTCTCCTACGTGCTCGTGCTTTCCACGGGCCTCATTCTCACCGTGCTGATGGTGCTCACCTATCAGCGCGCGGTCTCCGCTCAGCGCGTGCAGGCAAGTGTTCAGCTCAGGCTGGACTACAGCGAGAAAGAAGATGCAATCCTGCGATCCATCGTCGCCATCACCCCGAATCGCTCCATCCGCGCCATGCAGAGCGGCTCCAATGCCAGCACTACCGCCAGTACCCCGATGCGCTGGAAGAGCATCTTCACCGATGCACTGGTCTTGGCGAATGCCAGAACCTCAATCTCGAGCGACCTGTTGGGCACTCTCAATATCCCCAACGCCAAACTCGGTAACGCCGGTGATTCTGCGCTCGCCTCGCCAAACCTGATCTTCACCAAGATCGGCGGATTGAATCAAGACGTTGAAGGCGGTTATGCTTCTGCCGGCATCAACAGCAGCTTTGCAGCAGGTTTCCCGGTGCCACTCTCCTCCGTTAGTTCCACCATCAACTCACGTGATCCGGTTTATCCAATCATTTCCAATGATAAATACTACGGCACACTCGCCCAAGGCGGCGTCGGCCTGCCGGTCGGCACCTACCCGAACTTCAATCTGCTTACCTACCCGCGGATCAACTTCGGCTATGCGAAGCCGGGCGACCCATTCGTTGCCAAGCGCAACTGGTGGGCGTTCACGATGAACATCGCTGGCAATGACACCTCGCTGACCAAGGTGACCCGCCCGTCGCGTGATTTCGTGCTTTCGATTTACGAGGTGCCGTCCCAGCTTGCGATTTCCGCCTCCTCGTTCATGTCGCTCGGCAAATACGCCTCTGGAGATGCCTGGCAGAACGTGTCCATCGCGGGCGGTGTTTTCGCTGGCAAGGCGGAGGTGGAAGGCTCCACAGCGTTCACCTCGCTCTCCAGCCGCCGCGGTATGACCCTGTCCACCACTTCGACCATTGGCGGCCAGTCGTTCTCTGGAAACAATCCCTTCACTCCCGGCACCCGTGAGGCCTATCAACTCACTCAGGGCGACTTCTTCCCGGTCTCGCTCGCCTCGGAGAGCGGCAAGGTGGCCTTCGTCCCGATCAACCGCGGCGCCGATTACTTCGACCGACTGGCCCACACAGCGGAGACCAACACCCTCTCCACCACCACTTGGAACAACTACTCGATCGGTGCCCTGCAGTGCGCGATGCGCCTAGACATCACCCAGGTGGCGAGTACCACTAACAAGACGCCCACCACCCTGCGCTTCTCGTATCTGAAAGGCGGCGTGCGCCAGAACCTCACGATCAACCTGACCTCCAGCGGCTTCACCGGACTGCCGCCGGGATACCTCTTTGCCTGCGACGAGAACCAAACCTACAACTTCGGCTCCGCTGTCGTGGATGTGGCCTACGGCAAGACCGGTGCCTACGCCTATCAGACCGGAGTGACCGGCTCCGTCACCTTCAACAACGCCCGTTTCGGAGATCCGGCCTTCGGCACTCTTAAATCCGGCTATTACAAGCCGAGTTATCCCTTTGAGGTGAAGACCATGGCCTCCGGGAAACTCTGCCTCGCCGTCTATCCGCAGCGTTTCACCAAATTCCTCGCCTCTCTCAACGCAGACACTACGGCGGTGAATCACTCACTCGTCGTCAACGCCGACTACACTACGGCCACTGGCAGCATCAACATCACCAAGCCCGCCATCCCTTGCACGGATCTGGACTACGGTCTGATTCTTCAGGAGTGCGCAGACCTCACCTCCTTTCCAAAGGGCTTCTCGCTCGTGACCAACTTCCGCACCTACATCGGGGATGATTTCAACATCGTCGCCGCCACGCCGCCCAGCGGCTACACGCCTGCTTCCGGTGTGTTTTACCCGCCCTTCTCACTCTTCACTCCAGAGAAACGCTACGGTGTGGATGTGGATCCCTTCGCGGTAAAAATGGGCGGCCAAGTAGGTTCGCTGGCCAGTGATACCGCCGCCACCCCCATCCGTCCGCTGGATTCCAAGAACATGAGCGGTGCCGCGATCACAGCGGACCGTATCACTATCAATCTCCGCCCCATCACTCACCCGGCGGAACTGCCGCCGATTACCATGATGAACTGGCTGGTAGTGCTCGAAGAACGCCGCAAGGAGTTCCACGATAACTGATTCATTCCGCGTCGTAAAGGATGCGCCCGCAGTCCTCGCAACGCGCGAGTTCCTTGCCGGTGCGCACCGCCGCCACCGTGGAGGCGATGAGCTTCATGTGGCAACCGCCGCACTTGCCATCCTGCAATGGCGCGATCGCCAGGCCAGCCTTGGTTTTCATCAGCCGCTGATAGAGAGGCAGAGTGGATTCCGGGATCGCCGCAGCGTGGCCGTCCCGCTCCGAAGTGACTTCCTTGATCTCCGCCTCCGTCTTTGCGAAACGCTTGCGGATCGACTCCAAATCCTCCTCCACCAGCGTGCGGGTGTGGGCGCGCGCTGCTTCGGCCGTCTTCTGCACGGCCCGCTTGGCATCAATCTCCTCCATCAGTTCCAGCTCGTTGGTTTCAAGCTGATCCACCTCCTTCTCGTAGCGGGTGATTTCATGACCGATGGCCTGATACTCCTCGTTCTTACGGGTTTCAAACTGCTGGGTCTTGAGGCGCACAATGGTGTTCTTGCGCGTGCCGGCGTCCAATTCGAGGCGTTTGAGGCGCAGCTCGGTTTCGAGCACCGCATCATGCGCCTTGGTCACTGCGGCTTCATCACCCGCGAGTTTGGCTTTTGCACGGGCCTCATCCTGCGGGAGTTTTTCGAGGTCTTTCGCCAGTGCCATCAGGCGGCGGTCACGGTCTTGGAGAATCAACAGCGCACGAACTTCATCTAGCATTCCTTTGGGTAAACGCCCCGCTCACCGGCGGCAAGCCCGGTGTGGAAATTTCGGGTCGCTCCTTTGTTCCATCCACAATCCTCAATCCACAATCCTCGATCTTCCCCCACGCAGCGCATCCGTCGCGTAGATGCCGATGGCCAGCCAGATCAGCGCGAATGACAGCAAGCGTTGGCCGGTCATCACCTCATCGAAGAGTTTCCAACCGATAAAAAACTGCAACGTCGGCCCGATGAATTGCAGGATGCCCAGCGTGCTCAAGCGGATCGTGCCCGCCGCATGGCCGAAGAAAACCAGCGGCAGCGTAGTCGCCACTCCAGTGCCCGCCACCAGTGCCGCGTGATGCCACGTTCCGCCGAATGCCGCAGCGGGCGATGCCGAGGTAAAAACCAACCAACCAAGAGCAATCGGAGCTAACAGACAGGTTTCCGCCGTCAGACCGATGCGTGCTCCCGGCAGCGAGCGTTTTTTCACCACCGCATAGAGCGAGAAAGTCACTGCCAGTGTGAGCGCCACCCATGGGAATCGCCCCACCGCAGGAATCTGAAACGCCACGCCGCACAGTGCCAGCGCGATCGCCGCCATCTGCGCGCGCGTGTGCTTTTCACCGAACCACAGCACGCCGAAGAGCATGTTAAAAAACGGGTTCAGATAATAACCGAGTGCGCCTTCGAGGATGCGGTCGTTGAGAGTAGCCCAGACGTAGAGCAGCCAGTTCGATGCCAACAGCGCACCTGACAGCAGCAGCCACGCCACAAGTCGGGGCGTGCGCAGCCGATCTAACAGCAACGGCCATTCGCACCGCCAGCAGAGAATCACCACCAGTATCAGTAGCGACCACAGCGTGCGCTGCGCCACGATCGAAGACGGCGGCAGGAAATCGATCAGCTTCCAGAAAACCGGCAGCACCCCCCACAGGAAAAAAGCCGTAATGGCCGCCAGCACTCCCGAACGATTCCGATCCACCCGCGCAAACTGACCGATGCGCAGCCCTGAACAAAGCGCAAACTCAACCGCGAATGGACGCGAATTTTGAGAACCCGACTCTCAGTAACTGGTTTTTTCAAAGCCCCTCTTCATTCGCGTGCATTCGCGTCAATTCGCGGTTGAAAAATCCCTAGCTTCTTTGCCCTGACCTCAGCCGCTGAAATTTTGGATTCCGCAATCCTCACGTCCCCGCCAAGCTCCGCGCATGTCCGCCGAACGCCTCACGATTCCCCAGTATGCGATGGCCCTCGCCCATGTAGCCAGTCTGCGCTCGGAAGATCCTTATCGGAAAGTCGGAGCCGCCGCGCTCGATCACGACAACCGCGTCATCGGCACCGCTTACAACGGCCTCGCCCCCGGCTTCGATCCGCCCGCAGGCTTCTGGGATGATCGCGAGAGCCGCCAGAAATTCATGCTACACGCCGAAGTGAACCTTTGCAGCCTCTTCCGCCGTGGCGAGGCCAAGATCGTCGCCACCACCACCATGCCTTGCACCGCATGCATGCAGACGCTCTGCGCCTACGGCATCCGGGAAATCTATTACCGCGATGTCTATCAGGCGTCCGACGCGCCGGAGATCGCCGCGCTCTACGGCGTGAAACTCCAACGCATCACCGATTTTCCCGGCATCGTGTCGGCTTGAAAATCACCCGATGCGCAGTGGCGCGCCGCCTTCCGCGAGTTCGAGAGGTTTGCTGAAACGAATCACACCATGTTGCACCTCGGCTGCGATCACAGCCATCCGAGCATTCGATCTCGTTGTAAGGATTGCGTTTGTCAGGAGCATAGCGGTCGTGGGTCGCGCGGCTGATAGATCAGAACCACATCCTCCGCTCCGTAGCCACGAGATGAGAACAATCCCGCCATGGACGTGCCGGTGTGATCCTTGATGTGGAAATGAACTTATCAGTCCCGTTAGAAGTGAACAGAGTTCGGAGAGTTTTCCTGCATTCTCGCTTTCAAGTGTTAGGCAAAGAAACACAAAGGGCGAATCACCGCGAGATCACGGTCTCCGCGCGCCATGGGCCGTTGAGCGGGTGGCGCAGGGCGGACCAATACCAAGCGGTGACATCATTCCATGAACTGCCGTCCTGCTCGCTGATGATGCGTTCGTGAATGATGAGTCGGATTTCCCCACGCGTGGCGGTGAAACGTGACCATGCATGGCGATCCGCGCCGCGCACGGTGACGGATTCCGTGGTCTGATAACCCGCCGCACGCAGGCAGTCTCGTGATGGATGAAGCTTGCGGGTGGCGGTGGTTACGCGGCGCAGGATCACTTGGCCATCGCCCCACTTGTGACTGGAGAGAGAGCCGGGAAACGATACCGCGAAGGCGGCTTCCTCAGCGGAATGCGGCAGGGAAACGAGTGGCAGTGTGAGTCCGTTGAACGTGAAGTCCGCAGGCGGTGGCGCGGTGGGAAACGGCAGCGCGGGTTCTGGATTCCGCAGCATCAGCAGCGGTGCGAGCAGCGCAGCGGCTAACAGAACGAAGCGGTCCACCGTGCGCGGCGGGGCGGGCGTTTCCTCCGCATGCCGTGGTCTTGCTCTGCGGGACATCACAAGCCATAGCGGAATGAGCACCACCCCGAAGCAGATGAGGCCGATGCCGCCATGGCTGATCCCTGATCCATGCACGCGGCCGGATTCCTCCAAGGCCAGCCATGCCGCGCGAATTGCATTCGCAGGAACGACTAACAGAAACGCCATCGTTGCTCCTACCAGCGTGCCGCGCCAGGACACACGGTGGATCGCCGCTAGCGCCATCGCTGCGGCCAGCGCGTGCCACAGCATGCGGATGCCGCTGCACGCCGGGTCCACGGCGATGTCCATGCCGCCGATGCTGACGTTCACACCGTTTGCGGAAACGACGATGCCACCTAGCTCCAGTAGCCGCACTGCTCCGGTGGCGGCAGCAAGACGCAGTGGATAACCGAGATAAAACTGCAACGAGGCAACGACCGGCAGCGAGAGCAGTAGCAGTCCTAACAAGCCGGGCCGACGATGCAGGCCGAACCATGCGCTTGCGCCTGCGATGGCAAGTGCCGCACGCAGCATGGGTGGCAAGGTGCCGATGGTGACTACGGAAAGAAAGACGGCGATGGCTCCTAGAGTGTGTGCATTTGTGCCGGTTGTGAGCTTTGAAAGGGGATGCAATCCCCTTCTCCATATTCCCAGCGAGCTGCGATCCCGCCAGGCGAGCAGCAGCGCGAGCGCAAGTGGTAGCAGTCCCAAAGGCTCGTCACTGCCATCATCGAGGCGTTTCACAAACCAAACGATCACCGGCAGGAATGCCACCGCGAGCATGCACCAGCTTGGAATTTTTCCGAAACGCGACGGGTGGTCCGTGCGGGTCAGGATTTCCGTTTGCAGTGGCATGGAGTGGTGCATGATGCGGCGTTCAGCGTTGGCGTTGCAGTGCGAGCAGGACCACTAGCAGCGAGATCAAACCGATAGCTCCCGGCTCGGGAACGGAGCCGCTTTGCACCATCGGTGTGGCAGACGTGCCGCCTATGGCAGACTGCGTGACTCCTTGTGGCAGTGGCAGCGGCTGCTTGACGGTTTGTGCGACTTGATCGAGCTGGCGCGGCGTTTCGTCGATGGCGACAAACGAGGTGTAGGGCGTGAGCAGCGAGTGGCCGAGTCCGAGCGCGGTGATCTCGCGGATGGTTTCGTCATTGCGGGTGGGCAGTTCTGCTAGATGCCGCACTCGCTCGCGCGCCCACAGCACGGGCAACGCGGGATGGTCCAGCCCGCATCTCCGCGCGGCCTCCGCCATGTCGATGCGCTTTTCAAATGCCGCACCATTGCCGCCGATGCCACGGACGATGATGACGCCCGCAGTTTCGCCGGACCAAGTGCCATTGATGACGAGCGGGCGTGATGCGAAGACATCAGGATACTGCGCGGGTTCGAGATCAGCGATGGAGACGCCTTCCGCTTCGATGCGGACTTTTGCCAATACCGGATTCGAGACTTGGGTGAGGAAACGTTTCGCCGCGCTCTTCGCTTCCTCGCTGGTGGTGACGATGACGGGTTCTCCGCCGCCAGCTCGGGCGGTGGACTCTATCAGCTCGCGGTTCACTGCGGAGCCGATGCCGAATGCGAAGAGATTCGCCGAGCCGATGCGGCTGCGGATGAGATCCCGGACCTCGGCATCCGCAGTGATGTAGCCATCGGTGATGAGTAGGATCGTGCGCGAACGGTCATCGCCGCCGGGGAGTGCGAGCGTGCGTTGCAAAGCGGCTGCGAGTTCGGTGCCGCCGCCGCCTTGCTGGCCATCGATGAAACGTTTCGCGAGATCGAGATTCGCTTCGTTTGCGGGCAGCGGAGTTTCGGATAGAAGGCCGCTGCCGGTTGCGAAGCAGACGACGTTGAAAGTGTCGCCGGGTTTCAATCCGCCCACCAGATCGCGCAGCAGACTCTTCGCGGTGTCTAACGGAAAGCCGCGCATCGAGCCGGAGACATCCAGCACCATCACGTAGTCACGCGGTGGCACTTGCGCGGCATCCACGCGGGCGGGTGGTTCGATGTGGAGTAGGAAATGATTCTTCTTTTCCCCCTTGTGAAGCAGTAGCCCGGCATCCACGCGATTGCCGCCGAGTTTCCAACGAAGGATGAAGTCGCGGTTCGCTGCTTCCTCGCC